>JANMMZ010000103.1:0-38846 GCA_031373665.1 Saprospiraceae bacterium | reverse complement strand
GCAACAAACCCCCTCTGACCAACGCAATTCTCTGACCCTCTCATAACAAAGACGGTCGTCAACTATATCTTGGATTCTGAGTAGTAGCATAATGGCACAAATGTACGTAACAACTTGGAATCATAATTGAGCCTAAGTTTTTTATGATATTGAAGAGTCGGGTCTTCAAAACAGGTCAATTTCAATTCTGATTTCTAATGAAAAATCGTTCTGTACCGATGACCAGTGCGAATCTGTATCTTTTGAAGATGTAGAAGACATTTTTAATTCTGATACCGCTGATATGAAAATCTGGTATCATGTTATAGAGGTGATAGGGGATGGGCAAGATCTTATTTTGAGGTTAGAGCAAACTGAACCTGCATTCGATGAAGATTGGGAATCGCCAGATTGTTATTGTGATAAAAAAGCAAAACAGCCGTACAAGAAAGAAGACTTTGAAGCCTTAGTTAATTCCAAAGATCCTGGCCTTTTCAATGCCTTCAAGAAATCACATTGTAGTTCGCTCTGGAATCTTCAAAAGAATGCATGGAAATCTAAATGGGATAATGGATTTATTGGTTTAGTAGGGGAGGTAGTTGCAATGGACATTTTGAGTTCTTCTGTATATATTGGCACCCTGACTGACAATGAAATAAATGGCACCCTCAGCCAAATGTTTAATGAGATGCTTGCGCTTGAAACCGCATTTAGGTATATTTATGCTCCTACCAACCGTACTGATTATATTTTGTTATATGCAGCAAATGTCATTCCTCATGGAACTTTAAAATTGCCTTTCTGCGAAATTAAAAGGGATCGGCCAATCGAAAGATGGGCTAAAAGTGGGCAAAGAAAACCATGTCTGATACGGATACGTGAACAATTTCAAGGTACAGGAGTTCTATGTGTAGAAGTAAAAACAGTAGGGAAGCCAAGAATTTTTTCCAGTATGATTAGAGGCTTTGACCAACTATTACAAAATCCCTTTGTTGTAAGTGGGGGAGTACCAATCTTACAGATTGATTATGACAGATTTAGAGAGGCATTCCGCACTATGCCAGTGAGTTATCACTCTACTTATGATACTGATATTAATGGGAAATCATATTTATTGACCTCTAAAAAAGGAGGGATTTGGTTAGAAGAGAACCTAAATAAAAAATCAATTGAGCGCTTGCAATCACTCATCAATGCCATAAGGTTACGTCCAGATTTAAAACCACCTTTATCATACTACAACAAACCAGGAGGGTGTAGTAACTAATTTTTGAAACAGAATATGAAAAATTTATTAGCACTATTTTTTACCTTTTTGTCATATATGATGAACGCACAAGATTTCAAACCATTACAGTATGACTATGACCATACTTTTCTAGTAATTGATACATCAAAGTTAGAGCAGTATCAAAAAATAAAATCAGCACTCATCAATAGGCGGCAGCAAGAAGCAGAAGATTTACTGTGTCCATTGTTTTCTAAGAAAATTGAAAATTATGAGCAATCTAATTACTTAGAGTTGTTCAAGTCTAATGGCAACTCAGAATTTTATGAATATAAAAGAAAATACATGGAAGAAAAAGTGGATTTTGGCGAAAAACTGTGTATAATGATTAAAGATTTTCCCCAGTATAATAGTGAGCAATACGAGATAGCACTTTCAACTTTGAACCACTCGATTTATCAGGCGTTACTCAACCCCATTGATACCGCCAATTGGCCTATATATCCATGGTATGTGTTCTCGGAAGAGGTGATTGAGTTGATTGACTTACCAGAGGATGAATCAGATAAAAGATATGAAACCGTAACACATATTTTTTCGATTGTGAGGCATGATACAGCTCCCGTTTTTTCGATCTCACCAAAGTATTGTAAAAAATTACTTAAAAAATTTGAAACTGCTCCTTTACCTAATGAATTTGCCCGTAAGACATTCATTCAATTGTTGACTATGGGCATGACTCCGCCGTATATGTTGGTAATGAAAATAGGAGATTAGTTAATTGCACAACCTTTAAATTCTGAAAATATCCTTTTGATATGCCAGAGTTGGAATGCTTTCACTTTTTTCTGGGGCAACCACCATCAGGTCGCCACACCCACCGTGTGGCAACCTGATACTATATTCACATACATTCTCCACCACTACCCCTGTTCCTACTCCTTAGTCGAACCCAGTAGCAACGCTTTTATCTGCTTCGCCTCTTCCAAAAGTAGGAGGTTGATGTCTTTTATTTGCTTAATATGGTAAATTATAGTTTTGAGGTATTATCTTCTATGCTGTACTTGATATCAAGCATGACATCTTTGAGCAATCCAGTCATTTGAATCGTAATGCACCGCTGCCAGACCCATCATAGCCAGTTATGAGCATATCACAGTGACCACCAATGCCACAGCAGTGTTGCCCAAGCCCCGTTTATCCGTAATGCCCGGTGATCGAGTGATCACCTTGCGTTGGGAAAAAGATGAACTGGAAAAGCATTACAACAGTTACCTTGCCGAACGGTCAGCAGATAATGGCGCCACCTGGGCCTCTATCAATAGCCGACCCATTGTATTTGTCTCTTCTAACGAAGCCAACAAAGATGCTTTCTTTTATGAAGATTCTGTAGCCCAAAACAACATGGACTACAAGTACCGAATCAAAGGTATGAGTAGTTTTGGTAGTTATGGGCCTACCTCCGATCCGGCCATCGGCCAAGCCAAAAACGGCCCTGCAGAAGGCATAACCATATCTTTGATTGCTACCGTGACTACAGACAATAAAATTGCTTTAGATTGGGTAATTCCCACCGAAGCACAGGCCAAAATTTCTTATTTTCGGGTATTGCGGGCACCTGATATTGACAAGCCATACGTGGCCATCAGTGCCAATCTTCCCGCTACCCAAGGCTATTTCAATGATCCATCGCCAGGGGCTGCCAATTACTACATCATTGAAGCCACCGACATCCATAATCACCCACACCGCAGTATAGCCATGGTGGGGCAACCCAACGATGCCACCCCTCCACAGCCCCCACCCGCACCAGTATGCACTTGCGACAGCGTAGGCAATGTCCGCATCCATTGGGCTCGAAGCCCCAGCAATGATGTCATGGGCTACCGAATATTCAGGGGGAACATAGCCAGCACCGAGGAGATGCAACAAATCACTCCAAACTGGATCAGGGACACGTTTTATCGCACCACGGTAGATATGAATACGCTCTCTGAAAATACCTACTACCGGGTCAGGGCTACCGATTACCGCGAGAATATCTCTGTCTTTTCCGCGCCCTGCACCGCTGCACGACCCGATGTGATCCCTCCAGCCCCTCCAGTCATAGCCAGTTACAAAATACTGGGTCAAAACATAGAGTTTTTATTCACGGCGAGCAATAGCCAAGATGTGGTCAAATACCGATTCTTACGCCGCCTCAAAGACTACTTGGATTGGGAGGTACTGACGCAGATACCTGCCAACAGCATCATCAAGCCCTATACTGACTCCACGGCCAACATCAGTTACCGCTACGAGTACTGCTTGGTCGCAGTGGATGAGGTGAACCGCTATGGAGCATCGCCGATTGTAGAAGTAAAACCCTACGATAATATGGTGCGTGGGCCCATCCTCAATCTGGTGGGTGTATTCCCAGGGCTTCAGCCCAATACGCCCCCCAAAGCCGTAGGCTTGGGCTGGGATTATGCCAATGCCAACAACCCCGATCTGATGGGCTTCCAGATCATGCGCGGGGTGGCAGGCAACCCCATGATCAACCTCCATTTCATGCCTTTAGGGCTCGCCCAAGCCAGCGATTTTGGATTTCCGATACCTATCCCGGGTCAGTTTGCCTTTGTGGACACCGATGCCGCCGATTTCAGAACCCTCATTGCCAAAGGCATGGTGGCGCCATTTTCTCAAAGCCCTACAGGTTTTGCGATTACGCCTGGCGCCACAGGTGTGGGCGTAATATATGGGGTCTATGCCAAATATACGGATGGTGCTATGTCGGAGATCGCTACGGTGGTGTTGAGTTGGTAGGAGACTCCTTAAAAATTAATTTTAACTTTTAAAAAGAAAATCATGCGAAATATATTTGTTTTTTTAAAAATTGTTTGTCTGGCATTTTTATTTGTTGCAGTTCCTTCCTTTAAAGGGGCATCACAGACTTGCTACGCACATCTTGCCCTTCCCAAAAATGCAACTGGCTCCTTGATTGACCAAGCATTACCAGCGTTAAACGTGGCTTCTTGCGACTTGGTTTCTACCATGCCCTCTGAATATGGTTCAGTATTCAAAGTTTATGGTACTGGAATCTATCATCTGGGTCAATTCTATGGGCCAGACGATAACCAAGATGCTTCTTACAATAAATTGTTAGACGAGGCTCGTGCCAATAGTTCTTACTTTTTGTTGATGACAGGCCGAATCGTTAATAATGACGGAAATATAGAGTACAAGGTAGCCTTAAACCTACCGACAACTGGCATATTTGCTTGTATAACAGATGCCGACAGGTTGGCTATGCCTGCCATGATAGAAGAAGCTATGCTAGCGGTGGCACCCACCATGAGTTTTAATTTCAGCGATGCAGAGATAGCAGGTATTAACCGACTTAAACAAATTGTGGAATTTTATAAGACGTGCTGTATAAATAATTCAGCAGCCTGCAATCTATGCCCAGATAGCATAACTGCTTGGACAGTACGACAGTATTTTGATAATCCAGCCAATTGTTTCCAGCGTATTCCTATCAAGGTGATAGATGGACAGATCGAGACACGACCAACAAATATTAGAAATACCAATGGAGCAGAGAATAATATGACAGGTAACGTAGCCATAGAAACGTCACTTCAGGTACAATTCAGTCAAGGACCCAGTGGGCAATTAGGCCCAGTGCTGGAGAATGTACTGGGATCTGATTATTTCCAAGGACTCAGTTCTATGAAAGGGTTTGTCACCTCCAACAAAACTTTTTGCGTAGGAGATAAATTTGAATCCATCAAAGTTGAGTTCCAAAATTTTAGCGGAAGCAGTGTCTCTATCTGGGCACACATCTGGGAAGACCCTTCAAACCATCAAGACTATTTATACGTAGCCTCTTACACTTTTGGGAAAAGCCTATGTGAGCGCGATATTGAGATAAATTTGAATAGTGAGTTGGCAGAATCATCAGAAATCACGGAGCACTCTTATAGTGACCAATTTGAGCAAAGTGCTAACGTGGTTTTTGCGGCAGCAGGGTCTTTGTGTGAAATTGATAAAAAAGTTATTCAGGAGGATATTACCCCTCTGAGTATTGAATGCCCAAATGGTACTCAATTTAATTCTCATTTTCTATCGAGAGCATGTCAACCTATTGAACTCCAAGAAAATGTAATTCCTTTGTTTTATTGGAACTCCAACACATATGAACAGGCTGGTTGTACATTTGACAATAGGTTGCTATGTGGATTTGTTGAACAAGGTGGTTTATGGCAAGGGTGCTTCAATCCATCAACTAAAGAATATAAGGGTTATTTTAATTTTGCCAAGTCAAGTGGAGTATATCAAGCACTCTATCCTGATGAACTGGCTCAAAACTTTTATACTGTTATAGTTAGACCCGCCGTTTCTGGAAAGTTCGCTTATGAATATCATAACTATTATCCACCTAGTAGTCGCCCACCCAATATTCATGCATCAGGGACTATAACAGTACTCGCAAATATAGATGCCGACACTACCAATGTAGTTGTTTTTAAAGAAACAAATCCACCTACGATAGAAGCCATTCGTACTTCTTTTTATAACGCACTGGCCACAAATAAGCCAAATTCAAAACCAGGTACTTACTTTAGAATACCGAATCCACAGCCAGGTAACTCATCATTTGAAACATACTATTTAGTCAGGTATGATCCCGTAGATCAGGAAAATCATTATTATAAGTATAGTTGCCAACATGCCGAGTATGTAGAAATAACAGATCCATACCTTAATAATGGAGTAATTGATATGGAGAAATATGGGTATTTAAGTTATTATGTTATGACCCATTTAAATGGTGTGTTACCACCTGAACTCATTATCTGGTTAAATTCAACACAAGCAGATGGGCATACTGTACTTGATGCTATCGGTTTGGTATTTCCTGTTGCTGACCTGATAAATGCAGCTTATTATGGTGCTCAAGGCCAAACAGGCGCAGCTATTTGGTCTGTAGTAGGTGCCATTCCTGTAATTTCAGAAACCGTAGGTATAGGTAGGAAATTAAAAACAATCCCTGGTTTCCCTAGCTCTGAAATATCAGAATTAAAACTTGTCCAGTTCCCTTGCGCTTCAGTCGCAAGACCAGGTGATATTGAACAATCAGGTCAAGAAAATTTATCCAATAATTCTCCATGTCTCGTCACGATAGCAATCGAAAATCTAATAAAGCATGGAGAGGAGATTCTAACAAACCCCACTGACTGGAAAGCATTTGTTGACGAAGTCATCGGAGCAGGAGGAGGAGAGGCTGGTAAAATAGCAGGCCAAATAGCCCTAGCCTGCCAAACCAACCCTTTGGTTATGAAGGCTTGGAAGTACGCCCACCAAGCCAATCTTCCAGATCTGAAAATCGATGTAGAAAAACTTTCTAACCTTGCCAGTGATTTAGCAGGAAACGCTACCTTAGCGGCTAAGTTTGATGAGACACCTGGGTTGGTGAGGGCTTGGGATGCGTTGAGTGAAACCCCTATCAGTAATTCTTTGTATTGGATACAAAGAGTTAATGGATGGCAAACAGCAAATCTGAATTTTAACTTTGTCTTTTCGATGGCAGATGATGTTGTTCAGGTACAAAAAAACGGCACTGTTGTAGCAGAAATACTCGAAAATTCATTTAAAGTTAAACTTTTAGGATTTGGAGGAGATATTGCTTGTCCATTAGACCGAACTGTTTCAGTGATTGGAAAGCATCATTTTGGTATTCCGTTTATGGGTACTTGGTATCTCATTGATGATTTGAAGTTGTATAAAATGGGAAATAACCCTGGTGGTTTGAATTTATTGAGTTTACCTCCAGGACAATTTACATGGGAGCAGAACCGGCTTTGGTTAACTGAGTCCGTCCAGAGAGGTGATATTATCAGAATTATATCAGACCCGTCCGACGTTACAACTATTTGGAAAAATGGTGTAAACACAGGTAACTGGTTAGATAGAACATGGACAGGTAAAGAGATATATGAACTGGAAAATGTCCTTAATTATCACTTCAATCCAACGATTTCTGCATATGTTCCAAATTAAATTCAAATAACAATGGTGACAATTCCTAATGATGTAAGAGCGAAAATTGAAGAGGATTTTCACGGTGAAGAAAAAGAGATCGTAAGCCTGATTTTTCAAAAAATTTGTCAATTTAATTCAAATTATAGTATTCAAGTACTAAGAAGTATTCTGTTCCTATCGGCTGGCAACTTTAACAGAGCAATCAGGTTGTACCTCGCTTATCAAGAAGATCCAAGAGATGTTATTGGAGAGGCAGAAGAAAGGGCAGGCAATCCTGGGCATTGGTTCGGTATTCCTTTTGAAGATATGCCTAATTTCAAAAAAACGATTTTGCCTCCACCTCTACCTCCACAAGTGGTTAATGACCTGCCTTTTTAATTCCTGCCCTTGCTGACGCGAAGTGTTCTAACCTCATGCCACCGATCAGTCGGGTTCTACCCGATACATAAAAAACGAGTAGAGCATCACGCCAGTGAAGGGAACGGTCATTTCAAGTAAGGCACTGATATTCTCTTGCCCCGACCACTTCAAAGTACACCACCACCTCCTTTTCTGCTGCTGTTATCCAATCAATCCGCTGGCTAACAGCAGCAGAAAACCTCCCGCCCCCCACCCGCACCAGTATGCACTTGCGACAGCGTGGGCAATGTACGCATCCATTGGGCTCGAAGCTCCAGCAATGATGTCATGGGCTACCGAATATTCAGGGGGAACATAGCCAGCACGGAGGAGATGCAACAAATCACTCCAAACTGGATCAGGGACACGTTTTATCGCACCACGGTAGATATGAATACCCTTTCTGAAAACACCTATTACCGAGTCAGGGCTACCGATTACCGCGAGAATATCTCTGTCTTTTCCGCGCCCTGCACCGCTGCACGACCCGATGTGATCCCTCCAGCCCCTCCAGTCATAGCCAGTTACAAAATACTAGGTCAAAACATAGAGTTTTTGTTCACGGCGAGCAATAGCCAAGATGTGGTCAAATACCGATTCTTACGCCGCCTCAAAGACTACTTGGATTGGGAAGTTCTGGTGCAGATACCTGCCAATAGCATCATCAAGCCCTATACTGACTCCACGGCCAACATCAGTTACCGCTACGAGTACTGCTTGGTCGCAGTGGATGAGGTGAACCGCTATGGAGCATCGCCGATCATAGAAGTAAAACCCTACGATAATATGGTGCGTGGCCCTATTCTCAACCTTGTGGGGGTATTCCCAGGGCTTCAGCCCAATACGCCCCCCAAAGCCGTAGGCTTGGGCTGGGATTATGCCAATGCCAACAACCCCGATCTGATGGGCTTTCAGGTGATGCGTGGGGTAGCAGGCAACCCTATGATCAACCTCCAGTTTTTGACTTTAGGCCCAGCGGCATCCAGCGATTTTGGATTTCCAGTGCCCATTCCCGGTCAATTCTCATTCATAGATCAAGATGCCGCCGATTTCAGAACCCTCATTGCCAAAGGCATGGTGGCGCCATTTTCCCAAAGCCCTACAGGTTTTGCGATTACGCCTGGTGCCACTGGGGTGGGCGTAATATATGGGGTCTATGCCAAATATACGGATGGCGCTATGTCGGAGATCGCTACGGTGGTGTTGAGTTGGTAGGAGACTCCTTAAAAATTAATTTTAACTTTTAAAAAGAAAATCATGCGAAATATTATATTTTTCAGAAACATTACCCTTTTCTGCTTCTTGTCACTGACGCTCAACCTGTCGTTTGGGCAAACACATTATGTGGAGTTGGAAAAAGATGCTAGTGGTGTTGATATTGCTGCCCATTTGCCCGGTCTTAACGAGAAAGCGGGAGAACTGTGTGCCTTTTTTGACTCTCTGGGCTACGCTGGAAAGTTTAAAGTGTTCAGTGCTGGATTTTTTGTTGAACAAGAGTTTTATGACCCGTATAAATATCCAGTAGCATTTGAGAATTTAAGAGTTATTGCTGCTAATTCAAGCCAATATTACTTATTGTTTGGTAGGCAAAATGATGTGAGTAATGGTGTGTTTTCTAAATATTGGGTAGATTTGGTTATTCCTAGTGTTATCGGACAAAACTGCGATTTAAGCATAGAGAAAGATTTAATTTATATTAAAATAAAGAGTTTATTTGATGCTAATACGCCAATAGTAGCAAACTCTATTTTTGCTGAATTAGAGAAAAATGCCATGTCTCTGGTGCTGAGTGATATAAAGAACAGGCTATTGTGTTGCACTGGCAACCAATCAGCATGCAACAAGCCATGTCTTACATATGAAGAAGAAAAAATACTACTGGCTACCAAGCATTTTGCATACTTGGGTGATATTAATTTAGTTAATGGACAAACAAAACCTGCTGATTCGACCACTCAAAGCAGAATATCTGCAACCATTAGGAATGATGCCAATATACAAATAAATTACAATGGAGTTCAATCTAACCTAGAAACAGAAGCAAATGCCATAACAGCGGCACTTGGATTAAGCCCAAGTTCCATCATAATAACAAAGAGTGTCAACTTGTGTGAATATGGTTATTCACTCTATGATAATCTTAACCAAGGCCAGCCATTAAAAATTTGGTTTCATATTTTGATTTCCCAATTTCCGGAATTAAAAGTTGAATTGTACTTTAAATCCAACGTAAATTTATCAGATGCTACCTCGAACTTAGTAAGTGAATATCTACTTGCCGGGAAAGTATTTCAAGATTTAGGCTTTGGGGAGATGATCATGAACAATGAAAATACTAGTATCACGTTGATAGACTTGATCAAGGGAAATTCACACCCCAACGTTCCCGACCCCGAAGACCCTGGCCCTTTAATTACTCAAGCCTATAAGAGCCAGAATGCTGTAAATATGGATCATGCAACATCAGGATCTTTGACAATAACGGGAGCAAAAAGAAATATGAAAGACTTTTGGAAAATTTATGCAGAATTAAACCCTGGCCGATTATCTCTTGATAATATCGAGGATGCTAAGGCATTAGTAGCACCAAAAGTAAACCAACAGTGGGTTAACTCATTTCCCGAAGCAGAAAGACCATTTTGGCAGTCTAGAATCGGCGAAAAACTCATCCACCATCATAATGACCAAAGCAAGTGGGCCGTCGCATTGCCAGAGGATGTACATGTAAAGCATAGCAAGTTTTTACATGCAAGACTTAATAAACTTGAACCCAAAGGCAACTATACGATGACTGGATGGAGGAATTATCTTCGAGGATTCGCTCCAGTTATGTCCACAGCGGGGTTCTTTTTCAATCTTGATAGTCCTGATGCACAGGTTAATTGGTTTCCTGATTTCACCAATGGGCTAGGTGAAATCAGGTATGATGTTGAAAGCAACACCTATACAAAAATAACTTCCGTAGGTCAAATGCCTGAAAAAAACTCTCCACACTTTGGATGGAAAGACGTATTGTATTTTACCACTTATATTGCCATACTTTGGGATGAAAATGAACATGTTTATCAACCAATTGGTGCAGTTGCCGACGGGTATATAGTCAGGTTTACTAAAGAATGTTTCGATAGACCCAGAAATAATTTAATCACCCATTTTGAACATTGCTTTCTGTCCGAAACTGAATGTACTCAAAAAGTCTTTATTCACAATATCTTGAATCCTATGCCACGCTGTAAAAACGAATATTAATATATGACACCTGAACAATTTATTGCATTTTTAGAATCGATCAAACCGCTAGAGATTAAAGACCTAGATCTTGTAGAGAGTGGGTTGGCAGAAATAAGATTAGGTAAGTGGTTTTTTGAAAAAAAATCTGTACCAACATATAGCGGTGAGGATAATCTTTTACAACTATTGTTCAATTACAATTGGAGTAAGGGTGGAGTATTTAACGGAGTAAGTTTGTATGAAGAAATTCGGCTGCATAATGGCTGTATAAAACTTGCTTTATTTCAAGAATATCCAGTATTCATAGATGAATCTGATTCAAACAAAATCAAACATGATCAATATGATGAGGAAACAATAACCACCATTGCACTGAATACAGATGCGTTTATGGAAATATTGCAAATTATTGCAACAATGGGCTCTTTAAAGGTGCAGTGCATTCCATTTGATTTATCAGCATACATTGAAAAGATTATTGAAGCCAGTAAAGTCCCAGAAAGCAGGGCATTTTATGAAGAGCGGCTATCATGGTTTTTAGATTAATGACTGGAAAGCATTTGTTGACGAAGTAATTAGTGCAGGCGGCACTTCAGGCGGTAAAATAGCAGGCCAAATAGCCGATGCCTGTCAAAATGATGTTTTTGTCATGAAGGTTTGGAAGTATGCCCATCAGGCTAATCTTCCGGGGCTGAAAGTGGATGTCGAAAAACTTGTAAAACTTGCGGAGGATTTAAAAAGTAGTGCTATCTTAGCGGCGGCTTTTGAGGGGAATTCGGGGTTGGTTAGGGCTTGGGAGGTGTTTTCTAATAGTTCGGATGATGTACTAAAAGCATTAAGAACAGATGTACCTACTTTAAATAGGTTCGCAGATGATTTCGGTAGCAATGGCACATCTATGAATCAGATTATGGGTAGTCCATATTTGTTAAAAATATGGCATTCTAATGGTTCTATTTTACATCGTCATTATGCTGGGGCAAGTTCATGGCCGATAATTCAAATAGATAATGTCTTTAAGGCAAGTGTAAGAAGTCAATATGGCGATGCAGTAGGAGATTTAGTAGATGCAGTAGATGAGCTAAATATATCAAATAACGCTGCAGTGGGTGGCGGTGTATTTCATCCTTTATTACCAAGTCCCTCATCAAATCCAATTACTTCCGTAAACTTCCTTTCGGGTGAAGTATCTGATGGAACAGCTCAGGCTTTCATTGAGGCTCTACATCCTATTCTTAAAAAGAGGGTCGATTACCTGGAATTTTTAAAATTACACGAGTTAGTTGATGCACCGCTTGAGAGTATAGTATCGGCTGGTAAATTTGGTTCACATGCTGAATTCAGGGTTTTGGATAAGGCAATAAAGGATTTAGAAAATTTACAAGGATTGCCAGTAGGAACTTTTCCAGAAAATAGGTTAGGGGAATTCATAGTGTTTGTAAAATCAAAACAAGGAACAAACCCTCCTAGATGTGTTTGCTGCTGGCATGGCACACATGGAGTAAAAATGATTGGGAATGAATAAACTTAGATCAATTAATTCTATTGAATTAATTCTGAATCTGGAAGATGAGAAGTACTATTACCACGGGAGGCTTTATTCTGGAGTTGTTAAGCGATATGAAAAAGGTAAGGTAATGTCCCATTACATGGTTCTGGAGGGTGTCATAAGAGGAATACATATTGAGTACGACCAGAATGGTCAAATAAAATTGATCGGCACATACAATGATATACGTAACGGCTATTTTATTGAAGTTTACCCAAACTCATTATTATTTTGGATTGTCGATATGGAATCAATTATTGAAATAATAAAAGTGGATAATAAGGGCAATACTCGTGACCAATTTTCAATTGGTCAAAATAATACCTATCTTAAGTCTTGGAAAGAAAACAGGGCTCAATATGAAGACGAAGGTCTTTATGATGGAGGATATGATATAATGCCATTTTATAACTTGCAGAACCAACTCAGGGAGAAAGTTATAAAGAGCAATGAACTGACAGATGTTAAATACGTTGCTGGAGTAGATGTGGCCTATAACGAATTGCAACAGAAAATGGTTGGCGTATTTGTAGTCCTTGATGCTAGTACTTTTCAGATTATAGAAGAATCATGGCACGAAATGAAGATTACTTTTCCTTATATTCCAGGGTTGTTTTCATTTAGGGAAATTCCTCCTCTTTTAGAGGCGTATAAAAAGTTAAAAATCAAGCCAGACTTAATTGTTTGTGATGGACATGGAATAGCCCATCCGAAAGGAGTGGGCATGGCTACACATTTAGGCTTAGAATTGGATATTCCGACCATTGGGTGTGCTAAGAAAAGGCTGATTGGGGCTTATGACAAAGAATTGTTGAATAAGGAGCGAAGTAGTAGCCAATCCTTAGTTTGGGATGACGAAGTAGTAGGAGTTGCTTTACGAACCCAAATTGGTGTCAATCCGCTGTTTGTGAGTATTGGTCACAAGATTGACTTAGAATCAGCTATTGAATGGGTGCTTAAATTATGTCCAAATTACCGCCTACCAGAAACTACTCGTCAGGCTGACCAACTCGTTAATAAACTCTTGAAGGAGAGAACTGAAATTGATTTGTATGGAGATGATATTTGAGGTGCGCTATTAACCCTTGCTGGCGCGAAGTGTTCTAACCTCGTGCCACCGATCAATCGGGTTCTACCCGACACAAAAAAAACGAGTAGAGCATCGCGCCAGTGAAGGGAACGGTCATTTCAAGTAAGGCACTGATATTCTCTTGCCCCGACCGCTTCAAAGTACACCAACACCTCCTTTTCTGCTGCTGTTATCCAATCAATTCGCTGGCTAACAGCAGCAGAAAACCTCAGCGTAATAATACCTCATGGCATTTAGTGTTTGAATCTGCCCAAAACTTGTAATTCCGTAACAACAGAACATCAGAGACGATGCTCTCTCTTGACTTTAAGTACATATTCTACTGTTACACTAAAATCTTCTGAGATTTCTTCAATTGTCAATTTGCCTCTTTTCAAAGATTTTATTATACCTTGAATTTTTTCTTCAAGTTTGCCTTCAAGTTTGCCATCTCCGAATGAAGTGTCAATAACATTTTTCAAGTCTCGATATGATTTTAAACTATCTTCGTATTGCTCTTTTTCTTCGGGGCTAAATTTCGCTATCTCTGCCGTATCAAATAATCGCTGGAATATTTTTTCTTGAAGATTACTCGGGCGTTTATTTAAAGTTGACAGGTTTTTCAAAACATAAAGCCATTTATCATAAGTAGTCTCTAACTCATCTTCTGTTTTCGTGAAATTAGGCATTTCCAAATAAATAAATGTCAGTTTATCATAAAAAATTCGACACTTTTGGTCTTTCAGATTGACAACATGGCGGACTTCTTTCGCTTCTAAATTTGTGCCTTTCTCAACTATTTCTGATTCATATATCTGCTCGTCACTAAATACAAAATCTAAAATGCCGACTGTGAATATTTCGGATAATTTGAAATCCCAATCACCTTTTTGTGCTTGTTCCTGTATCGGAAATGTGGAATAAAAGACAGTTCGATCTTTAAAGTAGTTTTGTTTTGCCTTTTGCATTTCTACAATGAAGCGTTCATTGTTAGAACCGATGCAGTACAGATCGAATATGGCTCTACGGTCAAATTCACTTGCCCCCAAGTGGTCATTCTTCTTGTAGGTCAAATCTTTGATTTTACGCTGTGCTGGTAAAATAACTTCATTCAGAAAGTCTATGAGCAAATCTTTATTTGGTTCTGTACCAAATAGTTTTTTAAACCCAAAATCCGTAAATGGATTGATGTATTTCTCTGTAACAGTCATTTTTATCAATTTCTTACTGCAAAAATAAGGCTTTTATTGGTATTACGGCGATTTTTTTGCAAAATCCGTCCAATCCGCACCATCCGTTCTCCCATCCTACTACAACGGGAAACCTCACGATGACCGACCATGATAGGATGGCAGAACGGATCGAACGGATTCAAACAAAAACAAGCAACCTAGGGAGCAGGATGCGCAGGGTATTGGATTTGGAGAATGGAAAAATATGGCGTACCTTTGTATAAAATTTAAAAATATGACGACGCAACGGCTTGTACTACCCGTAAATGAATCAATAGCATTTACTTGGCATCAGGCAACCCCTGAGCAGCGAGCAAAAATAGTCAGCCTTTTTTGTTGGTTGGTTGAAAGAGAAGAATGGAAAAACTTCACGCCAGCAACCTTTTCCAAATTGCTTGATAATCTCAGTGACCAAGCAATTGCTAATGGTTTGACCCCCGAAATACTGGACAAAATTCTCCATGAATCCTGAACGATATTTTGTTTTTGATACCAATGTGCTGGTAAGTGCCTTCCTTTTTCGTCAAGGAACACCGCGTATTGCATTTACTTTGGCTATGAGTATTGGGAAAATCCTTCATTCTGACGAGACACTGGACGAACTATGGGAGGTACTTGTAAGGCCAAAAAAAGATTGTTTTATTTCAAGAATATCCTGTATTCATTGATGAGAATGATGCAAATAAAATCAAACATGATCAATATAATGAGGAAACAATCACCACTATTGCGCTAAATACAGACGCTTTCATGGAAATGCGGAAATGACAATCATGATGAAAATAAATGCTCACCTTTTAGAAATGGGATTCGTATGGAAATAAATAAAGGGTTTAAAATAAAAACGATATTTTTGCAAAAAATAATAGTTGACTTTGTAAAATGAAAAGTAAAAAGGCGCAAAGCGCAGCACTTGTTGATCAATTTAGCAGTTATCTCTTTTGGGACGTTGATAAACAGAAATTAGATGTTTTCAAATATTCAGCGTATGTGATAGACAGAGTATTGTCACATGGGCTTTTATCAGATTGGTATTTGATAAAAGAAATTTATGGTAATGAAACTATTCGACAAACCGCTTTGCAACAAAGGCATTTGGACAAACAAGCATTGGCATTTTGCTCGGCTTATTTTAATGAACCATTAACCAATTTTAGATGCTACAATTACGCACAGTCGAACCCAACACACTGGAATTATTAAAACGGCTGCAAAAACACCCTTCGTTGCAACATAATTTTTTGGTTGGTGGTACTTCATTGGCACTCCAAATGGGGCATCGCTTTTCCGTTGATTTAGACCTTTTCACCCATCACCCCTTTGATGCGGCTATAATACTAGACATACTCAAAGAGGATTTTTCGGTACAACCTTTGACCATCAATAATACTATTTTTATCACAGTGGTAGAAGGTGTAAAAGTAGATATTGTGCATTTTAAATATCCTTTTGCTTTTTCTTTGATTGAAACCGAAGGTGTCCGTTTGGCTGATATTCGCGATGTTGCTCCTATGAAATTAGATGCTGTAACCAAACGAGGTTCTAAAAAAGATTTTTTCGACATGTATTATCTTTTTGAAAATTATGAGCCTAAACAAATTTTGGAATGGTACAATCAAATGTTCAATCACTCCACAAGCCTTCATGTCATTATGAGTTTGACCTATTTTGAAGATGCCGAATTAACCGAAAATCCAGTCGTTTTTGATAAAAAAATAACTTGGAATAAAGTAAAAAAAAGAATGATCGAAGTGGTGCAGAAAAATTTTTAACACAAACCCTGTATAGCGAGCGTGGAATATTGGGTGGATGGTGTGTGCGAGCGAGCCTCGCTCAACCCAAGCAACGTCTGGAAAACATTTGCTGAGGAAGTCATCGGAGCAGTGCTCAAGATGATTCTGATCCATTCTGACTATCCGTCCAAATCCGCACCATCCGTTCTCCCATCACAACAACTATAAATATTTATAATATCCCAAATATACCCAATAAATCGTATTAACATTTCGTTTAATCCCAAATATCAACCATCTCTCAGTTCAAACTCAACGTATGAAACAATTTTTTTACGGCTTTTGCATGGCCGCATTCATCCTCTCTTGCACACCAAGCAACCCTAACACCACTGCTACGACGACGACCGATCCTAGTGCTCAAGTCGTTGCCAATAAACTTTGTGTCAAGCCGCCATTGGCCAATATCAATGTAGCACCTCAAATTTTTACGGTGAATCCATCTGCCGCCAAGCGGATCAATATCCAAAATGGAGGCAGCATCGAAGTGCCCGCCGCTGCATTTGTACATCAAGATGGACGACCTGTGACGGAGCCAGTGGCCTTGCATTTCAAAGAGTTCCATTCCGCAGGAGAAATCATAGCGAGTGGGATACCGATGAAAGCCATAGGCCCTGACGGTCAGGAAGGATTGCTTCAAACTGCTGGTATGTTTCAAATGGAGGGTTTTGTGAACAATACCGCCGTGAAAATTGCTCCCGGAAAGCAAATACAAGTCAACCTCAGTTCTAACGTTGACGGACGATACGATACTTGGTTTTTTGATACCGAGATCGGCAATTGGATAGATATTGGCGACTCTGATCCTATTAAAAATACTGCCCAATCCAATGCTGCGGTAGCGGAAGGAGAAGAAGAAATTCAGATGAAAGCCCCTACCAAACCCGCTTTATTGGATAAATCCAAGCCAAAATTAAATTTTGAGGTCAATTATGATCGTTTCCCAGAGTTGAAATCCATGCAGGGCATGGTACTACAGTTTACGGGCAGCGACAAGGCCAAAGACCCTGCCACCAACCAATGGATTTTTACCCAGGAGTGGGAAGACATCAAGTTGGAGCCAAGCAAAACCGACGGACAATATATCCTCTCCCTTCAAAGCGAAGACAAAAACTACTCCATCCCCGTAAATCCTTGCCTAACAGGGGCTGCCTACGAGGTTGCTATGCGCGACTATCAACAAAAAATGACAGATTATCAGAAATCCTACGTAGCACTCTCCGATCAGCAACGCCTCAGGGCTGACCAAAACCAATACCTTCGCAGCGTAGGTATCAATACTTTTGGCATATACAACTACGATATTTTCTGGAAACAGCCAGATAATGTACAATTGATAGCAGGGTTTGATTTTGAAAAAATGGAAATTCCGAATGATTTGAAAAATTTAATCTCCGTCTATTTGGTATGCAAAGGCGGCACCATGGTGGTCGGTTACGCCCCCAATGCATGGGAAAAATTTGCTTTTAATCCCAATGAAAAAGACAATACATTATTAGCAGTATTGCCCGACCAAAAAGTCGCCGTGATCACCGAATCTGAGTTTCGGAAACTAATACCCAAACTACGCGAGTCAGCCAACAAAAACTATACATTCAGTATGGCGGTTCAAACGTACACCATCAAAAGTCCGCAAGACTTAGACCGCACCCTTTCGCTGTAAATCACCACAAAAGTCGCTGCAAATGCTACGTTTTTTATGGATGGGGCTGTTGTTTTACACAGCGTCTGGGTCTTTATGGGCTCAAAAGAAGGTATTGCCAGTGCGCATAGACCAAAAATGGGGTTATATCAGTACCAAAGGCAAAGTAGTAGTGCCGCCCCAATATGATGGTCTGGCAGAAGTTGGCACCCCTTATCATGGCTCTGGCCCTCAGTTGGCCAGCCAGTACCGAATGGTGTCTATTGGCAACCGATGTGGGTTACTCGACAAATACCGTCGGGAGGTTTTCCCACCAGTTTATCAGCGTGTTCATGTATTGACTGATCTGCTATTTGCAGTCGTGACCGATAATGGTGGATACCAAGTCGTCAACAAAGATCGCCAACTGATCTACGATGCCAGCCAATGGGATGATGTACAAACGCCTCAACCGGGCAATGCCGCCTGGGCTAATATACTGTTGGTCAAAAAAGACTTCAAATGGGGCGTGATAGACCTGAGTGGAAAAATGATATTGCCGGCTCAATATGCAGAACTAAAAGCCCAACGCGATTGCCCTTCCTTGTACGTGGTGAGCAACAGCGTAGGCGGTTTGAAGGGGATGGTTGATCTAAACAACAAGGTCATATTACCTATGAAAAATTTGGATATCATCGCTTTTCAAGAAAACAGTTTTGCCGTCAAAGACCCCGAAGGGTGGGCCATCACGGGTCGTGCAGGTATTCCATTGAGTTCTGAAAGATTTATAGGCGTACATCGAATCAATCGGCATTTTTATGGGCTCGCTCATGGCAATGGTATTGCGTTATTTTCGGTGAAAGAGAAACGAAAAATATCAGAATTGGATGTCAATTATCGGTATTTTGCCCTTGATGAAGACTTTATGTATAAAGCCTGGAGAAGAGATTCCGTGCCAATGAGTGTGATTACGCCCAAAGGGGAACCCTTGAAAATTGGACGTACTGTAGTGCCATCCATGTTGCCGTCTTCACTGGGCTACTATCCCATATCTATTAAGGGCAATATCAACAAACGCTTCTGGGGACTGTGGAAACAAGGGCTTGATACCCTTTCAGTGCCTTGTATTTATACCAAAATACATCCATTCAAAGATAGTTTTGCGATTGTAGAACTCGATAAGCACCAAGGTGTTATCAATGCCCACCTTCAGGAAATTGCCCCACCAATATTTAAAAAAATCGTCATACAAGATAAGGTTATTAAAGCCAGTACCGATACTTCTTTGGTGGTGCTAAAGATAATGCCTGGGCTGGGGGTTGGCAATGCCGAGGCATTCGGCAACGTACAAACCATTAAAGTTGCCGAAATTGATTCCTTTCTCGAACTGTCCCGAACCGCTATTCCACGCCGATTTGATTATTCCGATTACAATTTTGACCGTGCCATACCCAAGGTGATCTCGATGCATCAATACCGGTGGGTACTCGACGATAAAACCGCCTTGTATGCCCTCAAAAAGGGAGATTCACTGCTCCTATCTCCTTTTGCCGAGCAAGTGATACCCATCCGTAATCGCGACCTTGGTTTAGTATTTTCTAGGGAAAAAACTACCCAAAATGCCTTTACACGTTTGGCTATCCGCGATAGCCAAACGCCCCTGTGTCGTATGGCAATTTTTGATTTTTTAGAAGGCCGTTTTCTTACTGATTTCAAATATTTAGGTCTCCGTTTTCGCGATTTTATGACTCAAGAAACAGCAGTATTCATTGATTTGCAAGGCAAAATGGGGCTTATTGATACGGCTGGGATAGAAGTTAAAAACAAAGATGGACAACCCCTGCGTTGTGCCTATATTGGAGAGTTTTCGGGGGGTAAAGCCCGTTTTTCACCTAATGGAATCTTACAAACCTTGGAAGAAAACAATGCCAATATGACTTGGGAGTTGCCGCCGCTTGATTACCTTTATGAACTGTCTCCTCCTAAAGAACTCCCTTCCAGTTTTCGGTTTCGTGAATATTGGGTAGCGTCATCATCCACCCAAGATAGTGTTTACTGGGGGGTTATGGATTCGCTCGGCACTACGATCATTGCCCCTGTTTATGATTATGTACAAGGTGTTACACCAAGTGGTGTCATTGCCCGCAAAGGCATTCATTGGGGGGTGCTTAATTTTGAGGGCGATACGGTATTGGGTTTTCGCTATAGATGGATCACAGATTATGGCACTTATTGGAAAATAGTGGTGCGCGATCCCAATGAATTTTTTTTTCCTGCTAAAACGAATCAAAAACCGCCTCCGCTACCTCAAGCCAATACCGCTATTTCAGGCCAATTGATCCCCATGAAACAAGATTCTTTTTTGGGATACGCAAAATCAACCAAGAATAACAAATATTACCTGACAGATACCCTTGGAAAACGCCTCTCTGGGCTTGGTTTCGATAAAATTTACCCATTTTATAAGTACCGTACCATCGGACAAATAGGGGCACATGACTATCTGATTAATAAAAAAGGGGGTTATCAAGTCCTTTATGGCAACGACCGTGCCGTCGGTTGGGCAGAGGGCTTCGCAGTGGTGGATACCACCCGACGCAGACCCGAAAAAGAACGAAAACACAAGTATATCTATCTCAATAGCGAGGGTGTGGACGAATTTGGACTAGCATTCTCTGATGCCAAACCTTTCAACAATGGCTTAGCCTTGGTTCGGAAGGGTTATTTTTGGGGCACGATCAACCGATTTGGGCTGTACGTATCGCCCCCGAAATACGTCAAAATAGAACAAGTAGCCGAAGGCGTGCAAGTGAAAGTACCAACCATGATGGGGCTTGCCGACAAAGACGGAAAGATCATCATCCCGCCTCGGTTTGACCGTGTCGAAATGGTGGGCGGCGCCTATTTTAGATTGGAAAGAGGCGATAAAATAGGCTATACCAAACTAGATGGGGAATGGATCTGGAAGGTGGACTGATACAAAAAATTGGGGTGCACTTCAAACTGTAACTTTCACTGAAAATATGATTGCACGTACACAACATCGAAATATCACCGATTGGCTTGTGATAAGGGCATTGCTTTGGCGCATGAAGTGGCATTTCCCGCCGAGCCAATTCAGCGTTTCAGAAGTATTATAATGTCAAACGCACCGTTTCTTTTCACTCCCGATACTCCCTCCCAGTTTTCAAATCCACAAAAAACTGCTTGCCCTCAGCCGATATAAACTGCCCGAATCTGTCTTTATCCGACGAAGAAACTTTGGAATAAAAAAGGCCTTTTATTTCGCCAATTTTCACCCCATCGTTTGAAAAAATCAGGGTTTCTGCTGTCGAATTGTTGCCCACCGTTCGGTAATTCAAAACAATGAGTAAGCAATTCGCATTCGATTGACGGCGTTCGATCCGAGATTCAGATTCAGCCAAAAACTGGCCTTTCCAATCCAATAAGCGATACTTATTATTAGTTTCACTCTTTTCCTGTAAGAAATGGCCACTTTCTACAATGCTCAGTTTTTGAAAATTAAAGGGCAATACTTCGCGCCCATTCGAGTCAATCACGCCCCATTTCCCAGATTTTGAAGCCGCCATATATCCATTTTCCAAAAAATATCCACCTGTGTCGTCCAAGTCGCTGAGGTCGGCCACTTTTTGTGCTTTTTCGTTGATGATGATCCACGATTTTTTGCCTTTCTCGTGGAGGCGTATGACAGTTCGGTTTTTGAAATACGAATTTCCCTGACTAAACTGAGCTGGTGTAAGTTGGTCTCCATTGCGTGAAAAATAGGCTTGCAGCGTCACTTTTTTACCTGGTTCTGCTGGGTCGTCCACATTTTGATAAACGGGGATATTTTGCCCTCCAATCCCTTCTACGCCAACTATGTCAAAAATGGCAGGTTTTGGATGGTTCACGCGATGCAGTTTTCGAGGCTTCGAACGCTGATCTTCCGTGCCAGAAAGGGCGTATTCGATAACCAAATTCCAAGAAATTGGTTGAAATCGCGCATTTGTGGTCGGTTTTATCACCCATTCGCCGAGTGCATTGATCACGCCGCCGCCGATGGAGTTGGTTGATGACTCCTCGGCCGTTGCGTATATTCTGTCATCTACTACAGCATCCACCATTGGTGGTGGGTCTTCTTCTATGAGTTGAATTGTATTCTGTTTTTTCACTGGCTTATCGGGGACGACCACTGGCGAGGGCATCTTTTTCTCGTTCGGATCTTTCTGCCAAACAGCCACGAGGCTGATATTCTCGATATTCCGTGGATAGAATTCATTTCTCGGAATCCAAAACCCTGATGGCAAAACAGAACCTAATTTCTTATCTAAAACGTCCCAAGTCGTTGGATCTTCTTTCAAAATCAACAAACCTACGGGTGTTTCAGCGGCTTTCAAATTGCCCATGCCAATCCACGAATTGGGGCGTATGGCCTCGGTGCCGTCTGCAAAAACTACTCTTCGATCATCACCGCGCAGGTTTGGCGGGTAGTGAATGAGTTTATCCTTTTGGTTCATCGGATGAAAACAATCGTTTTCAGGTAACCGATTTCCGTTTTTATCAAAGCCAAGCCAGCGGTTGGCACCCTTTTTTTTGCCGAAAATTTTGAGTGTTTTTTTCAATGAACCGTCGGGCAGCACGTCGCTATGATTAAAAGCCAAGGCTTCCCAAAATTCGCAAGGCAAAATCCATTGTCCATCAAAGGAAAAAAGCCCTGCGAGGCTGTCCGTTTTGACTACTACTATACCAGTTTCATAAATCGCTGCGATGGACAAAAATTTACGCGGCAGTAGTTCCTTTCCCGAAACATCAATTAATCCGATCAGGTTGCCCCTGGCATAGCGCGATTTATGGGTTTTGAAAAGGGTCTTTTTTTCAAAATTAATGCGTTCCATCATCCCACAGGTATCTCGAAAAATCAAGCGAAAATCACTTGAAAATACGCCGCAGGTGGGGCCATCCGTGAATTGAAAATAAGAATTCGCAGCCTCTACTTGCGAGGTATAACTCAAATCCTGAAAATCACCGGGTAGTTGGAGTTCACCTTTTGAATTAATAACGGTGCTTCTCCCTCCTGCTTTTAGGATAAAAAAATCGCCGAATGCGTGCTTGATTTCGCCCTTGGTAGGCGACAAAATCATGTTCCCAGCATAGTCCATCAGCCCTTCACCCATGACGGTTTTAACAATTAAAAACTGGTCGCCGCCGGGCCGGATGTCATCAAATTTGGGTTCGATGATAAATTTTCCATCTGCGTCCATCAGCCCAACATTTCCTTTTTTTGTCGGGTTATAGCCATCAATCGGTGGGTTTGAGATGAAATAGCCCGATTTTTCAGTTGGTACGACCAATTCAGGTTTAAATTTTGTACGGATTCGCCCTGTCCGATCTGCTATGGCAAATTTCTTCTCGGCATTCGCTACGATGAAAAACTGCGGATCCACGACAGTCGCAGCAGCGAAGTCTTCTCGAAACATTAGATTCAGTGAGGTATCTATAAAATTGAGGATTCCGCCTGGGCGGATCACCCGCTGGCACCCAAACCGGAACTTAGTCAGCGGATTGCCTTCTCCGCCCATCAGTGCGTGAAAATCCACCGGAAACCATAGCCGTAACCCATTGCTCGATTCCTTCAAAAACTCAACCTTTTTACCCGTCTGGGTGTTCACATAAGCAATTGTTTCGCCCATTTCGATGGCGACCAGGTGGCGTATGGTGTCGGTCGCGCGGGAACCATAACTATCGAAATTTCGGACAAAATTGGCACCATTTGCCCCATTTCGAGCCGGGAATTGCATTCCATTTCGCAAAACAAGGATGGTTTCACCGTTCTTTTTGGCATAGAAACTGGGTTTATCGGGCTCAACGAGGTTGTTAAACTCAGTGAATTGTGACTCAATGAGCAACTTTCCTGATTCGTCAGCAAGTCCTATTAGGCCGTTTTTGCCTAGAAATGGGATCAGTGTTTGAGTTGCTGCATTTTCTAGAAAAAGGAAAAAGAGCGTGAGTATGAGTATTTTTTTCATAAAAAAGGGTAAATTTTTAAAGGAATTTGCACAAAGTGAAGGATTTTTTTTGAGAATACTTACACAAAATAAGTAATACGGATTAAATAACTTCCTCCACTTTAGAGGTAAAAGCAAGATAAAAGTAGGAATGATCTAAAAATGAGTGTAAAGTACAGCAGCATAGTGTTCACTAGTTAACTACATGCCTTTTTGCTTTTGTCACTTTTTTCCGCCGGAAAGAGTAACCCAAAAGACTTGGCTTTATCTAAATTCCACGGCTCCGCTGCTCTTTAGGGAGCAGAAAATTTGCGCATTTTCATAGTATTACACAGGATTAGGACAGACGCGGTATTGAATCCACTCCCTCCCCTCGGTCTGTCATGTCGTAGAGAAACGGAGACAACTACACAAGCCAAACTAACTGGAAATCAAGTATTTATCTTGCGTTGTCAGTTGGGCATCTTGTGTAGATGTCTTCACTACGTTACGACATGACAGACCGAGGGAAAGGGAAGTTTAGTACGGTCTGTGAAACATAGCAATTAACCAAATTTTCGCGCCGCCAGAGTTTGGACGGGCAATCGCGGGTTTTTTCGACAACCAGGCCTTTTTTGGTTACTCTTTCCGGCGGAAAAAAGTGACAAAGCAGGATAAAGCGTAAGGATCATATTAAACTGGGTGAAGGAAATTAAATAACCTCCTCCATTTTAGAGGCCAGATTCAGATAAAATGGAGGAGGTTATTTAATTCGTGTTACAAAGTAAGGGTAATTTTTTGAGAATGTCCACACAAAGTAAGGGTAATTTTTCAAGAATATTTACACAAAATAAGGGTAATTTATAAAAATACGTACACAAAATAAGGATAACTCTCCCCGACACCTCAGCCCCGAAACACCACCCCTGACACAAAATCAATCCAAAAATTTTGGTTCGAAACTTTATCAGAAAATTGCGCAAACTGCTGAAAATCAACCGCTTGCGCCACCTTCAAAGTTTTGTAAGGGAGGGTTCGCATCAATTTTCCATCTGGTGAAATAACCACTGTCAAGTCATCTGAACTAGCCAAAAGATAGCCATTTTGGGCATTGTAACTTCCAAAACGCACCATTTGGGGCGAAGAAAAAATGATGCCGCCTTGCCAATCCAACAAATCAGTGCCGCCGCCCGAATTTTGGCAAGAAAGCAATTTTCCTTTTTCCAAAACCAATAAGTTGTTATAGTTGAACGGTAGCACCGTTTTTCCAGTTGAGTCAATCAGCCCGCGCAGCCCCGCTCCGCGTTTTTGAGCCACTAAAAAATCAACTGTCCAACGGCTGCCGCGTTCGTGTGGCGGGTCAATGGCCTCCATGTCGCCGAGGTCAACGAGGGTTTTTCCTTTCGCGTCCAAAATAAGGTCGCGCGGCTGCCCATTTTTATCAAGGATGGTCACATGGTTACTTTTTTGAAGGTGGCCGCCGCTATTCACGATGTTGAAATCAGTGAGTTGGTCGCCTTTTTCGTTGAAAAAAGCATAAGTGCGTTTGCTCGTTTTTGGGTCAATTTTTCCAAAAAGCATGGTAAAATTGTTCTCCTCTTTAAAATAAGGAAAGCGAACAGCGTTAACCAAAATGGGCGTTTTGTCCGTCGAATTGACACGATAGATCGTATATGGCTCGCGACGGAGGTCGTTGTTGCCACGGTCGGCGGGGCTCAATTCCTGCACCAAAAAATGCGAGAGTGGAACCATTACCGCTCCTTTTTGGGGCGGCACGACCCATTCGCCGCGCGCATTTATTACGCCGCAAGCCTCGAAGGTTTTGGGCAAGTCGTTCCGCGAAGCGGTCTGACCGGGTGCTTCTTCAACGCCAGGGTACGCCTCTTTGACGGCCTCGTTTTGATTGTTCTGGACAATGGGCGGCTTCGGTTTATTGACCGCTTCGACGCGGGCTTTTTCCCGGTTTTCGGCAGCGACAAAATCGGCGGGCAACTGAAAAACGGGCAGCAAACCCGTCCATTCCAGCCTCGTTTCCATAAAATCAGTCACAGGCACGACGAAACCTTCGGGTACGACATTTTTCAAAAAAGCATCCAAAACGGCGTACCTGTCCCCATCTTTTTTGTACAAAAAACCACCCTCCGCCGTCGCAACTTGCCGCATCCGATAAATTTCTTGGGCATCCGGCTTTGCCACGCGACTGCCATCGGAAAGCACCAAAACGGGTGGTTTGCCGCTCGCCAATTCCAGTTGGACGAGGTCTTTTCGATAATTTGTCGGCTTAAAATTGTCGGGGTACGGCAGTTTTTTGCCGGTTTTGTCAAAAGCCGAGTACATTTTCGAGCCGACGGGTTTTGCCCAAACGATGGTATCTTTCCATTCGCGTCTCGCTTCTTCGGGTCGGATATCTGTAAAATTCATCGGAAAAACCACTTTCCCCTCCGTATCAAAAACGCCATAAAGACTGTCCTTTTTCACCAAATAAAGGTCGCCGCCGACAAAGGGCAGCACGTCGATATGGTGGAAAATGCCCGGCAAAATGCGCCGCCCGGTTTTGTCGCGGATGCCAAAACGGTTATTGTTATAACTATTGTGGCCCTCCAAAATGCGGAATTGTTGGTTGATTTTGGGCCAATATTTTTGGTTGGATGCAAACGCAATGCTCGTCAAAGTATCCGAAAAAAACACCTGAAAAGTCGAGTCCGCGATGCCGAGTAAATGACCATCTTTCACGTTGAAAAACGGCTTGTTTTCAACTCGGTAAGGCATCGTCGTGATTTCGTCGTAGTCGTTTTTGAACTGTTTTTCGCGTTTCAAATTGACCACGTTCGCCCTGCCCGAATTCGGTTTTACGATGAACAAATCATCATAAACATAGTCAATTTGGCGATATTCAAGCGGAAAAATCCAATTCCCAGCATAATCCACCATGCCCACGCCCTTTTTGTTGTGAACAATCAGGTAGTCTTTTCCAGCAGGTTTGATGCGTTGATAAATGGTGTCAATGACCAATTTTCCATTCGAATCAAGCACTCCGGCCCGTTCCGGTTTTTCGGAGGCCGACGAAAAATATTCGGCATTGTTGACCAAAAAATAGCCCTCGCGCCCGGCCAGTTCGAGCCTAGGCCAGACCATCGGCGAGCGCATTTTGCCCACCCGGTCGATGATGCCCATTTTTTGGGAAGCGTCGCCGACCACAAAAACATCGGGTCCGCCGACGGCTGCGGCCAAAAAATCGGTCGGAAAAACCTCTTTCAAATCGGTGCCGATAAAATTGACCGCCCCGTTTTCGCGGAAAATTCGGCAAAAACCATATTCAAAACGACATTCCAGCGAATGGTAATTTGAGCCGCCAACCGAAAACCAGCGCGGATTTTCGCGGATTTGGCCAGACGAATATTCGCGGATTTGCCGCGTTTTTTGATTGATAAAAACCCATTTTTTGTTGTTTTGGAGCATCAAAAGGTCGCCGAGCGTGTCGCCAGTTTTGCCTTTTTTAGATTCATAATTGACGACCGGCACGGCGCGAAACTGTCCAGCGATGGTCATTCCGTTTCGGAGCAAAAAAACGGGCTGGTTGTTTTGGTTCGTATTCATGCCCAAAGTTTTCGGCGGCCAAAAATCTAAGAAGCCCGTAAAATTTGGCTGGATTTGGATTTCGCCACGTTCGTTGGCATAGCCGTATTGGCCGTTTTTACCGAGGAATGGGATGAGGTTTTGGGCGGTTGTTTTTCCCAGAACAAGGAAAAGGAGGGCTATAATATATATTTTTTTCATAAAAAAGTCAAAGTTTTAAAGGAATTTGCACAAAGTAAGTGTAATTTTTACTTCCCAAGTCATCAGATGAGTTTATGACTGAGATTGAGTTGAAACCTCATTTGCTTTTAATCACCGAAACCACCAAAATGGTCGGCGACTTTTGCGCTGGCGTAATTTCAAGAAAATAAGTTCCTTTCGGCAGCCCACCAAGTGACATTTTTTGACCAAACTCAAATACCCGCAGTATCTTTCCAGTCGGTTTTTTGACCGCGACGCGCGTCCAAGCAAGAGGGCTTTTGATCTCAAAATCACTGATCACTGGGTAAGGAGAAATGGCAAAACTTTGCCGCCATATTTCTTTTTCGATAACCGAATTGGCGGGGCAGATAGCCAAAATTTCGCTTTTGGATTGACAATTCGAGCCATTTTGCGAAATCCGGGTGGCCGAAAATGGGGCTTTTTTACATATTAATTCGACTGTACACTGACTCAATTTTGAGTTACCAGTTACTTCGAGTTGGCTCAAAAGAAAGTCGTGATCGAAGGCCGAAATGTCTTCGAGCGTGATGTTTTGGTCGAGTTCGAGTTCGTAAAAAATGTATCGAAGGCTGTCAAAGCCCTTGATTTCTCGCAGATTTGGGTTGAACCCAATTTTGAGCGAAAACCCGACCGTGTCGAGGCGATGAAATGCATTGATGATACGGAGGCTGTCGTTCATCATAATTTCGAGCGAAGTTTCGACCGTTCGGAGGGCCGAAAATCCACTAATTTTTTGGAGTTTTTTGTTGCGCTCAAAGCGGATTGCGCCATGTACGTGGGTCAATTTCTCAAAGCCCGAAACGGTTTCGAGGCTGTCGTTTAAACTGATAAAAAGCCCGGCATAACCAATCGTATCTAGGTCACCTATGACCCGAAGGCTCGGAAAACCGACCAAGTTTTTAGTTCTTCCAAGACTGTTCAGATAAATCGCGTGCCCGACGGCTTCCAAACTATCAAGACCCGACACTTCATGGGCACTGATAATGAGCGAGCCGCTGACGCGCTGGAGCCCACGCATTGAGGCGAACGACCGCAGTTTTGGGCATCCGCTGACCAAGAAATTTTTTCTGATAAACTGGATACCTTCGAGTCCCGCGAGCGTCTCAATTTTCGGCAAGTTGGCGATCTCCAAATTGCCGCCGATGGAATCGAGGGCTGCGAGTCCAGCGAAATTTTGGATATCGTCGCCCATGATTTTGACATTTCCCAAAACGTGTCGGCAGCCTGTATAAGTGGTCAAAAAATTATCAACTTGCTGTTGCGTTTTGAGTTGGATGCCGTTGGGGAGGCAGGTTTGAGCATCTATTTTTTGGATAAAAAATAGCAAAAAGGCTAGAACCGAGCATTGGATTTTCATCAACTTATGTTATTGATTATGAATATTTTGACTTCACTTGGGATCGAGGCTCCATCTCCGACTTTAACTCATCTGATGACTTTGAGTCATCTGATGAGTTAAAGTCGTGAGTCTCAAAATCTGAGGTTTTTTTAATGACTTGGAGTTCTCGGATGAGTTTATGCAAGGTCTCCAAGTCATCAAATGAGTAAAAGTTTTTTTGCCAAATTTTGATTACAAATGGTACCGTTTCGCAAGCCCGCGAAATCACGTGCGGAAGAAAATTCCCAGTCTGTCACTTCTGAACAAAGACCCGCACGCTTAGGATTTTCATGGATGTAATGAAAGCAATGAA
Organism: Saprospiraceae bacterium; assembly: GCA_031373665.1. GTDB lineage: Bacteria > Bacteroidota > Bacteroidia > Chitinophagales > Saprospiraceae > M3007. The sequence continues at coordinate 9,248 of JANMMZ010000103.1, read as the reverse complement.
ACCCATATTCATCGTCTGGGAAAGCCCTAAAATCAAAATTACCATTTCGATATCGGTCAACTGTAATAAATTCGTCAATCCACCCCGTTTTTGCTTTTGTATGTGGGCGAAACAGTGAACCAGAGCGGTTTTCTTGAAGGTTGATGGCTCTTGTGTACGACCTGAGTAGAATGGCAATGGATTCATTGAGGCTTCGGTATCGAGGCTCACCCTCCGACTTTAACTCATCAGATGACTTGGAGTCATCAGATGAGTTAAAGTCGGAGATTGATCTCAAAATCTGAGGTTTTTTTAATAATAAATCTCTTTCTTCAATCTTGAGAACACATGATTTTACTTGAAAAAGCCAATGAAAATGATTGGGCATCAAACAATAACAAAGCATTTCGACATGTGGTGATAAATGTACCCTCATTTTTTGAAGAAAAAAAAGGTAATTATCTCTATTGAGAAAGATCTGTTCGTGGTTATTACCCTGATTAAAAACGTGATAAATTAAGTTATTTTCAAATTTCATATCTATTTTTTAATCGTGTTATTTGTCTGAGTGGGTACTCATCAGATGAGTTTATGAAAATAAAAATCAAGATTACCATTTCGATATCGGTCAACTGTAATAAATTCTCTAATCCACCAACTTAAACGCCACTGGCAGCGTATATTTCACCCGCACGGGCTTGCCGCGTTGTTGACCAGAAGTCCATTTAGGCATTAGTTTTACTACCCGGATTGCCTCTTCGCCACAGCCGCCACCGATGTCGCGTACAATTTTAATATCACTCAAACTGCCGTCTTTCTCCACAATAAAACTCAAGATAACCCGCCCTTGAATACCATTGTTTTTAGCCTCTGGTGGATACCTGAGGTTTTCAGCAATGAATTTGTACATCGCTGCTTCTGTTCCAGGGAACTGCGGCATTTTTTCAACAAAACTTTGCACCTCATCTGCTGCTGGTTTGGAGGGCATCTCCTCCATGACTGGCACTGGGAGTTTGCTCGCATCTACTTCGGTTGGCGCTTCAGGGGCTTCCATTACTTGATTTAATGGCTCAACCGGTTTTGGCGGCGCTTGGGGCGGAGGGCCAAAAACGAATGATTCTCCTCGTTCGTTTACGCCCACCCATGATGGATAGATGACGCCTTCATAACTGCCCACAGCGACCAATTTGCCATGATCGGGTTGGGACTCTCGAAACTGCTTGACCTGTATTTTGTTCGGGCTGCCAAGCGAGATGAACTTATTGGCAGGCATCAAAATTTTGCCATTCGGATCCAGAAGACCCTTTTTTCTATCTTTTTCAAAAACAAAACAGCCATTATACATCTGACCTTGCAAGGAGAAATCGAGGATCATCTTTTCAGGATTGGCATTGAGATCGAGCAGGGTGAGGCTGCTGCGATTTTTAATCCAGGCGAGCAACAAACGCGGGTTTCGACTATGCTGCAAATTCATCCCAGTGGGCGCGGAAAACAGTAGTTTTCCATTTAGATCAAATACTTTTTCTTCGATGGAATGGCCGCTTTCATCTTTTCTGACGGCTATCAGCGGATGTTTTTCGCCGCCGTACCAAACGGTAGTCCACGGTATTGGCAAGACTTGACCGCGCTTTACATGGAAAATGAATTGCTCTTTTTTGCCTTTCATTTCTGCCGAAAAATAGTCTTCACTGCGATTGAACGACACGTTTGACAGTTCGCTTGCCATCGCAATTAACGAAACGCGGACATCCGAAAACAGCAATTTACCTGTCGCATCGAAGAGTTGAAAATTAAAATTCGGGTCAGTCCCCACCCCCGAACGGATATAAACTGGGCCTGGTTTCCCACATGGCAAATATAGCCCACCCTTCGAAAGTGGAATGATGAATTGACCCTTGGAATCCATCAAACCGGACTCACCTGACTGGTTTTTGACCAAAAACTGCCCTGCATTTTGTACCTGCATTTCTTCCCATTCAAACGGAATCAGTGTTTTCCCAGACATGGTGACTAGCCCCATTTTTCCGTTTTCGAAGCAAATGACCCGCTCGCCATCTGTCCATCTCGGATTTTTCAGGTTGGCAGGAAATATGGGCTTGCCTTTTCTGTCCACGAAATACTCGGTGCGATCTACCCGTCGGATTTGTATGGAATTTTCATCAAAACCAGGTGTAGCAGAGCGGCCGTACGATTGAAAAAGCGGTTCGCCTCGGCCATTAAAAAACTGCAACGTAGAGTCTGCAAACTGCCGCCCGACCAGTAAATCGCGAAAAATGGCTCGGACAAACTCAAATTTCTGTGGTAAAATATGTGCCCCTGTTCGGGCATCCATGATGCCCCATCCAGTACGGCGGTCTTTGTTCACGAGCGCAAGGCCAAATTGAAAGTCGGATTGAGCCGCCCAAATTTCGACTGCCTGATAATCGAATGGGATAGTGAGCCGCCCATTTTTGTAAAACACGCCCTTTCGATCGCCTCGGGTCGCTACATAAAACGTATCGTTATCAAAAAAATAAGGCGACACATCATCGTATTCCGCTGGAATAATGGGCGTGCCTTCGTAATCAGAAATACCTCGTTTATTAGTGCCCTCATCGTAACTGCGAATCTGAGCAGGCAGATTTTGGGTAAAACCAAGGACGAAAGCACTTATTAAAAGGGTGTTTTTAGTAATAAAACTCATATAAAGTTGGATGTTTTTGTTTTAAATTAGTTTAATCATTTTTTACAAGAATCTCCTTTCCCATATTATCCACGTAAACCCTCGCACCAACAGCATTTGTGGCGGTACAAATCAACAAAGTTCCTTCCAGCAAATCCACACTTAGAGCCTTTTTCTCGGCATCTATGGAGTCGTTGATTTCGGTAATAGTATTGTATTCTAAGGGAATCAATGCTTTGTTGGAACGATTAATGAGGCCAGTATCTGTTCCTTTTTTAGCCAACAATGGGCTATTTTTGTGTTGACGGAGGATTTTGTAATCAAAAGGCAGTATGACCTCCCCTTTTTTATTGATCGCCCCCCAATATCCATTCCGTTTGGCAAGCATGAAATCGGAAAATTTTTCGTCTAATTGTTCATATTCAAACGGGATGAGAATGCTATCATTCAAAATATATCCATACATCATTTCCCAGCGAAAAATAGTTGGTTTCCCTTTTTTTAGGTGTTTGGGGATGATGGGCTTAGAGGACTTACCCAAACCGTTACCTACTTTACCCATATTTTGGGCATTCAAACCACTACCTCCAAAGGCCAGCAACAAGAGTAAAAATATTTTTTTCATATTCATTATTTTTTAAAGATTTTCCCATCTGCCATCCGAACATAAAAACCCTTTCCGATCCCAAGCCTAACCTTCACAAATCCAGTAAAATGGTTGTTGCCAGTGTCCAAATATCTCTCGTGATGGGAGAAAAAAACTTGCTCTATTACTGATGAACCTGTCTCGATGGACGTGACGTGCGAACCATCGCAGCGAAAAATGTGAAGCCACCCGGGACCTTCCATAGGTATGAGGCTGGTGATGAGTTCTGGCATCACTACCTTTTAAACTTTTTAGCATTGAAATATTAGTTTGTGGTTCAATTTTTTGGGATTTGAAATTCTTGCCCATTGTTGGCAACCCAACATTGAACATTGTTTGTATTCACCGCACCGCCGAGGAGGGTCAAATGTGCGGGCAGCCGGACATCTTTCGCCAGTTGGATGGCTTGTTTTTCGGTCATAAAGCCTTTCGCGTTTTTGTATTTCAACCTCCTTTTGAGCATTTGAAAAATGCGGCAACTCAAACAGTGCGGTAGTAAGGAGGGCTATTCGTGGAAAAAAATTCATAAAAGTGTTTAATTTAATTAGACGTATGGGATTTCTATGGCACACTGTCGCAAATTTTGTGGCATTTAAGATGCTTCGCTTTACCCCTCCAACAAGCGAATCAGTCCTTCAAATTTTCACCAAAACGCCCGTTTTTGTCAATAGAAAATACCCATCTGCGTTGATTAAAAGTGCCTCCACATCATCCTCGGTCAGTTGTTTTGCTTTTAAATGCGAAGTATTGATCAATTGATACATGTTTTTCCCAGGCGCAACGGATTTGTACTTTATTTCTGTCAATAATTTACCTTCAGGGCTGATTAATCCCTGAAAACCATCTTGCTGATACACACTAAAATGCTTTGTATCAAAGATACCGATTCCGAATTTTTCGGGTGCTACAAAAATGATTTCGCCTTTTGAATTGACTAATTTATGAAAGCCTTTTTCGTCCACTACTACCAATAATTTGCCATTACTACCTTGAATTTTTTTATATTGAAAGGGTAAAATGGCTTTGTTTTCAAGCGAGACAAGTCCATAAAATTGATTCAAAGAGTCTTTTAGTACAAAAAACGCTGTATCATCAAGCGCTATCTTTTTCCAATCATCTTTGTATTGCAACGGAATCACAATGTTATTTTGAGCATTGACCAAACCCCATTTTTGATTTTTTTGAACCAGAAAATACGGTTTTCCGTCCATCCAATAGGCTTGCCTATTGATGTTGTCGTATTCAAAAGGCAATAATATTTTGCCAAGGCTATCTACTAAGCCAAATTGATAGTTTGGGTTGTTTTCTATGATTTTGCCCGTTTTGAAAACCGAGCCAATACTTGTCGGATTTTCAGGAAAAAAACTAAGCAATTCAAAATTGGTAGAAAATGTAGGGGATAGCAATATTTTTCCATTTAAATCGGCGAAACCAACTTTTTCATCTGTTTTTATTTGCACTAATGCCGTGTTTTTCAAGTCATAGATGGTACTAATATCATCATATTCAAACGGTAAAATAGTATCGCCAAGGCCATTGATCGCCCCTGCTTTTTTAAAGCGGAATAGTATGGCAGTTTGCCTTAATTTCTCCTCATAACTGGTTGTACGGGAAGGGTTTATTGATTTTTTTTCAAGGTTTTGGGTTGGGGGCAACAGGACAATTTCTGTCATGCTGTTTTGCTGGAAAGGAAAAATAACACGCCCTCTTCCATCAATTATTCCTATTGATTCGCCGCTTTTTTGGGCAAGCAAACGAATATTTTCGAGGCTGACTCCCGTAGGTGCGTTCAATCTATCTTTCCCATTGAGTACTTCGAGTTGCTGATATTCAAATGGGATGACCACGCCACCGCCTTGGTTGATAATACCGCTTTTGCCATTTTTGGAAGCACGCATAAAGCCACAAAAATTGTAATGTAAATCATCATATTCTGCTGGAATCAGTACTGTTTCATTTTGGGTTTTCATACCTATTTTCCCGTTTTGGGAAAACGTGCGGTATTCATTTCTGTTGCGATAACTCCACTTGGCTTTTTCTTGCGGTATGGGATCGCCATATTCGTTGTACACAAAGCCTTCTGGCAGTGGTTTATGTGAAATTTTGGTTGAGTCGAAAGTGGGACCTTCGCCATAATTCCCCCTCTCTATTTGACAGTAAATAGTGGATTGAAATGTGAGGAAAATGAATGTTACTAAAATTAATTTTTGCATTTTTTATAGTATTTTAAAAAAAAACTTAGCCAAATCGAAAAAAATGATCTAAATTATAGATTTGAATCGAAAAAAATGATTAATTTTGTAGAAGAGGCAAAGTTTGTGAAAAATTGGCCAGTTAACAACTGACCAATTGTGCTTTTTTTCATAATGAAAAAATTTTAATCTAATTCCACCAGCCGGCCATCTTTCAGATAGGCAAAAGTACTGGTATCATTGGACAAAATAGCCACTACTTGTTCTGAGGTAATGCCTTTTTTCTCGAAGAATGACTGAAAAGTGGGGAAATGTTCTATGCCATACAAGCCTCGGTATATGGGTGGCACTACTACCTTACCGTCTGGGTTGGCAATGCCGCCCAACCCGTCTTTTTGGATATAAAAATGGTTGTGTTCTAGGAGTGAAATATTGGCGTATTCCAAAGGTAATATTACTTGGCCACGTATATTGACCAAGCCGTTTTGATATTTTTCATCTAGTACCACCAATAGTTTGCCGTTTCCATCAGCGAAGTAAGTGTATTTAAAGGGAATCACCAATTTGTTGTCCATGGAAAGCATGCCATAGTATTTATTGGTGGAATCTTTTAAAGAAAAACAGGTTTGGTCATTGAATTCGTAGCGTTGAATGAACTGGGGGTGTTGAAATGGGAGTTTAACCTGATTATCAAGATTTACTACGCCCCAGCGGCCCATTTTTTGGGCCGTAAAATGCCGTTTGCCTGCTATCATAAATGTGGTTGCCAAGGCATCGTACTCAAAAGGTAAGACGGTTTTACCCAAGGTATCCACGATGCCTGTGCCAGAAACAGGGTATTCATCGCCGACTGGCGGGGCGGAATATCTTGCTCTTATGAGATTGGATAGATCGCGGTTTTCAGGCACGTTCAGATTGCCAAACAGGCCAAATCCGTCGTCGTATTTCGGTTCTAATACCCATTTACCGTTCAGGTCATATAAACCGATCTTATCGCCTTTGAGCGCCACTACCCATTGGGCATTGCGGGAAAAAAGTACGCTATTGATCTCGCGGTATTCAAAAGGCAACACCGTGGCACCATTGGCCGATACCACACCGATACCTTCGTCACAGTTGAGGATAATGGCCGTTTGGCGCATCAGTTGTTTGTAATTGGCAGGATACGAAAGGATAATACCTAGGTTTTCGTGGCGCGGCGCATCGTAAAAATAGACCACTTCGGCAGCGCGACAAGATCGGAAAGGAAACAGTACTTCCCCGCGACCAGTGATGATGCCCACTTGATTATTGGGTTTTCGCGCCAGCAAGCGCAAATTGTCGAGAGAAACGCCAGACGGTACGGCACTCACGTTGTTGCGGTATAATATTTCGAGTCGTTCATACTCGAAAGGAAGTACCACTGTATTCGCCTCGTTGACTACCCCTGTCTTACCACCTTTTTTAGCGATCATAAACCCTGAAAACCCAAAGTGAATATCGTCGTACTCTGCTGGGATCAGCACGGTACCATCATTGGCTTTCATGCCTTCTTTTCCATTTTCGCTGTAAGATCGGGCGTAGTTACTGCCTTTTTTGCTCCATTCATAGTGTTTCTCAGGTACTGGGTAGGCGTAATCATTATATACATATCCCGACTTCAAGGGCATCCACCCACGTTCGTTTTTATTGGGCGGTATGGCCTTTGGGGCGAAACTTTTAGGATACACAAAAATGGGTTTACTAGGGTTCGTCATCCAAGGCCCATCTTCATATTTGGTTTCGCTGATTTCCTTGTAAGATGATATACTTGGTGCCAGATAGGGTGGTTGGGTCAGCAGTACAAAGGCGGAATGCTCATTAATGGGTGCTGTAACAGGGATTTGACACCGAAATAAGCCTCGCTCTTGATCGAAACTGATATTGTAAAAGACTGACGAGTAGGTAGCCACGCGTTGTTGGGGCGAGCGGGTATCGAAGGCGATGAGTTCGACCGCGATTTTTTGTCGTTCGGGTAACGCCTCCTCATGGGGCGGATAAGAAGGCCTTGTTCCGTCCGTAAACACGGCTTCAAAACAACGGACTTCACCAGTAGTTGCGTCTTTTCGGAAACCGGCTTGCTGCAATATGAACCCCCGTCGACGATTATTGACCAATTCAGCATCTATCAGTAGTCCTACGAAAGCGGTGAGCATGCGCTGATCCTTCGCCGAAACAACGGGGTAACGCAACTGGTCGCGGGCGTAGGTTTCCCAATGGTTTGGGTTTTGGGCAATAGCGTTTTGTGCTGAAATTAGGACGCTCAACAATGTGAGGAGTTGGAGTTTTTTCATGAATTTTAGTTTTTATTTCTTTTTAAACAAAGTCACTCCAATATTGACCCAAAATATCAAAATCGGAATTCTACTCAACCAACCCAAGATGTGCAATTTCATATTTGGTTTGGAATAAGTAACGCTTCCTGACACATCCATTGTCGTCAGAATTACATACCAACTGACTACGGCAATGATTAGTTTCGTGGTAAAATGCCAAAAATTGAGCGTTGGTTGGGTTGGCTTTTTAAAATAATACATCAACCAATAAATTAAGCCAAAAATCAAAAAATTCGGAGCCATCATGGTCAAATTTCCTAATAATAATCGGATATTTTGCTCCAAATCGCTTTGGTCTGCTAGACTTCCTCCTTGGCCTAAACGCCTATCCATACGCCAAGCCCAAAACAGTATAACCGACAGACCAGCACCCACCACAAAAAATGCTTTTGCTGGATTATGCATGATTGTGCCTTTTAATCCAGTTGCAATTTCTGTTTGACTTTCAGGTGTTTTGAGTTCATTTTGGCTTGAAATAGGTTCATTTGGGGTTATTTTTTCGCTATTTTCAATTACGTTAGCGGTTACGGCCTCTACGGGTTTTTCCTTTTTAACAAACTTTCTAAAAGGGGTTTCAAAAGATAATTCCTCGTCCTCACTTGTTGAAATCTTTACGCCCAACAGACGTTTGGCCACTCCAAAAGTAAAATCTTCCATCAATTGGTCTTCGGTACAATCCCAATTTTGGCCATTGTAGTTTTTCCAAAAATTCGCCCCGTTTTCATCTTTGGCTGAGGTGGCATAAATGTCATTTTCTTCTTCCAATCGCTCGCCAAATTCTTGGATTGGGCTTTCGCTATCAATTTGTTTGGTGCGCAGTTTTACGCCGTTTTTCGACAAAGCGTAGCCATGATAATTCACAACACTATGGCACATGACCGCCATGATTTCGCGGTCAGGAAACAAGGCTGTCAATTGTTTTTCACTTCCGACGACCCTACTTGCAAAAAAACGGCTCGGCAAATCCTCGTGGCAAACAATTAAATTGCCTCGATAATAGCCAATATAAATGCCTTTGTCTCGCGGATACATACATTCCTCAAAAAACACCTCGGAATCATACTCGAAGTCTGGAAAGCCAAGGGCATTGAGGATAGTGGTTTCGTCCTGCTGATTTTCAGCGTTTTCGACGATGATAAATGATGCTTTAAAACCCATATTTTTTTTTAATTATGTGATTGAAGATTAGACAACTTTCATAAAGTTGTCTAATCTAACTACCAAAAATTGTATCAATATTTCCCCGGATATTAATAGCAGATTACCAAAAATTGGTATCCCCTCAAAAAGTCAGGGTAGCCGTTGGCTTCCTTTGAATCAATTGAGCCAAAGACTCCAGTTGAAATCTTCCACTGATTCGATCACAGATATACTGGTAGGCGGAGACATTTTGCTTGAATGCAGTCTGAGTAATA
>JANMMZ010000069.1:0-57086 GCA_031373665.1 Saprospiraceae bacterium | reverse complement strand
TGATATCAAACTCGTATTCGCTAAAAAACTTCTAAATAAACTCAATTCTGATCAGGGCATTATCCTTGCCATCCAACTCAGGCACCTCAAACGACAAGCTGATTTGGATATGCATTCCAGAGTGCCAAAGTAGAACTAAGTCATTCGCAAATAAAACAAATAGTTTGTTGTTTGTCAAGTCTTCTTTCGTATCTTCGCCCTCGCTATGGCAAAAACTAAAACTACGCAAACAGTGACGCTTGAAAACACTACGGATGTGGTGGATACAGCGCATATCGTCATCAAAGGTGCACGGACTAATAACCTGCGCAATGTTGATTTAAAGATTCCCAAAAACAAATTGGTGGTTGTGACTGGAGTCTCCGGTTCTGGCAAATCGAGTATCACCATGGATACGCTTTATGCCGAAGGGCAGCGGCGTTATGTGGAGAGTTTATCGAGTTATGCGCGGCAGTTTTTAGGGCGTATGAAAAAACCCGATGTGGATTATATACGCGGCATCTGCCCAGCCATTGCCATTGAGCAGCGCGTCACTACAGGCAATACTAGATCCACAGTGGGGAGCATGACGGAGGTGTATGAGTTTTTGCGCTTGTTTTTTGCCAGGGTGGGCAAAACCTATTCGCCCATTTCGGGACAGTTGGTACAAAAGCACGAGGTTTCGGATGTCATAGATTTCATTAAAAAACAACCCGATGGCACGCGTGGGCTGTTATTGATACCGCTGAGCAAAAAAAACAAGGAACGCACCTTGGATCAGGAGTTGAAAATGCTCCTCCAAAAAGGATACAACCGCCTTCAATACCACCAAGAAACCCTGCGTATTGAAGATATTTTAGATGGCAATGAAACCCGTTTTGACCTGACCAAACCTGCACAAGGCTTTAACCAAGAGGGATTGAGCCTTTTGATTGATCGTTTTTCACTCACCGATAGCATGAACGACAGTGAATGGATGCGCCTCAGCGATTCAGTAAACACCTCTTTTTTTGAAAGTGATGGCGATTGTTTTGTCAAAATCGTAGATGCTGCCAACGGCGAGTCGGTACATTTTAACAACCGATTCGAGTTGGATGGGATCACATTTCCTGATCCTGCGCCACAACTGTTCAACTACAATAACCCATACGGTGCTTGTCCTACTTGTGAGGGTTATGGGCGTGTATTGGGCATTGATCGCGACAAGATAGTGCCTGACAAGGGCAAGTCTGTTTATGATGGTGCCGTCGCCTGTTGGAAGGGTGAAAAATATGGCGAATGGTTGACCGCTTTTTTGCAAAATGCTCACCGCTTTAATTTTCCGGTACATACCGCTTTTGCTCAATTAACCAAAGAGCAACAAAAGTTGCTTTGGGTGGGCAATGAGTATTTTCAAGGAATTGACGCTTTTTTCAAGGAAATGGAAAGTAAAACCTACAAAATTCAGAACCGTGTGACACTAGCGCGGTATCGAGGGCGCACCGTGTGCGCTACCTGCGATGGCGGAAGGTTGCGGGTAGAAGCACTTTGCGTAAAAATTGATAATAAAAACATATCCGACCTTACGGGGATTCCGATGGATGAGGTTTTGACCTTTTTTAACGAAATAAAAATCAATGACCACGACCGGCAAGTGGCCAAACGTCTATTATTGGAAATCAATAACCGCCTAAAGTTTATGGTGGATCTGGGCTTGGGATATTTGACTTTAGACCGTATTTCGAATACCTTATCTGGCGGTGAGACCCAGCGCATACACCTGACCCGTACCTTGGGTAGCAACCTAACGGCCTCCATGTACATCTTGGATGAACCCTCTGTCGGCTTGCACCCACGCGACACCAAGCGTTTGGTACAGGTGCTGAAAGAGTTGCGTGACCTAGGCAACACCGTGGTGGTGGTAGAGCATGAAGAAGAAGTGATCCGCAATGCCGATTATTTGGTTGATATGGGCCCCGAAGCAGGACTCCATGGTGGTCATGTAGTATTTGCAGGGCATTATTCTGATATTGACAAAGCAGCACCGGAAAGCCTCACCACTCAGTACATGAATGGCAAAATGTCCATTAAAATACCAAGCCAGCGTCGAAAACCCGTCGAAATGCTGACCTTAAAAGGTGCAAGGCAACACAACCTAAAAAACATCAGCATACAAGTGCCTTTGCACTGTATGACAGTCGTGAGTGGGGTATCAGGATCTGGCAAAACTACGTTGGTTCGCGATATACTTTACCCAGCCATCACCCAGCACCTGCCGGATAGTGCGGCCAAACAATCGGGCGATTTTGACTCTATTGAAGGCAATGTCAAAAAAATCACCCACGTAGAGTTTATCACCCAAAGCCCCATCGGAAAAAGCAGCCGCTCTAACCCTGTCACTTATGTGAAGGCTTATGATGGCATCCGCGAACTGTTTGCTTCCCAACAACTATCAAAAATACGCGGATTCGCGGCTAAGCACTTTAGTTTCAACGTAGAGGCTGGTCGCTGTGAGGCTTGTAAAGGCGAAGGGGAGCAGGTGGTAGAAATGCAGTTTTTGGCCGATGTTCATTTGGAATGTGAAGAATGTAAAGGCCGTCGTTTTCGACAAGAGGTCTTGGATGTCCAATTCAAAGGAAAATCAATATTTGATGTATTACAACTGAGCATTGAAGATGCTTTAGATTTTTTTAAAGGCCATAAAGATATTACGGATCGCATACAACCCTTATTTGATGTAGGATTGGGCTATGTGCAGTTGGGTCAGTCGTCGAGTACACTCTCTGGTGGCGAGGCGCAGCGGGTCAAACTAGGCTCTTTCTTGATTCGCGAAAACTCAAACGGCCATATCTTCTTCATCTTTGATGAGCCTACCACAGGCCTGCATTTTCATGATATTCAAAAACTACTAAAGGCCATGAATGCCCTTGTAGAAAAAGGGCATACAGTATTGATCGTAGAACACAATATGGAAGTCATCAAATCTGCTGATTGGGTCATTGACCTAGGCCCTGAAGGCGGCAAAGAAGGTGGACACTTAGTATATCAAGGTACACCCGAAGGATTGGCCAAAGTAAAAGAGAGCCACACTGGGCGGTATTTGGTGGAGAAATTGTGATGTAATTTGGTACTGTTTTTCATGCGCCCCAAGTGCCAGTTTCCTAGATAAATAGTTAGATAACGAACATAAAAAGAGGCTGTATCATAAGGCCAAGGTTAAATTTTAAGAAAAATTGTCGCCAATATTTTCACTAAAACAAGATTTTGACTTATAATACAGCCTCTTAGTAACACTAATTACGTTACACAGAGTTATCTTTCAAACACCAACTTCCCTTTCAAATACGTCAAATCTACTTTCGTATCGCCAATTTGATTGGCTGGAATACTGAAAATATCGCGATCTAACACTATCAAATCCGCTTCTTTTCCTACCTCAATACTACCCACCCTTGATTCCTGCCGCATGACGTAGGCAGCGTTCAAAGTATAGGCTTTTACGGCATCTTCCAACGAAATTTCCTGTGGCGTACGGAGAACTGCATTTTTCATACCAACAAAAGGATTGAGATCGCTCACATCCCAGTCGCTACTCAACGTGAGTCTTGCGCCACCATTTTTAAGGCTCTTCAATGGAATATTGGCATTATTGAGTGCCGCACCGATCAGGTAATCATTTTCATGCCATTGGTTCGGTTGCGTGAAATCTCCCACTACTTGGGCATCAGCAGTGACATTGAGTTGTGAAAAACGCGGAATGTCTGATGAATTAACATATTCGACATGCGTCAAGCGATGGCGGCCTGTGGAAGAGCCACTTTGCTCTACAGCATTCAGGCTTTCATGCACCGCGCGATTGCCTAGAGCGTGGATATGAAAATCAAAACCAGTGCCCTCTAGTGCGGTGATGTATTGGGCTAGGCGGGCTTGATCGAAATAATTTAAGCCTTTGTTGGTCGGTAAAGTGAAATAATCCACGAGGTAATTATCCTGCATTGCAGCAGTTGTATTGTGAATAATCCCGTCGGAATAAACTTTCACCTGATTGATTCTCAGTAACTTAGACGGATCATTTGAATACAGCGATTTGATACTAGCGATCTGCGCTGCATCGGCTTCCGCAGGGTATAGCCAGAGCCCCAGATTGACACGGCAGGTTAATTTTCCATCTGTTTCGATTTTCTTCCAAACATCTTGCTGGTTTCGTTTCCAAAAAGTGCGGGCTTCGCAAATAGACGTGATCCCGTTTTTTGCCAATTCCGGGAGGCCAAACTCAATCAGACCGTCGTAGTCTTTTTGTGCTTTATCGGAGGTGGGCGTTAGGGCGTTTTCAAAAACGATTTCCCCGGCATTATCAAAAAGGAGACCAGTAGGTACACCATTGGCATCCTTCATAATGATACCGCCAGTTGGATTGGGTGATGCAGAGGTATAACCCATCAGTTCAAGGGCTTTTGAATTGACCCAAATGGAGTGCGAAGTCTGTTCCATAATTGCGACTGGGCGATTGGAAACCACATCGTCAATAATCAGCCGGGGCGAACGGCTGGATTCAAGGGCAGTTTCAAGGAGGTAACCCCAGCCGAGGAGCCAACCAGTTCCGGGGTTGTCAGCGTTGGCTTTTTGAATGTCGTCAGCATAGTCTTCAGGGTCTGTTACGGCATCGTCGAGCGTGAACTGAAAATTATCGGTCGAGGCTTCGAGTGGGTGCATGTGTACGTCGTGGATACCGGGCATCATAAACCCACCTTCTAGGTCAATCAATTCGGCATCTGAAGCGGCCATCTTTTTCGCTTCTTCAGTCGAACCGACAAATTTGATGATCCCATCTTTAACAAAAATTGCCTCTGCTATAGGCTGAGTGGCATTAACCGTGTAAATTTTTCCGTTGAAAAAGACAATTTCCCCGCTGGTGGAGGGTGCAGGATCTTCGCCTGTGCAACTGAACATTAAAACGAATGCCGAAATAAGGATTGCAGTCATTGTTAAAATAATTTTTTTCATAAAACAAGTGTAGTTTAAAAATTTTTACAAAGGTTGATCAAAAATACCGTTTTAATGAATATTTTCCTTGAATGTCTAAAAATTTGGACTGAATGGATTTTTTTACCGCTACTTATCTCTAATTTGGCACTCTGAAAAAATTACAAAGGCTGCTGTTGCGTAACGCAATGAATCATACCTCCGTTTGCATACAAATTTCGGCAATCAATACCCACTACAGTCTTTCCGGGGAATAGGTTCTGAAGGATATTTTTAGCAGCAATATCTTTTGGATCGTTGTAAAAAGGCACTAAAACTTTCGTATTTGTGACGTAAAAATTGACATACGAACCCTTGTATCCAAGGTTTTCCCCATAGGTAGTCATGACATTATTCTGCGTAAGTGGCAGGTACACTTTGCTATAAGGCGTACCATTGGCTTTGGTAGCAGCATAAAGCGTATTGATGTCCGCCTGCGGCACATCCCAGTACAAAAGGTCGGCATTATTCATTGTAACCAAGGTGTTTGGGTTGGCAAAACGAGCAAAACCGTCAATGTGCATGTCGGTAATTTCTAACCCCGCTACCCCGCTTAGCCATACAAATTTTGTTACTCCCAACTTATCTCTGAAAATGGCTTCGGCTTGCGACTGCGTCATACCGGGATTACGATTATTGTTCAAAATACAACTTTTGGTTGCTATAAAAACACCTTCGCCATCAATTTCGAAGCCACCACCCTCGACTTTCATGGTCGAGTTGAGATTTACTACTGGCTTGCCGATGGCTGTGCCAACAGAAGCCGGGATGATATTACATTTTGTATATGAAGCCTTATTGCCCCAACCGTTGAACCCCCAATCTTCAATTTTCAATGTGTTGTTTGCATCACGGACAAAAATTGGCCCGTTATCGCGAACCCAAACGTCATTGGTCTTAAAGATCCGAAAATCTACACTGGTCAGTGAGACCCCAGCAGCGGTCAGTTTCGTAATAATTCGGCTTTTTTCAGTCGTGTTATAGGCAATGATGTGGACTTTTTCGCTGGTGATGAGTTCTTTGGTCATGGCAACCCAAGTCGCATCGAGCCGATTTCGATAAGTCATACCATACTGAAATTGGTGTGGCCATTGAAGCCAAGTACCTTCGTGGGGCTGGGTTTCGTCGGGCATGGTGTAGGTTGGCGGGGTGCGATCGCTGGAAGGCTCAGATTGTATGGTGTCTTCTTCTAAAGATTTTGGGAGCATAGAAACATCTTGGGTACAATGACTGAAAAATAGTGTGAAAATCACCAGCGTGGTGGCGTGAATTTTGAAAGACTTCATTATAAAAATATTTTAGAAAAAAATTAATGCACAAAAGTATCGGGAAGGTCAGCGGGCGAAAATTTTTTTCTCTGAACGGCTGAAACTTTGGAATGATTGGCTAGATATCGGGAAGTATCTCTAAATTTGCTCATTGAAGCACTTCGTTCCAAAAATAGAATGATTGGGGGAACCCCTGCGATGATTCAGAGAAAAAAAACCACACCAAGGAATGAGTGCTTACTTTTGCAAGGTTCAAAACGCTATTATTTGAAAGGATAGAATTTGTTGCACCCATTTCGGTCTATGGTTAATTACAAAAACATAAAATACTTCGAACACGCCGCTTTTTGGCTGTTTATTTATCTCTTCATTTTCGATTACTATTGGGACGGAGAAAATGGGGCGGAAGCTTTGGGCAAAACCCTACTCGAAATTGCAACTTATGCGATTATTGTTTATCTGAATTTATTGATTTTTATACCCGTTTTTTTAAAAAAAAATCGACTTTTGGCTTTTTTGTCGGCCTGTGTATGTTTGGTTATTGGTTACGTCGCATTGATTCGGAATAGTGGACTGGAATCCTTTTTTTACGAATTAGGTGGTTGGCGCAATGTCTTTTCGATGATACTAAACACGTCACTTTTCCTGCTTATTTCCACACTTTTTTGGTATTTCAAGCAATGGCAAATAGAACGAGAACAGCAACTGCGCTTAAAAGCCGAAAAATTGGAGAGCGAACTACGATTTTTGAGAAGCCAAATTAGTCCGCACTTCATTTTCAATACCTTAAATAACATCTATGTCCTCGCGGTACAAAAGCATGACAACACCGCGCCAATGGTTGCCCGGCTTTCAACCTTGCTGCGCTACGTTTTGTATGATATAGAGCGCGGGCGGGTCGCCCTGAAAAAGGAACTGGAAACGATACGTGAATATTTAGACCTGCACTTGCTCCGAAAGCCACGTTCGACAAACGTAGATTTGTACATTGAAGGTACTCCAACAGGCTGGCAAATCACACCAATGCTGCTCCTCAATTTTGTTGAAAATTGCTTTAAACATGGCAATATCGAAAATGACCCGACGGCTTTCATTAAAATCTATTGCGAAATTGGGAGTGACGGGCTTTTGTTGTTTTCAACAGAAAATAGTCACCGTCTGGGTGATTCAACCAACAAAAAGGGTGGCATCGGCTTGGAAAACGCGCGGCGACAGTTGGAAATAGATTTCCCTAATGCACACAAACTGGAAATTATGGAGGATACTTTCGTTTTTAGAATCCAACTTTCGCTCCAACTGAAAAAAGTATGAAAAAATACACTTGTATCGTCGTAGATGACGAATCATTAGCCCGTCAACTTCTTGCTGTACATCTGGCCAAAATTCCCAATCTCGAACTCGTTGCCTCTTGCGCAGATGCCGTTGAAGCGCGGTTTGTGCTACAACAACACCAACCAGACATCCTTTTTTTGGACATCCAGATGCCAGACCTCACAGGTTTCGAGTTACTTAAGATGTTGACAAAGCGTCCAGCAACGATCCTCACAACGGCCTTTTCAGAATATGCACTCGAAGGTTTTGAATTAGATGTGTTGGATTATTTGTTGAAGCCCATCGAGTTTGAACGTTTTTTCAAAGCCGTTTCAAAAGCAGTGGATTGGATTGACCGGGGGCAAACCCTTGTTGCCCAAACCCTTGTTCCTCCAACCCTTGCGCCCGTTGAGGCAAATCAGAAAGCGGATTATTTTTTTGTAAAGTCCGATTATAAAATCGTGAAAGTAATCTTCGCAGACATCCTGTACATAGAGGCTTTGCAGAAATATGTCCGCATCCACACGCCGACAGAGCGCATTGTTACCTTGATTTCGATGAGCCAATTAGACAAGATGCTAGAAACTGACCAGTTTTACAGGATCCACCGCTCATTTATCATCAATTTAGAAAAAATCGAACACATTGAAGGCCATCAGGTGCGCATTGGCAAGGCTAATTTGCCAGTGAGTAAAGGGCAGTGGGAAGCCTTTTTAGAAAAGATACGGAAAAAGGGCTTGGGCTGGTGATATTATCGTTGGGAACATTAAAAAATGAATAATTTTTCTCAATCCATATCAGGGTAAATACGACCTTTGGTGTCTCAAGGGAATAGACATGATACCAACACATACTGATTCACATATTATCAATGCCATTCAGCAGGGCGACGAACCAACCTTCGACGCGCTCTTTAGGACATGGTATGCGCCCTTGGTGCGCTATGCGGTGACGATGTCCAATGGCAACTATGAAGATGCGGAAGATTTGGTACAGCAGGCTTTTGTAAAATTATGGGATCAGCGGACGAACTTAGATGTCCAGTTTTCAATGAAGGCATACCTATACCGGATGGTACACAACCAAGCGCTTAACCGAATTCGGAGCAGCCGTACCAGAGAGCGGTATGCTACTTATCAACAACGGCTTATGGAACATGCACACGAACCAGCCCCGGATCAAACTGATACTGAATTGCAGTTGAAATATCGGAAAGCCTTGGATCTATTGCCACCCCAATGCCGACAGGTATTTGAATTGAGCCGTTTTGAAGCCTTGAAATACCGCGAAATCGCGGATCAACTCAATATCTCCATTAAAACCGTGGAAACGCACATGGGTAAAGCCCTGAAATTGCTTCGCCATGAATTGGTGGAATTTTTGGTTTCGGTCGTCGGCTTCTTTGTTTTTTCTTAAACCTAATTACATGCAACATCATTACAATGATATAGATGAATTGATCGCGAAGCGGCTAGCCGAAGAGGCTACTCCGGAGGATCTGGTGGTTTTGGAAGATTGGCTTCAAGAAAACCCAGATAATCAACTGTATTTCGATCAGTTGAAGCAGTTGTGGACGCGTGCCCCGGTACCGGCCTTGCCTCAGGTGGATACTGAAGAGGCCCTCCTGCGGGTCAAAAAACAAATACATGCCCCCATGCGTGGACGGGTATCAAACTTATACCGATGGAGTGGCGCAGCCGCTGCTGCGGTCGTCTTATTGATCGCAGCCATTTATTGGATCCAGGATCCAGCGCCTAGATCAATGGAATTGGTGACTGCCGATCAGGTACTCCAAGATACGCTCATGGATGGAACCCAAGTGTCGTTGAATCAGAAATCGGGGTTAAATATTCGCGTTTCTAAGCAAAAACGCAGCGTAACCATGCGGGGCGAAGCATTTTTTAAAGTAACCCCCGATACCACCAAACCGTTTGTGATAGCAGTACAAAACCTTGAGGTGACGGTGGTCGGCACAGCATTCAATGTGGACAACAGCAGTGATTCTTCTTATGTGGTGGTGAGTGTGGAAGAGGGTAAAGTCCAATTAAAATCAAAGGATCAAACCTTGTATTTGACTGCTGGCCAAACGGCCAGTTTCAGTTGTAAAACCAACCAAATGACCCGCTCCCAGACCCCTATAAATCCCAATGTGGCAGCCTATAAAGACCGTAGGTTTGTATTTGAAGAAACCCCTCTTTCAGAGGTAGTAACTGCTTTGTCAAAAGCCTATGCAACGCCTATTTTACTAAAAAACAGTCGGTTGGCCAATTGTAAACTTAGGGTACGCTACAACAATGAATCACTGGCGCGTATCATGGAGTTGCTCGCTGAGACCTTTACCCTTCGTATAGAAAAGAAAGAAGGCATCTATTATTTGGATGGAAATGGCTGTGATTAATCGTGGTTAAATAATGGACTATCAATAGGTGTGGTGCGCCCCAAATGTGGTCGGTGTACCGCACACTTTTTTTAACAGGTTTGCTACCAATGCTACACATGAAATCTTGGATTTTACTTTTTTTCTGTATATACCATACCGCTGCTGCACAAGCCAGCGAGGTGCTATCCCGACGCTTGGATGTGACGTTCAGGCAGGCTCCCATACAAGAAGCCTTGGATAAAGTGGCTCAATTGGCCAAATTTGAATGGTCGTACGATGCCAGTATCATTGACAAGACCAAACGTATTTCGTTGGTAGTCAATGATTGGACGGTGCGTGAAATATTATATGAAATACTGGGCGACGCATATAAACTCAAAACCAATGGCAACTACGTGATTTTGAAACGCCAAAACAAGCCTCCAAAGGAAGTAATCGGTTATCTGAAAGACCCACAAAGCGGGCAGCGAATCACTAATGCTACAGTGTATGACCGCCGCACGCTCCGGGCTACAACCACCGATTCGAGTGGTTTTTATCGGTTAAAAGTCAAAAAATCTTCTGAAATAATGATTACGCGATTGGGGTATCGGGATACCATCTTGACGGTCAGTTCTACT
The DNA here is from genome assembly GCA_031373665.1 of Saprospiraceae bacterium. Classification (GTDB taxonomy): domain Bacteria; phylum Bacteroidota; class Bacteroidia; order Chitinophagales; family Saprospiraceae; genus M3007. Next base: position 46,527 of record JANMMZ010000069.1, on the reverse strand, counting down.
GTGCCGCGTTTTCAGAAAATTGACTTGACTCCTATAGATACTTCAGGCAAAGAGCCTACGCCCAAAGAAGCCATTACCCTCGCCATCCAAAATGCGGCCTCTGATCTGGAGCGTTTTTTTGAAGCCAATCTTGACAAGTGGCATTCCATCAATGTGGAAGATTCATTGTCGCGCAGATACCAGATTTCGCTACTGCCATACCTAGGCACCAACCATACCTTGAGTGGAAAAGTGACCAATCATTGGTCTCTCAATGTGATTGCAGGGCATTCTTACGCTGTCAAGAAACTAGAAATAGGCGGAGTAGCCAACTTTACTCGCCAGCGTGTGGATGGCATACAAGTAGCAGGCGCACTTAATATCTTGCGTGGTTCTTGTTCGGGCATACAAGTGGCAGGGGTCTATAATGCCGTAGGTGACACCCTAGAGGGCGTGCAAGTAGCAGGAGTGTCCAATTGGGCATTCAGTACTAAAGGTTTCGCTATTCAAACTGCTGGGTTGGTCAATTTCGGAGGGAAAAATGAAAAAGGTATCATACAGGTAGCAGGTATGGCCAATTTCACGGAGAAAATAAACGCTGCACAAGTAGCAGGCCTCATCAACCGTGCCGATGAGGTAACGGGTGTTCAGATAGCAGGCTTGGTCAATACCACCGATACCTTGACCGGAGTACAAGTGTCTATATTTAACCATGCTCACAAAGTACGGGGTATTCAAATAGGCTTAATCAATACGGCCAAAGAAGTCAATGGACTTCAAATAGGTTTGCTGAATCGGTCGGGCAGGCGATGGAGGCCTTTGTTTAATTGGTAGCATTATTTAGGGAAACCGAAGGAAAATGCCGCCGACAGCGTCTAAATACTTCATATGAATAATAGACTCAAAATTGGCTCTTTTTTATGGTTTGCCTTGCTGTGCATACTGGTACTACCCAATAATTTGCCTGCACAAATCACTGAAAAGTCATTTGAACTTCATTTTCAGCCTGTTTTTCGGACACAAAAAATAAATTTGGAGGAGCCGATAAGAACTTCCCAAGGCGACTCGCTCGCCTTGCACACCTTGCGTTTTTATATCTCCAACCTTGTTTTTTTGAAAAAAGGCAAGCCTGTTTTTACGGAAACAAACAGCCATCATTTATTGGATTTGGAAAAGGAAACCTCTTTTACATTGAGATTTCAGCTGCCTAAAAATGTGGATTTTGACAGCCTAATATTTGATCTTGGGGTAGATAGTCTGACCCAGGTTTCTGGGGTTATGGGTGGCGATCTTGACCCGACACTGGGGATGTTTTGGACTTGGCAAAGTGGTTATATCAATACTAAGATTGAAGGCTTTTGTAGTCGAAGCCCTACGCGAAACCACGAGTTTCAACTCCATCTTGGAGGGTATTTGAATCCATTTCAATCGATACAGAAGGTTGTGTTACCTGCGTTGTCGGTCGAAAACCGACTAAACTTAGAACTAGATTTAGCCTTACTTTTTGAAAAAGTAAACTGGGCTCAAAAACCTAATATCATGTCGCCTTGTATGGATGCGGTTCAGTTGTCGAAGGTATTGTCTAAATCGTTTAAAGTAGCAGATGAAGAGTAAGATAAAATTGATGACCGTGGTTTCTCTTTTATTTTGGCTGCTTATGGCTGCTACTATTTGGCATCAACCCGACCCAGTCGGGCTTCAAATACCGGCTCATTGGCCCAAGCCTCATTATGATTTTTCCAAAAATGAACTTAGCAAAGAAGGTATAGCACTTGGGCGACGATTATTTTACGACCCCATTCTATCCCGCGATAGTACGGTTTCTTGTGCGGGTTGCCACTTGTCATTTACTGCCTTTACGCACGTGGATCACGCACTAAGTCATGGCATTGATGACCGTATCGGCATCCGCAATTCTATGACTTTGATGAACCTCGCTTGGTCGAAACATTTCATGTGGGATGGAGCCGTCTCACACCTTGATTTTCAGGCGCTTGCTCCTATTGCACACCCAGCAGAACTGGATCATTCGATTGAGAATGTAGTGCAAAAAGTCGGAGCCAACCCCACTTATCAGGCATTATTTTTTCAGGCTTTTGGCAATGGTACAGCGACGGGTGAACGGGTGTTGAAAGCAATTTCACAGTTTGAATTGACCTTAATTTCTGCCAATTCTAAGTATGATCGTATGATTTTGGGTAAAGAAACATATACAGAACAGGAGCAAAACGGGTATCAAATATTTCAAAAAAATTGTGCTACCTGCCACAGCGAACCGCTTTTTACCAATCAGGGTTTTGAAAAAAATGGATTGCCGCTTGACACAACATTGAATGATTTTGGGAGGATGCTTATTACCCAAAATGCTGCTGATTCCTTAAAATTCAAGGTGCCAACCTTGAGAAATATCGAATTTTCGTACCCATATATGCACGATGGGCGGTTTCGGAAACTGCGCGAGGTGATCAATCACTATGCTACTACGACAACACTTGATCGTAAAATAGACTTGTCGGCAACCGAAAAAATAGATTTGGTAGCCTTTTTACTAACTTTAACAGATCGGGAGTTCCTGTTCAATCCTGATTTTTCGTTTCCGAAAAAATAATTTTTTGCATACCGAAGGAATTTTCAAAAAAGATCGTCAAAAGAACATTCAATGTTACTCACTGTTCCTTATTTTAATATGAAAAACTTATCTATCTTTTCTCTTTTGTTGATTGTTGTCGGCCAGTCTCAAGCACAGACCAACCCTGCTATCACAGATTGGTTGATCAATACAGCCAGTTTAAAAGGTCGGCATTATGTAAATGGCAATTCCACCCCGATTCAAGACAATGTGTTGGCCAATGTGCAATCGGTTCAGTATTCCAATAACTGGGCGTATGTGCAGGCTACAGGCATTCCATCCTACATCACAGGGCCTTTTTTAGATGGCAATCCGTCTTTGGCCACCGCGCAAACGGGGTATTTCAAAATATCGCTCAACCCTGTTCAAAACACTGGCACGCCTACCAATACCACAGGCGGTAACATCGGAGCATTCATCAATGGGGTGGCACTGTTTGACTACCGTGATGGAGTAGCATGGAATCCAAATACAAACGCATTGTGCGGAGGGCCGGCAATCCACAATGTCCGGGCGGTATGGCTGCGGTGCAGGCTTGGAACCGAGATGCGATTCGGGCTGAAAGGGGTGGTTTTGACTGCGCCAAAGGCCATCCGGCTATGGGCAATTATCACCACCATCAGAATCCCTCTGCATTCAACCTTGATCTGGAGGTCATTTCAAATATTTGTGATTTATATTTGGCCGATGGACTATACACCATTGATAGCACTGAACATTCACCGTTGATTGGTTTCGCTTACGATGGCTTCCCAATTTATGGGGCTTATGGCTTTAAAAATGTGGATGGATCTGGGGGGATCACGCGCATTAAATCCGGTTATTCTCTTAGAAATATCACTGTCAGAACCCAACATGCCGACGGAACCGATGTAGCCGATGGGCCTCCCGTAAATACCCCTTATCCGTTGGGTTATTTTCGGGAAGATTATGAATTTATCACCAGTGCTTCGCCAGATATTTTGGATGTACACAATGGGCGTTTTTGTATTACCCCTGAGTACCCGCAAGGTATTTATTGTTATTTCGCTACCGTGGATTCAGACTGGAATTCAGCCTATCCTTATGTGGTCGGCCCCACGTTTTACGGGACTCGTACCGCATCTAAAGTGCAAACTATTGGGGAGCCTACTACGGTGTATAACCCAACAATTGCTACCTATGAAATTAAGGAAAACCTGAATTTGAATGTGTTTCCTAATCCGACCAGCGACTTTGTTGCGGTGCAGGTGGAGGGTTTGATTCGCGATAAAATAGCAGCTTGCTTGTTTGATATATCGGGAAAACTATTGCAAGAGACCGATATTCAGCCCGGCAGCACCATTGGATACTTGGATTGTCGTACCCTTTATGATGGGGTTTACCTTGTCTCTTTTGAAAAAAACGGTCAAATATTGGGCTGCGAACGGGTGGTCGTAAAAAAGGAATAAGCCCCGCATTAGATTTGCATATATTTGCTTTTTTCGCGTATTCAGTATTGATGTTACATTTTCTGGAGGTTTACGAATCACACCAAAATCTTGTCTTTAACCTTTGCCTCAATTATCTGCAGAACAAGCAGGAGGCCGAAGAGGTTGTGCAAGATATTTTCGTAAAAATCCACGCTAAACTACCATATTTTGAATCAAAGTCAAGCGTAAAAACTTGGATTTATCGTATTTCGATCAATCAATGCCTTGATGTTTTACGGGCAAAAAAACGGCAAAAAAGATTCGCATTCCTTTCTCATTTTTTCAATGAAAAAAATGAATTAGTCTATGATCCTCCCGATTTTAACCATCCGGGGGTACAACTAGAAGATCAAGAAGCATTGGAGCATTTATTTAAAAAAATCAATGGACTCCCTGAAAAGCAGCGGACAGCACTCATATTGAAATACTTAGATGATCTACCACAACGGGAAATTGCTGAAATAATGTCCATTTCTCAAAAAGCCGTGGAATCGCTTTTGCAAAGGGCAAAACAAAATTTAGAGAAAAAAATGAACGGGGTTGTCTAAAAAGGGTGTTTGGTAGGAATTAAATTTTTTTTACCAAATTTAATTTTATATGCGAAGTAAATTGTCGAATGACTTTGAGTTACCCCGACAATATTTCATAATTTCGAAATGTTATTTGGAAAAATGCGCCTCCCCCTTTTTTTACAACTCCTAAGTCCTAGAATTTTATAACTCAACGGGTGAAGATGAAAAAACTAGATTTGTTGTCAAAAATTCAAAAGGTGGAGGCTCCGCCTTTTTTACTGACGCGGATTCAAGCCAAAATCAAGGCTGAGGAAGCAATAGAGCGACTCCCAAGGTCATGGAAATGGGCGGGATCGCTTGCATTGGGTGTATTGGTTGTACTCAATGTATATTCCATAAACGTGGGGGTGACCACCCAAACGGATACTGCTAAATCACTCATAGTAAGCCTAGGGCTTCAACAAAATAACAATCTGTACGATGAGTAAAATAAGATTTTTAACCGCCGCTGTCGTCGCATTAATCATGCTCAACTTGGGCATAGTAGCGTTTTTTTTATCCCCCAAAAAGCCAAACCAACCTGATCGCCCTCGAAAAATCATCATTGAGAGACTGCGTTTCAATAGTGACCAAACTTCGGAATACGAAAACCTAATTGTGGGACATCGTGCGGGGGTCTCTCAAAAAGAAGCAGAAATAGCCGAAGTCAAACAACAATTGTACGCTCAATTGAAGGGTGAAGACCTGTCAAAAAAGGACTCACTCATCAATCAAATCGGTAAGTTGTACCAAGCGATAGAACAACTGCATTTCAATCATTTTAAAGACATAAAATCACTTTGCAAAGGCGATCAAATTGCAGATTTCGACCTTTTTACAGATGAATTAGCACAACTTTTTCCCAAAAAAGCCCAAGGCCGCAGAAAAGATGACAATAAGTAGGGGAGAAATAATCATATTGCATAGATGGTGGGCGCATGTTTTGCAAAATCATTTTCATAACCTATCAAAATCTTTTCTTGTATGGATCGAACGGTATTTAAATTTTCAAATTGAATATAATTTTCTACCGCTTCTGGCATACCACCTATGAAATAATAAAGCCTTAACAATCTCACTGTCTTGCTCCTTGCAGGATTAATGGCTTACGATTGGGTGCATTTTTCCAATGTATTAATGCGCTATAAAGTGATCTTTTCATTTTTACGCTTTTAATTTAAAGCATAAAAATACGCTTTTTCTGGTAAACAAACACAGTGTGTACATTTTTTCAAACGAAAAAATGTACATTTAAACACTTTTACCTAAGGTAAAAGCGTAAACCTTGACACTTTTTCAAACGAATAAATGTGTTTAAACACCAATTAGGAACGAGTAAATAATAATTTGCAATAATCTGCCTTCCGAGAACAAGAAAATCAAGCAAAGTGGAGGAAGTTATTTAATTCGTGGTACTTATAACAAATACTCACCAAATCAAACAGATTTTACCGTATAATAACCAACCTAAGACTAGGCTTAATCATCGCAAAATAACCGTAGCCACCCTCTATATTTGTAGGCAGGGTGATGGGCTCCGCTACAATTTGACTCAGTAGATTTCCGCTCCGTTTGTAGGCTGATAAGAAATTATAATAACCTTTAGTGATATTGGAAAGCCCTACCACCAAGGTGTCACCAGGGGAAGAAAGAGCCAGATTAGGGCGAAACTCGATGGGATTGCCGTCGCCATAGTTTTGATCAGTGAATACGTTAAACTTAGCATCATTGAATTTGAACACATTCTGACCCAAACTCGCAAAACCTCCACTGACATCTTTTAGATTGGAATAAGTTACCAAATAATAATTTTCGGTACCGACCAAATCTGTAAATTTATACTTGATCGAATAAAGCGTATCATCCAAAAACGGGACAATCTCGGAAACGGAATATATCGTATCCATCCGCACAAAAGGCAACAGGGTCGTCTCAGCGGTCACACTTTCTCCAGTCTTGTAGTCTTTTACATATAGGCTGTATTTTTCATTTGGGATTTGCTCTACATTAATAGACCCAAACAAAGCAGGAAATAAATTAATCAAGGTATCCGTACGTCCAGCATATCGAATAATCACCAAGGCACTGTCAACCAAGACTTTATCTGCTATTTCGGTATCATCAATATTGACGCTGTCTTCTCCAAGCAAGGCCGAAAAAGTGCGGGTGACGGTAAGTGCCAACTCTTGAGGAGGAAAAGCAAAAGAAGAAATAACTATTTTTTGAGGCACTTCTTCTATTTCAACAGGTATTGGGTTGGGGTTAAACACGCACGCATTGCATAGGATAACAACCAGCGTTGAAAGGGTAAATATATTTGAAAAATATTTCATGTTTTTAATTTTAGAATTTGAATCCATAACTCAATGAACCAATAATACCAAACAAACCACGCTCTTCATAGCGTTCTTTTCCCGTTGCTGGATCTATGGAGACTGTCACCCGGTTTGGCTGTGCCCGATTATAAACATTGTACGCACCTACATGCCATTCACCTTGCCACCGCTTGCGTTTTTTACCTTTAAACACAAAATCAATGTCAAGTCGGTGCGCATTGTTGAGTCGGTAGGAGTTGCGCAAGGGATACACAGGCAGCAGATCAACGCCCGTATAGTTTGGATAAGGCTGTAGGTATTTGGATACTACAGGCGTGAACGGATTGCCAGAACTAAATACAAAAGCACCCGATACTCCGAATCGTTTGGTAAAATCGTAATTGGCTACCAACGAAAAGTCGTGTCGGCGATCATAGCGAGCGTAATATTGGATTCCTTTATTCAGTTCTGGGAAAGTACGGTTGGCCCACGAGAGCGTGTAACCAATCCACCCACTCAATCGGCCGCTGTTTTTTTGGAGCAACAATTCCAATCCATAGGCCTCCCCATTGCCTCGAGTAAGTTCTTGTTCATAATTATCGTTCAAGATCAATTTCGCCCCTTCCTTGTATTCGATCAATCGGTTAAGCCGCTTGTAATAAGTTTCTACCGAAAATTGGATATTTGATTTTTCACCAAAATACGTAAAATAACCCGCGCTCAGTTGGTCACTCGAACTTGGTTTTACATTTTTGGTGACAGGATACCACAAATCAGTGGGCAATGCAATAGATGAACTAGACACCAGATGTAGATATTGAGCCATACGGGCATATCCAATTTTTAGGGAGTGCCGATCATTGATCGCATACCGCGCCGCCAAACGCGGCTCTATATTCCCATAAAAAGTACCTTCTACAGTAGAGCCACTCAATCGGAGTCCTCCATTGAGTTTCCATTTTTCGCTCATATCCCGATCAAGGCTGCCGTACAAAGCCATTTCCTGATTGGTGATGCTTTCGGCAGGCTTGTTTTTCAAAAACTCAGTGATCTCACCCTGTACAGATATAAGGTTGGGTTTGAATACGTGATTGATGACATTGGTACCAAATTTGATCGTTGTCAAGGCATTGGGTCTATAGTCATAATCTAGTTTTAGCCCAATATCATCAATCGAAGATCGGATCAAAATACTGTTATCAAAGGCATTGCCTTCTATTTTATACCTAAACTGCGACCGGATAATGGTCAGGTTATGGAAGAGTTTTTGGTTTGGATAAATATGATTCCATCGAGCAGTAACCGTAAAATTACCCAAATTGGTACCCAACCCAATATCAAAATCAGAACTATCACTTTGGGTGGCGGCATCCAAAATATCGCGACCAAAATAACTACTCAAATACAAGCGATCTCGATCACTGATCTTGTAATTGGCCTTGATATTAAAATCATAAAAATAATAGGGAATCACATTGGATTTAAAAATGGCTTTTGCCACTTGGTCAATATAACTGCGCCGACCCGATATAATGAAACTACCCTTACCTTTTACAATAGGGGCTTCAACGGTAATATTGGAAGAAATATTGCCAATACTGCCTTGTGCGCCAAACCGTTGGTCGTTGCCCTCCCGCATACGCACATCCAAAATACTCGACAACCGCCCACCATACTGAGCAGGAAATGCGCCCTTGTAAAGATCCGCACTTTTGATAGAGTTGGTATTGAATACCGAAAGAAAGCCTAATATATGGCCAGCATTATAAACGGGGGCTTCGTCCAAAAGGATTAAGTTTTCGTCATTGCCACCGCCACGCACAAACATACCAATAGATCCTTCGCCGCCACGCTTCACCCCTGGGAGCAATTGGATGGCTTTGATGATGTCGCTTTCGCCAAAAAGAGCGGGTGTTTTGCGTAAAATTTCCATAGGAATACTCAGTTTTCCCATTTCAGTACTTTTCACAGTTTCGCGCACCTTCTCTTCGGTAGCACTGATAACCACCATCTCAAGGGTGTTTTCTGAATTTTTGAGGCGCAGATTAAGGGTGGTGTTGGCTTTTAGGTCAATGCTTTTTGTATCGGTTTCGTAACCAATATAACTGAATTGCAATTTGTGAGTACCTGCTCCCAGCGAGAGGGAATAAAACCCATATTCATTGGTGCCTGCGCCCTTGCCTGCGCCTGGTACCTGAACAGTAGCACCAACGAGCGACTCGCCGTTGGCAGCATCATACACATAACCCGAGACCGTTTGAGCCCCAAGATATGAATACAATGACATGACAATAATTAATAATAGGTAGGTGGTTGTACGCATATAGATCCTTTTTGGGGACAAAATACGGGGGGATTTTTGAAAGTTTTTTTTATTTAATAAAACTATAACTTATTCAGGCCGCAGGAGTACCCATGTCTGATGATACATCCCATTTTGGTTGTGTAAATGGACTTGATAAATGCCGTTTTTGAGATCTGGTACCAGAATACTCCAAGAACGACCTATGCGCTGTTGCGTCTGGCGCAACACTTGTTTTCCTAAAGCATCAGTCAGGGTGATGTTAAGTTCGTTGCCCTCCCATGCTTCAGGAATTTCTAAAGTCAGTATATCGGTACCCGGATTTGGATAAATTTTGAAGTCCATCCTTGTCACATCTATAGTCCAGGCATTGCTAATCAACCCTTGTATCTGCTGCATCGTACTGTCGAATCGAAGATCTAAAAACGGTTTGATTCCGTAGGGTGTGTGGCCATCTATGGTTTTGGTAAATCCATCATGAAACTCCCCAACGCCGTAACCATAGTCTAAACTCCGGTAAGAATCGGCCACAGCGGCAGGAGTAATAAAATTATGCAATTGATTGATGTACGGGAAAATGGTATCAGGATGCACGATAAACCTTGAAAAAGAGTCCAAATAGTGGATAAATTTGGTTTTGAAGGCCGGAATAGCCAGAAGTTTAGTAGCAAGTGGCCTAGGTTCATTCGTTTTTTGCCAATTGAGGCAGTTTCGTTTTGCCCAGTCCTTATTGAGCCAATCTACCCCAAAGGTATTATCAGTATCGAAGGTAAAAAATTCAAATCGCCCAGAAACGGGATTATCATACAGGTAATAATTATTCTTGTTGTAAAAATAATCATCCCAATTGCCCGTCACCACGTCAAGCGCAAAGCATTTTAAAACACTTTCTACATTCAATATCTGCTGGATATCAGCCTGAAAAGTCCCATTGACTGGCTGCGACAAGGCGGTGATAAGGCTTACTAAGCGGGTGTAATCATCCGTAGTTTCATTGGTTACTAAATCGTATGCGCGAGAGGTTGGGTTATTCATAATGTCTTTATAGACCTGTTGGTCATTGCCTATATACTCCAAACCTGCTGGCCAAGTGCATTTGTACAGGTTGCCATCATTATCTCCGTAAGTATTGCTTAGCCAAACCTTATCAATTTCTTCCATATTGGTATATAGCCCCCTGTACTCTTGATTGATGTATAGTTTTACAAAGGCATTGCGCCGCAAAGGCATTCCTGCTTTTTCCCAAACGTCATAAAATAATTTTTCACGCACCATTGTCGGGTCATTGTGCTGTCCGCGTAGGTTTAGTTTTTTCACCCCCTGATATTGTTGTTCTGAATCGAAGGCATTAAAACTCACTTTAAACGATTTCTTCTGTGCGGCTAAGGAAGTATTGCCCCGCAAACGCAGCCCAACTACATCTAAGGTGTCGCGCAGTGCGCCATCCACAAAAACGAATTTTGCGGCTACATACCGTTCATTTACCGTATTTTCGATCAAATAATTCAGCGTATCCGCCGGTAAGGTGAGGTATATAGAAGATATTTTGGTATCCTCATAAAGTGCTGTTGATTGTGCCAAATTCGTCATGGGACAACACACCATAATCAAGAAAAAGAAAAGGTACTTCATGCTAGTTATATTTTTCGGTGGCGAAAGTACGCTCATTTGTTCCAATTACTGCTACTTTTGCACATTGTTGCTTTTCAAGGTAAAATAACAAGATGACATGTTTCGATTCGAACACATAGAACATTTTTGGCTATTGGTCGCCATCCCCGGTTTATTCCTACTCTTGTGGCAGTGGCAACGCTGGCGCAGTGCTACTTTGTATCCGCTGGGGCAACCCGCACGACTGATGCAGCCCCTTTCGGGGCAATTATTTTGGTGGAAAAATGGCTTATTGGCAATGGCAATTGGATTGATGGCCTTTGCTTGGGCCAACCCTCAACGGGGTATGAAGAAACAAACGGTTACCCAAGAGAGTGCCGATGTATTCATTGCCCTCGATATATCCAATAGTATGCTTTGCGAAGATATTGCGCCCAATCGCCTAGAATTGGCTAAGGTATTTGCTGAAAAACTCATAAAATCGCTGGTAGGAGAGCGCGTTGGCCTCATCTTTTTTGCGGGCAATGCCTTTGTGCAAATGCCGCTTTCGACTGATTATGGATTTACCCTCGAAGCACTCAGAAGTGCCAATACCGATTTGATGTCTGAGCAAGGTACTGCCATCTCGGCAGCAGTAGATTTGGCTTCCAAATCATATGACCCCAATCCCGGCGGAGGCCGTGCCATCATCATCATTACCGATGGCGAAAGCCATGACGAGGAAGCCTTAGATCGGGTCAAAGAAGCCTTCAGTGATGGTATTGTCGTATTTACAGTGGGGGCAGGCACTGAAAACGGAGGCCCAATACCAACAGGTTCTGGACGAAATGGACAATATAAAAGGGACGAAAAGAACGAAGTCGTGATGACACACATGGACGAACAGATGTTGAAAAAACTGGCTGCTGCTGGCGGTGGCAATGCCTATAATGTAGTGCAAGGCGAAAAAGCCATCAAATCACTCACAAAATCGGTGAATACGCTTGAAAAACGTGCCATGGAGGTGCGCTCTTTTTCCGAGTTTGAGACTTGGTATCAGTGGTTTTTATTGCCCGCATTATTGCTTTTATTCATAGATTTATTCCTCGGCTGGGGTAAAAAAACAGTAATGCTCCTTGTAATGTTCCTATGCTGCCAACCAATATCTGCTCAGAATAGGCATCAAAAAATGCTCGAAGGCGACGACCTATACAAACGTGATCAATACACTGAAGCTGCCAAAGCCTATAAAAGTGCGAAAGAGCAAGGCTCCGCACACCCCAATGCAGCCTATAACCTTGGCAATGCCCTTTATGAACAAGGCAACTATGAAGAGGCTGGTTCGGCGTATCAGGAGTCAGCAAATCAGGCCAAAAACCCTCTGTATAAGGCTGATGCTCTCCACAATCAAGGCAATGCTTTGCTGAAACAAAGCAAGTATAAAGAAGCTGTACAAGCCTACGAAACCAGCCTACGGTTGCGCCCCGGCGATGCTGGTACAAAGACAAACCTACAATTGGCCAAGAAAAAAGTAAAAGAAGAACAAAAAAAACAACAAGAACAGCAGAAAAAACAGGAACAAGATCAGCAGCAGAATCAACAACAAGATCAGCAACCTCAGGACAAACAGCAGCAAGATCAACAACAACAGAAAAATCAGCAACAGAAACAGGATCAGCAAAGCCAACAGGAGCAACAAGGAGAACAGGCCGAAAAGCCGGGGCAAATGAAACCCGGTGAAGCACGTCAATTGCTGGAAAGTGCCATCAAGCCTGAAGACCAACGCAATGCCCGAAAATACCGTGCCATGCAACAACAACAGCAGCAAAATAAAAAAAGCAAGAAGGATTGGTAAAAAAGGAGGGATCTATACAATAATTTTAACATTTCTACATTTAGAAACGATGCTGGAATAAAGTACACAGTTCCTAAACAATAAAACACCAAATATGCAATTCAATCTTAAACTCATTGCAATGCTTGCATCCGTATTTTTTGCAGGCATCATCATCAGGGGCGAATACGCCCGCCGTCAAGATTTACGTCGCGAACTGCGCGAAATCAAAGACGCTCAAACGCGGGTCATGGCTCGCGTGGACTCTATTAATGCTAATTATGCGGTGCAAAAACTTGACCTTGCACTCAAGACCGATTCGTTGTATCTTCAAATAGGCGAAATCATCAAAGCCAAGAACTTGAACCGGCAACGTATCAATGAAATTGAGAGTAGCATTACCTCTCAACGCCAACAACTTTCCCTTGAAATTTATGATTTGAAGAAATCTATTCAACAACATCCAATTGGCGTGAAGTGATACCTTTCAATCGAACGCCCAAATAATCAATCCAACGGAATAGTCAAACCAATTTTATGAAGCAATTATTCACATTTTTAGCCATTGTCGCGGCGGTAAATCTATCCGCACAATCAACCATACAAACAGATACCTTTTCGTTTAGGCAAAACGGAGAAAATATTCGCTTCCAAGGCGTAGTGTTTCGCTCCAATGCCGATATGCGAAATACCGAACTGTTTGAATCCGCATTTCCAGTCATCGTATTGCCCTTACCCGTGGCGCACCAAGTGGTGAAAGTCGGCAATCGGCAATCCATTTTAGCCGATTCGCTCTCGCGTGCCAACCAATATTTATGGCATCAAGATACCCTTAATGCCGTTGAACTGGCCAAAAGAAACAGTATTATAGAGCATCAAAAAAACTTTATTGAATTCAGTGACCAAACCAATAAAATGCTCAATGAATCCATTCAAAACCTCAATGTACAACTGACAGAAGCCAGAAACTTGGCCAAAGACGCAGGCAAAAATGCTGGTGGTCGCCGTATCTGGGCGATGATCGTGGGCGGTGGGATCGGTTTTGGGATTGGAGCATTATTGGGCATCATTGCAAGTAAATAATGAGATTGCCACAATCCAATTAAACAATAATACACTAAATAAATGACACTCCAACAATTTATCACCGCAGGTACCTCCTTGCCATTAGACCAATTGAGACTAGAATCCAATATGGATCTAGTTAAAGAAATTCAAAACAAATTGACGGCTTTAGGGATTTTGGATCCTGATACCGAGCGTATCGGAGAGCGAGATTATGGCCCGAAAACCGAACAAGACGGGCGATTTGGCCGAAATAGCGGTTTTATGCTGGAAGTATTTTGCCAGAGAGCAAATATTGCACTGACAAATGCGCTGACTCCTGCCATCGCACAATCAATATTGCAGGCACAATCAGGGGTATTCTTACCTATGAATTTGGTGGCTCAAAATGACGACAGCATCGAAACGACCATCGCCAAACGGGTACTCAGGTTTATGAAAGCCAATAAATACTGGATAGCCCAGCATCCCGACATGATCAATATTGTATATTTGGAAGGGAGTGACCTCAATGGACAACCCAATGCAGATGGGGACAATGAGTGGAATGACCGCCGCTTATTGATTAGAATTAAGCGCGACGGCAATCCGGACTTATTACACAATGTTAGGGCAACAACCGAGCCTACAATTGCTTATGCCAAATCGCAGATTAAAAACCATCGTCGCGATGAGACAGAACCCTTCGCAGCACGCATTGCATTTGGTCAGTATAAGGCTTGGATCATGGGATTTCACCATCGTTTTTCACCACGAAAAAAACAACCCGCTTTGCAGCAAGTATTGCCGGTGTTACTACACCGCGATAAAGATGCTTCGGGGACTCGCAACTTGGGCGACCTCATGAGTCTAGGAGTATTTGGGATCAATCAGCATTCTACGCGTTTGAATGTCGATTTTCCTACACCCGGCTCTTGGAGTGAAGGCTGCTTGGTTGGAAAAAACTTCGCCAAGCACCTAGAGTTTTTAACCACCCTAAAAAAAGACGTCCGCTACGTTAAAAATCTGGACTACCGTTTTATGACCACGGTGATTGATGCTTCCCGGTTGAAGCGAGAACAGCCTTAGAGATAAAAAAACGGAGCGGCCACTGATATACAGTGTGCCGCTCCATTTTTTTACTGCCACGTTTCCGCACTACTCGCTCGCGAAGGTTTGCAACCTGAGCAGACTGTCGGCAGGTCTCTAACCTGCAATTATTACAATAGTATTTATTGACAGGTCAGAGACTTTACCCTTTTCTAGCAGGATTATCCTTCAAAAAATCGCCCCATCCACCATAGGATTTTTTGCCCGTACTCAAAGGCCCACTTGATTGGTACCAATGGCAAAGTGCCGTAGCCAATGCATCGGTGGCATCGAAATATTTTTCTGAAAATTTAGTGTGTAATATACTCTCCAACATACCCGCTACCTGTTCTTTAGAAGCATTTCCATTGCCAGTGATGGCTTTTTTGATCTTTTTGGGCATATACTCCGTGATGACTAGGCCATTCACCATGCCAGCAGCCATGGCCACGCCTTGGGCGCGACCTAGTTTGAGCATACTCTGCACGTTTTTGCCAAAAAAAGGCGCTTCAATGGCCATTTCAGATGGTTTGTGCTGTTTGACGAGGTCTTGCACCTGCTCAAATATGTATTTGAGTTTCACTGTGTGGTCATCGCTGATGTGCGCAAAGGTTACCACCCCAATTTCTATGACCTTGATGGCTTTTTTGTCGGCATCAATAATAGCAAACCCCAGCACGTTAGTGCCGGGGTCTATGCCAAGGATTCTTTTCGGAACGTTCATCTTATTTTCCACCGCCCTTACAATGAGTCCTCAAATATTGAGTAAACAAGGTTTGCAGGTGTTCGCTGGTGCCTTCACCCTCGTATATGCCATGTGACCTGTTTGGGTATGGCATAAATTGAAATTGTTTGTTATGTTTAATTAACTCATTTACGAGCATTTCTGCGTTTTGGTAATGTACATTGTCATCGCCAGTTCCATGTATGTACAAAAGGTTGCCACGCAAATTTTTGGCATGTGTAATAGGCGATCCATCCAAAAAATCAGTCTTGTTTTCTTGAGGAATACCCATGTACCGCTCCTGATAAATATTATCGTACGTAAGTTGATTGGCCACTGCGGCCACCGCTATACCAGTTTGATAAATATCGGGATATTGAAACAATAGATTGAGTGTTGTGGATCCACCTCCACTCCATCCATGCACTGCCACTCGCTCGGTATCAATCCATGACCAGCGTTTGAACATCGCTTTGGCACCCATGGCTTGATCTCTGATATTGACCACACCTATTTTACGATATATGGCTTTGCGCCAAGCACGGCCTTTGGGTGAGGGCGTTCCCCTGCCGTCCAAAGAAGCATAAATATAGCCGTCTTTGGCAAGGTCACCATCGTACAATCGGTTTTGGTTAACCCCATGATTGTCTCTTACAGTGCAACCAGCAGGTTCGGTATAGACCGAAAACAAAATCGGATACTTTTTATTAGGATCGAAGTTGTCTGGCTTTACCAACCATCCGTCCATCGTGACCCCATCTTCGGTAGTGACCTGAAAAAACTCTACCCGCCCATTGTCAGGAGCATTGATGACGGTTGGGATGGCTTCCTTTTCGGTTAAAGCCTTGTGCTCAGGCAGAGTTATCCATTCTGACTGCGCAGCAGTGAAGTGGTTTTCAAAAGTATGCTTGGCATATTTACCATCGGGAGATATATCGTAGCGGTGTCGTCCTTGCTGTCCAGCTGGTGATATTAGTTCTGGAGTGGTGGATCCATCTATGGCCACCCGATACAGATAAGATTGGGTTGCATTTTTAGGCGATGCCATATAATAAAGCCATTTTCCAGCAGTTTCAAACCGCGCTACATCTATCACATCGAAGTCGCCTTTAGTGATAATGGCTTCGCGTTGCCCATCATTGCTGATTCGATACACATGTCTCCATCCGTCTTTTTCGGAAGTCCAAGCAAACTGTTTGCCCATACTCAACCAATCCCAGTACCCTTTGGCACCGTCATTTTTGACATCCACCCAAGCCTCGTCTTTTTCGGTATAAACAACCTTTGGAATACCCGTTTGCGCGCTGCACAAGATGAGTTTACTTTCGTTTTGTTTCCGATTGAGCAATTGTAAGAATAGGTCATAGCCAGTGGAAGACCATTCCATACGTGGCACATAATTACCCATAGGATCAGTAGGCAATTTCATCCAATTGATATTGCCATCGGCAAGGCTAATTACCCCAATTTTGTATGGAGAAGGCAATTCGCCTACCTTTGGATATTCTACGGGTACATTGAAGGCATACGTAGAATCAGTCGTATTAATCATGTAAAAATCGCGCACTCGGCTGGCATCAATTTGCCAAAAAGCAATCCTCAACCCATCAGGACTCCATCGGAATCCATCGCGGCAATCAAACTCCTCCTCATAAACCCAATCAAAAGTACCATTGATCAGTTTTTTATTGGTACCCGTCTCGGTCAATGCCTGTATTCTACCGCTTCCCATATCTTCCACATAAATATTGCGCTCGCTCACATACGCGACCCGCTCACCATTGGGCGAAAACTTAGCAAACATCAAACTAGACTCCGGACGGCTTTTGCCCAGTTGTTTGAGTGTTTTGGTTTTGATGTCATATACCCAATAATCGCCTCTTGTATCATAACGCCATACCTTTTTAGTGTTGGTAAAAATCAACACCTTTTGCTCGTCGGCAGAAAACGTGAATGCCCTAAATTTGAGGGCTGTTGTTTGACCCGCAGGGGTTAATTGTGCTTTTGACACCAGTATTTCGCTGGTTTGAGCTGGTAATTCAAACCTTACGATTTCCCCATTTTCCTGACGGAAATACTGGGTGGGGTTGTTGGCCCATTTGATTTGCGCTGATAGTGACAGCGAACAGCAAGCAAACAGGATAAAAAAAATATTTTTCGTCATTATGTCATGTATTTAAGCCTGCAAAGATAAGGCGCAGCCCATTAGAAACACCATTCATTTGCAGCCAAAAAGGAATCTTTGCTATAAAACCTGAATAAATACCTACTTTTGCGCTCGATAAAAAAGAGAAAATGATATTAACGGATAAGAAAATCTTAGAGTCCATCGCCACTGGACAAATTGTAATAGAGCCATTTGATAAGGCCTGCCTTGGCACCAACTCTTATGATGTACACCTAGGTAAGTATTTAGCGGTCTATAAAGATCGGGTTTTGGATGCCAAACGCCACAATGAAATAGAGATGATGGAAATAGGTGCAGATGGTTTTGTGCTGCAACCCGGCACCTTGTACCTCGGTGCGACTGAAGAATATACAGAAACCCACAATTCAGTTCCTTTTTTGGAAGGAAAAAGTAGTATTGGCCGATTGGGTATAGACATACACGCTACCGCTGGAAAAGGCGATGTCGGTTTTTCAAACCATTGGACGTTGGAAATATCTTGTGTGCAGCCCGTGCGCGTATATGCAGGCATGCCCATTGGGCAGTTGATCTATTTTTTGGTGGATGGCGATATTGAAAACTACTATAATAAAAAACAAAATGCCAAGTACAACCAAAAGACGGACAAGCCTGTGGAGAGCATGATGTGGAAGAATTTTTTGTAGGGAGATAAAATAGCCCTGTATCATGTAACACGATACAGGGCTATTACAAATTGCAAACTATTCGATAATGAGTTTTTGTATTAATATACCCGATGCTGTGCGTAATCGTACCATATATACACCAGCAGGATAACCTGTAAGGGACAGGGTATTTGCTCCAATGGACAAAAGGGATTTCTTTTGAATTAACAGCAGACCATTTACATTTTACCTGTGAATGAATATATAGCAAAGGTCTGCTATAAATAATAATTATGCAATGGCCAATCGGCCAACGATGTTGCTCCTTGAGTTTATGGTGCAATTGATTTAGCCTAATTATTCAGCGCAGTCAATATTTTGCGTCATCAGTAGTATGACAACTTCTATTGGGCCTGTAAATCAGTTGTAAGAGCAAATCTAAAGTAGGGTAGGTTTTATCCATGCTGCCGCTTGCACGTGGGTGTTTAGAGACTGGTATCTTGTTTGAATTTTATCTGTTGATTTTAGAATAGATTTCACCCGTCAATTTAGATTACCCCTACTCACCCTCCATCATAGCCAAATACACTCCATTGGTCCAGCCAAACCCATCTTGATTGGGGTATTCTCCGCCTCCGGCCTTTAAGTTGATGTCCATCACGTTGTATTTTTCCATCATTTTACCGGTTTCTGCGTAAGTGTTTTCGTTGAGTTGGATCCAGCATTGGCGAAGTGCTAGGGCTAGGGCCTTGTGCTCGTAGTTAAGCAGCCCTTTATATACGATCCATTGGAGGGGAGCCCATCCATTGGGCGCATCCCATTGTTGACCCGTAGTGGTGAGTGTTGTGGTGATTCCTCCAGGGGTTAGAAATTTTGTTTCCAATTGTTGTGCCACTCGAGTGGCTTGTTCGGGGGTAGCGATCTTGAAAAACAAGGGAAATGCTGCCGCAGCATGATAACTTGCGGCAGTGGTGTTTTTTGTGAAATCGTGGTCGAAATAAAACCCCAATGCCTCATTCCAACAATGCTTTTGAATGGCGTTTTTCCGCGCCCTTGCTTTTTCTTTCATGACATCGGCTGGCACCCGGTCAGGCAGTTGGCGATATACATTGACCAAGGTTTTTTCAAGAAAATAAAGCAAACAATTCAAGTCAATGGGCAAAAAATCGGTGGTGTGGATGGTGGCCATATTTTGGCCATCGCCAAACCACCGACTGCTGAAATCCCAACCCGATTCTGCCGCCGCACGGATGTGGCGATAAGTGGATTCAGGTGGTTGGCTTGATTGAGTGGCTAAGTGGACATCTTCCGTGTACGCCTCTGGCCGAGGCGTGTCGCGATCGTCCCAATATCGGTTAAGTACTGATCCATCAGGCAGTAGCACCACGCGGCGGTGGGTGCGATTTTCGGCTGTGAGCGAGTTTTCTCCCGACATCCAAAAGGCATATTCTTTTTCCAATTGGCGGCGGTAGTGTACCAGCATTTCTGGTCCCTTTATTTCACTCAATAGACTGACAACCAGTGCAAAAAATGGCGGCTGTGAGCGGCTCAGGTAGTAGCTTCTATTCCCATTGGGCACAAACCCATGGGTATCAATCAGGTGGGCAAAATTATCCGTTATATGCTGGATCAAATCAATGCGTCCAGAGGCGCGTAAGCCCAATATAGTAAAGTAGCTATCCCAGTAATAGACTTCACGAAATCGTCCACCTGGCACAATATACGGATGGGGCAATGGCATCAAGGTAGATGCCGCCTCCGCTTCACCAAGGGTTGGTTGGCGGCTCAACACGTCCCAAAGGGTTTCGAGGTGGTCGCGTATCGGCTTTTGAGCCGATTGATAACTGGAGTCCGCATCCACGGGCATTGAAAAATGCGTTTCTACAAAGTGTTTTAAATCAAAATCGCTTTGTTTTTGCGCCTGTTTGTAGGCAATTAATATGGTTTCCGGTGCTGATCGTAGGGTGCAATCGGGAAAAAACTTGGAGTCGGGAAAAATACCACTGGTCTGAACAGCCTCGTACAGTGGCGATAACTGTTCTATGAAAAAAGGCTTATACATAGATCTGCTTTACTTGTAGTTTATTGAAAAAATACAACGCAACTATTAGGATAGTAATGGGGATCAAGGAGAAATAAAACGCCGCTTGTCCGCCGAAATGCTGAAAAATATTGCCCGTAATAATAGACCCAGTGGTGCCGCCTAAAGCAGAGAATACAATAATCAATCCCGACATGAGTCCATGCTTTGTAGCGGGTAAGGTTGTGAGTATCAAGGAGTTGATGACTGGATAAATAGGGGCTAAGAAAAGGCCGATCAATGGAAAAATAAAGGCTGCTAATGGAGCGTCACCCCAACCTGTTACAACCTTACCACTAGCATTGGAGGCCAAAGGGATCGCTATCAGCACCAATACTCCGGCCAGCAACAAGCAGGTGGTGAGTACGGTGTACCAATTGAATTTGCGTAGCAAAAAACCCGCTGCCAACCGACCTAATGCTGTGCTACCTGCTAAGATAGCGGCCATTTGAATGCTCAAAGTAGTGGGCAATTGCAACACTTTATTATTGAAAGTAGGTAGCCAACTCATGATGCTTTGTTCCACCAAAACATAGAAAAAAGCACAAATCACGAAGGCTAAAACCGCTGGAATAGCCATTAAAAGAAACATTTGCCCAAAATCTTTGGCCGATACGGTGCTTTCTGTATTTCGTACCGACGACTCATCGAGGGGCGCAGATAGGAGCAGGAAGAATGCCGCTAAAGCAATGCCACCGAGCCAATAATAGACGTTCAACCAACCAAGGGATTGTGGATTTTGATCATCCATGAAATACCCAAAAATGAAATAACCCAACAATACGCCAACCATGAAAAATGATTCGATGAAACTCATCAGGCTGACATGTTCTTTTTTGTCGGCGGTGACCAAACCAATGGTGCCATATACCGACATTTTGATGAGGGCAAACCCCGAACCCACCATCGCAAATAATAATTTGGTGGCCCAAAAAGTAGGGATGGATGGGATACACAAGCAGCCCAAAGCGACAAACCCCAAAGATAAGAGCATGGCTCTTTTGTATCCAATACGGGTGATGTAAGACGATAATAAAAACGATACGGCTGCAATACTCAGGTCTTTGAAAGCCTCCAGCACTGAAGCCGACCCTTCAGACACTCCAAAATTACGCTGTGCTTGGAGAATAACCGTTCCAACACTGTTTAGTAGTATCGCAAATACGAAGTAATTGAGGAAAAGGGATAGTTTAATTTGCCAATTGCGCATGATCGTAAAATTTTAGGGGCTAAGGAACGGTAAAAAAATAACTTAGTAATACGAATCAAATAACTTCCTGCATTTTACTTAATTTTTACCTCAAAATGGAGTAGTAATCTTTGGTAATGGTGTTGCCAAATATCAATTTTCTTGTTGGTGATATTGAGTTTGCCAATATGCCCCGCATAATTTACTACACCAATGGCGGTAGTCGGAATTACGTTCAAAAGTTCACCGCCCCCAGCGTATTCGACGATTCAATGCGTCAATTCATTGTGTAAATCGGGAGTATTAAACAAAATTCCATCCCAAGACCCTTCGCTGAATAAAACTCCTGTGAAACGGATCGGCTTTGCCACTGCGCCTATCGCCTGCAAAAAACCGCCTGATTTGACATAGATTTTACTGGAAGATTCAAAAGCGACAATAACACCCGGTTTGATGATTAATCCAGCTGTAACCGTCAGTTCTGGTTGCTTGATAAGATAATCTATGGCATTCGGGTCTTCAGTGACATCCTCCCAGATAGTTTCGGTGGTGATGTCTTTGGTGACTTCGATAGTGGCTGAGGTTGAGCCCTGGGTCGGATCTTCTTTGGTACAAGAAAAGCCAAGTGTTAGAGCAAGCAGGAAAACTAGATATTTTTTCATATTGATGCAAGTTTTAGTTAATTGCTGGTACAAAGCACCTCATTTTTATGATATGAAAAAAAGCCCACTTTACGAACGGTGAACGGTTACAAATGGAGCGTAAACAGGAGGGATTTAAAAGAAATGAAAAAAGGAATACCTAATGGCCCTAAGATTTCGAATAAAATTATTCCCCTGCGCAATGCAGTATAACTAAAACAAACTCACGTAACCCAAGTGAAATTTTGCAGCGCGCAAGTCGAATGATGGCCTTGTATTCGTGCTGCCTACGGCCACACTGATCCCAAATATACCCGCTTTGGTTTCAAAGTTGATACCCATACCTAGTCCCAAAGGTTTTAAATAAATGCTTTGGGTGGTGGTGACATTTTCAAGGTATGCCCAGTCGGCAAATGCCGCCAAAAAGGAGTTTCTTCCCAACAGCAAGCGATATTCCAACGTGTTGATGACGAATCTGGTCGCAAAAAGGCTTTCTTCATTGAAGCCCCTCAATCTTTTGTTGCCTCCAAGCCGGTATTGCTCGTTTTGTAGTACTGGTTTTTTTGAAAAAATACCCCCGCCTTGTACCGAACATTTCAGTGTACTGCGTTGAAAGAGTGGGATAAACCAATCAGCAGATATTTCCACCCGAAATCGGGTACTGCGTTGCTCTAAAGCATCATAAAGGTTGCTAAATCTAAAACCTGGTTCAGAAGGTACACGCAGTGCTTCGATCGTTCCATTGCGAACAATGCGCCTAAACCCCGCAATGGCCTTCCATTTAAGTTGCCACCCTTGGCGCGGATTAAAGCGGGCATCCAATCGGCTCAAATAGGTTTCCAATCCGAATCCATTTTGCCGAAAATCCAAGTTGTCGGGCAGGCGCCGTGCACTCAATAATCGGATCGTGTCTATCTTTTGAAGAAACGAAGATTTATTTTCCCAAAGTACTCGGATATAGTTGTTTCGCGGCAGCAAGTATTGAACCCCCAGATCGCTTTGGGCATCCACCCAAGTGCTGTCGCGCTTAAAAATGAACAAACGCCCCTCTGCGCCAAACACCGTTCCAAACAAATAGGGCAATCCCACCTGTGCATCAAGTTTTTGCGTTTCTGGGCGTAGCCTTTCAAACTCTAAGGTGAGCCGTTCGCCCAAGTTGAGGGCGTTTTGAAAGGCGGCGTTCAGCGATCCGGTTAGGAGTAAGCGTTGGTTGTCAGGATCGGCTCCTTCAGATCGAGGCAAGAGACCAATGATAAAGTCGAAGCGACTGGCTCGTTTTTTCTTCAAGTATAGGTTTAGAGTGGCCTCATTTCCTGAAAAGGTGACAGTTGGATTAGCACTGGATTCCAAAAAAGGAATGTCTAGCAAGGCTTCTTTGATCTTGAGTATCTTGGCTCGGTTATAAGGCTCTCCGATACGGATATCCAAAAAATTGGGTAGGTAAGATCCCGGCAGTTTTATATCTCCGTTGATCACGATTTTCTTGAAAATATAGAATTGATTGGGCTTAACAACCAATCGTGCCGTCACTGCCCCGCCTGCGGTGATGTCTATGCTGTCTAAGGCAACTGCTGCAAAGGGATAGCCATTGTTTTCAGCACTTTCTAAAATGGATTCCTCCAAACGAATGATCTCTTCATAGCCGAAGGGCTTATCTCTGAATTTTTTTGCCTTAAAACCTGACTCTGAAACCCATACATCGGGGATATTGGCTGCAAGCCGCAGCGATACCCACTCCAACCTTGGCCCTGTATAAATCAAAGCCTTGGCCTGGGTGTCAGCCTGTATGACAGCATCGGCAGATGCTGATAAATAAGATTTTTGGTGCAGGTGCGATATGGCTTTTTTGAGTACCACTAAGGCGGATAAGGAATCGGCGGCTTTGAAATAAAGGGTATCGCCAAATGTTTGATCTGGTTTAGGATTGAAATCTCTAAATATTGCCGCTAAGTGGGTTTGGGTATCGGCTGGGGATGGTACAAGTAATAGGCTACGTTGTGCGCTGAGTACTAGGCCATGGCTGAGAATCCAAAAAGCAATGGAGTATTTTAGCCGTAAAAAACGGGATAATGGTGTCCAATTAAACCATGATATTGAGATAATAAATGGATTTTTGCCCAAAATATCAATTTAATTTCACTGGCGAACACATGTGAAATTCAGGAATTACTACATCAAACAAAGATCCATCGTCGCGGCGCACCATTTGGTACGACCCCGACATCTTGCCGATCTCCGTCAAAAGATCACAAAAAGAAGTATAAGCATGAGCCAATCCGGGCTCTAAAATAGGCTGAAGTCCTATCACCCCTTCTCCATTTACACGCCGCACTATTCCGGTAGCATCTGTGATAACCCATTGACGGCGAAGCAATTGCACTGTATAGGGGCTATTGTTTTCTATAGTAATATGATACCCAAAGATGAATCTTTGAGCGAAAGGATCAGAGTGCGATGGTAGGTATCGGGTCTGAACACTTATCGTAATGCCGTTTGTGGTAAGTATATGCATGGCGCAAAATTACAAACAATCCCAATCATATAGTACACGTGAAAAATCACGGGCGATAAGATCTTTTTCTCTTATGAAAAAATGACCAACGCCCATATCGCCCCACATCAGATCCATCATCTCGTCAGAGTCCAACTGGAGCAACAACAACATGGGGTCTTCTGGTCGCCTTGGGTCATCTTGGGTGAAGTAGGCATAGCCCCCCAATTTATGTCCTTGAGGCCGTACGGTTTTCCCAAAACTGTCCATAATGTCCCACTCTTTTTCACCAAATTGCCTGAAATAATCTTGTCCAAAATACTGATAAAAGCGATAATCAGTGATGGCTGCCACCTCATCAGAGAGCGTGGCTGTGAGCGGAAAAGACTCTACTGGGTGGTGGGGCAACATTTCTTCATCGGCTTCCAAGTCAGGGATGCTTTTTTGAAGGATGGATTCCTGTTGCACTACTTTGGGGTGAAACAGCACCTTAAACGTATCTTGGTTTTCTCCATCGTCGAAGTCCATGCCATAGAGGTCATCATCATTGATGAAAAACTGCAAAATCCCTTCCGTCGGGAATGGACTTAGTGCCGGCATTTCGGAGAAATTAATCTGCGCCAGAAAGAATAAGGCTCGTCCTTCTGCTCCAACTGGCCAATTCATTTCTTTGGGCAAATAAGGCATGCCTCCTACCTTGCTCTCCCAAACTTTGGTACTGCGTGCGGGCTGGGCTTTGATCCTGATAAATGGCATTAGTGTCTCCATCAGTGTGTCCCTGCTTGCCTCCATTTCAGGTGGCAAAGTAATCGGATTTGACATGCTATTTTGTTTATTAATTACTTAGGCTTGAAATAGTATCCTTTTTATAACCACCTTACCAAACCAAAATCTTGGCGGTGCGGCAATAAAGGATGCTTAGGAAACATGCGGAATCCATACTCAAAAACTCCGGCCGTACTTGGCACAAAAGAACATTGATAAGTGGTTTCAGCATTTTTGCCATTAGAAGCCGTGCTTTTCACGAGGGTCATCTCATGCGCAGAAAGCAACTCCAACTCCGTTTCTGAATGTCGCTTGTAAAACACCACTTCTATTCCAATATCGCTAGGCTCTAATGATTGCAAATCCAAGGTTGCGGTTGCCTCAAATTTGTCACCAAGTGGTAAGGAACGGTTAAATGTATCAGGTGCCTTTAAGTCAATCAACTCAATGGCATCCCACACACGACTAAACCGTTGTTTCCAAGCGGCCAAATCTTTGATTGGCGTCAAGTCATTTTTTTTCAAGAGTTGGCTGCGACTCCAAAGTTTATCGTAGAAACGCGCTTTATAATCGTCGAGCATGCGACCCATCACAAATTCAGGGGCAATCTCAGCGATGGTTTTTTTGATATGACTTACCCAACCCTTGGACACTCCCTGAGCATCCTGATCGTAGTACGTTGGGATCATATCATTCTCCAATATATTATAAATGGTCTCCGCATCCAATTCATTTTGTAGCGAAGCATCCGAGTATGTTTCATGCTCTGATAGTGCCCAACCAGCTCCGGGTTTGTATCCTTCACACCACCACCCATCAAGTACAGAGAAATTCATCACTCCGTTCATCACTGCTTTCATTCCACTGGTGCCGGAAGCCTCTTTTGGGCGGCTTGGGTTGTTTAACCAAACATCTACACCCTGTACCAGCAATTTTGCCATTTCCATCCCATAATTCTCTAAGAATATGACTTTCCCTTTGAATAGTGGGTTTTTAGTGACGTTATAAATCAAACGGATGAACTCTTGCCCGCCTTTATCGGCTGGGTGCGCTTTACCCGCAAATAAGAAAATAACTGGTTTGTCGGTGCTATTAACGATATCAGCCAAGCGTTTTTCATTGCTGAATAGCAACGTAGCGCGTTTGTAAGTTGCAAAACGGCGGGCAAAACCAATCACCAAAGCATCATCTTTGATGGCATTGACAATTTCGAAAGTGCCGCGCGGATTTTCACCCCGGCGCAAAAAATCTTCAGTCAAAGAATGGCGTACCCAGTCAAGCAAACGCTTTTTCAACAGGCGACGGATCGCCATAATTTCAGCGTCTGGAACATTGTGGATTTTAGCCCAGACTTTTTTATCGGTCTGATGATCCAAAAAGTCTTTACCCAGTTTCGCCTGATAAAAATCTAACCACTCCCGAGCAATCCAAGTAGGTAAGTGGATAGAGTTGGTCACAAAACTAATATGGCTTTCGGAATGATGATAATCCGGATTCAACTCCGAAAACATCCGCTGGCTGACCTCTCCATGCAACTTACTCACTCCATTTACCTCTTGTGAGGTACGGATGGCCAAGTGGCTCACATTGAATAGTTCGCCTGCATTGTGGCGATCCACACGACCCATTGCCATGAGGTCTTCCCAACTAACATCGAGGGCGTATGTATATTCGTACAAGTAACCGCGCAGCAGGCTTTCGCTAAAGGTATCGTGACCCGCTGGCACCGGCGTATGCGTGGTAAATAACTGGGTGGCGCGAACAATTTCTAAGGACTGATCGTAGGTCAAACCCTTGTCTTTCATGTAGTTGCGAATGCGCTCCAAACCTAGAAATGAGGCATGGCCTTCATTGAGGTGGTAAATATCAGGATTGATCTCCATCGCTTTGAGTGCCCGCAAACCACCAATGCCCAACAATAATTCTTGACGAAGGCGGTTTTCATTGTCGCCACCATATAACTGGTGCGAAATATTGCGGTCTTCCCAGCGATTGTCATCAATATCAGTATCAAGCAAGTACAGTGACATACGACCTACTGGCAACTCCCATACCTTTGCCCATATGGTTTTACCGGCTAAGTTGATATGGATTTTGACCCAGTCATTGTTTTTATCGCGTACTGGCACTAAAGGTAATTGGGTGAATTTGGCTGCTTCGTAATTGTGGATCTGCTCTCCATTCATAGAGATACCCTGTTGGAAATAACCATAACGGTATAGCAAGCCAACCGCTACCACATTGGTGTTTTGATCGCTGATTTCTTTTAGGTAATCACCCGCCAGTACACCCAATCCGCCCGAATACAATCGAACACTCTGATGCAGGCCATATTCCATACAGAAGTAGCCAATTCTTGGTCCAGTTTTACTCTTGGCGGGCTCCATATAGGTTTTGAATGCCTTGTGCACCCGCTTCATGTGTGCCATAAAATCGGAAGATTTCAACAGATCATGTGCCTTTTCGATGCTAATATCATCAAGCAGAGCAATCGGATTGAAATTGTGCTTTTCAAATAATGCAGCATCTATGCTCTTGAATAGATCAATGGCATCATGATTCCAACTCCACCAAAGGTTTTGTGAGATTTCCATGAGTTGAGCCAACCCTTCGGGTAATTTAGGCTCTACAAAAATGCGCTTTAATTTTGCTGTATTCTGGGTCAGGTTTCCGACCATATTGTAAAGAATTATGTTTTGCAAAAAAAATGAAGCCGCAAAGATAAGGGAATTATTTGACTTCGTGTATTTCTGACACCATATCTACCGAATCACTACCGCCAAATCTTTCCACATGTCCCAGTCTTTTGCGTAAAGAAAGTGCAATCGGGCTATCATGGCCAGGGTCGGTTGTGTGCCCGTACCAAGGTTGTGCAGTATTGTAAAGGCTCCCGATTTGATTTTAGGCAACGTATCACTAGCCCCTTGGGGCGCATATCCAACCCAGGTTTTTTGAGCCAGCAATACGGGAAGCCATTGGGTCAAATAAACGGATCTATTTTTTGAAAACAACAACCAAACAGGCAAACTACACCCTAAAAATCCGCAGAAGGCAAGGTCAAAAACCCGCTTGTTCCTACGTTGTCCCGGCTGGGCAATATTATACTGTATTTCTATGGTGTATAATTCGCCCGGCTCATCCTTGCTGCTGCTTCCGATAATACTCAATCCTTCTTCTGGTACTATTTTATATGAAATGGCTGGGCCAAGGCGCGTCATAGTGCTCAGTATATCTTGGGTACGCAGGTCTTTGGAGCAAAAAATGATTTCGTTCACCCCATATATCCGCACGATTTCATCCAATTGGTCAAAAGTGCCGAGGGCATCATCGGTGCCGTGGTTGGCACTGACATAACCAATGTGTTTTTTGGCCACGCCTGCTTGTTGGAGTAGCCCAATCACGCGTTGGTTTTCGCTGGCAGACCCCGCGATCAGTAGGTTCTTTATTTGAGAATATCCTATTTTAAAATTACGATATTTTCTGAAATGCAATAGCAACCGCAGCCCCACAATAGCCGATACCGCCCAAACAGCACCCATCAGCAATACTGCCCGCGAAGGGCGATAGTTGAGGTCTAAAAATCCATATACTGCGGAGAGAATCAGAGTTCCAATGGTCAACCCGCGCACCAGCCGCCCTAAGTCAAATCGTTGGTCGTAGCCTCCATTGAGCCAAACCGATCCCAACCAAATGAGGATATACAGTGGGAAATTAAACCAAAGCACACTAGTTTTGAACCAATCAGGATCGTGGTAGTAATAATTGGCCCAAAAATTCTTAATAAAAATAAGTCCAATATAAATCAATGTAGCATCAAAAACTGGCAATTGCATTTTCTCCCAAAAATTGCGCGCCAGCGTAATACCTGCCCGCAACCAGATGGCAGCATTGAGCATTAAGATGAATAAACCAGCACTACCACCCGTAAAATGCTTTTTTGTAAAAATAATCATCGCCTGATAAAATGTTTTCACATAGTTCAGGCTGCCTTTTTTCGTGCTTTCACCCTTGTAATGAATAATCTGGGTATCTGGAAAATAATAATTTTTATAACCCGTTTGGGCAATGCGGTAGGAAAGATCTATGTCTTCTCCATACATAAAAAATGCCTCATCTAACAAACCTGAACGATCCAAAGCAGCGCGGCGCATGAACATGAAACAACCAGCCAATACATCCACTTCATGTGTTTGATCGTTGCTCAAATGCCCTAAATAATAACGATTGAAAAAGGCACTTTTAGGAAAAAGAGCCGACAGGCCAAACGTTTTGCAGAAGGCCACCCAAGGCGAGGGAAAACCGCGTTTGCTTTCTGGTAAAAATTTGCCGCTCCCATCTATCAATTTGCAGCCCAAAGCACCTGCCTCTGGGTGGGCATCCATGAAGGCTAGGCATTTTGAAAAAGTATCTTCCTCTACCAGCGTATCAGGGTTTAAGAGCAATACATATTCCCCATGGCTTTCTATAATTGCCTGATTGTTAGCGACCGCAAAACCTGGATTGTGCTTGTTGGAGATTAAGCGCACTTCTGGGTATTTCTCCTGAACCATCCTCGGTGAGTCGTCCACAGAGTTATTGTCCACTACCCAAACATCACCATCAATACCGACCATGGCTCGTCGGACTGAGCCGAGTGCCTGATCTAAGAAATAACGGACATTGTAGTTGACAATAATGATGGATAAACGCATCAAACAATTTTATTTTGACTCCCAAAGCGCAAAGGTCAAAAAAAAGTGCCATCCCTGCTATCGTTTTACGATCAGGAATGGCACTTTTATTTTTTGTGGTAAATTTAATACTTACCGATTTTGGCGAATTACTAGGCTTCTTTAAGAGTACGAGTACCAAATGCAAAAAGAAGGAGCAGAAGAAATGATAAAATAACCATAACGTGAAGGATTAAAAGTTTTAGAAATAAAGGACTGTTAGTGTGGCTTCGATTATGAATACTACGCTTCAAAAACGATGCCGCTTTTTAAAATGTTGCCCATTAGGATTTCAATAACACAATTTTTGTCAGAAAAATGCCAAATTGGAACTAATTTCCACTGTATAACTAATGGCTAATGCCGTCCTTTCAAGCGCAAAAAAGGCTTTTCAATCAGTACCCAACTGACTCGAGCAAGCACATAAGTGCCTAAAAATGCTAACAATATATAGATAACTTGGATCAAATATGGATTCCAACCTGTATGCAGCAAAGGTTCTGCAAAATAATGTTCCCACTGAAACTGGAACATCATATGAAAAATATAAAGCCCATAACTATAGGTGCCTAGGTGTCGCAAAAACACATTTTCGCAAATACGGCGCACCAACGCATTTTTGTTGGGATTGAGGCTCAATAGCAATAAGGAGCCAAAAAACAAAGCGGTCAATGTATATAGGCGGTGCTCCGTACCGTGCAAAAATATTTGTAGCAATTCCCATCCCGACCAGCAACAAATGATGCGGGCGATCCAACGATAAAATGGAATAAATTGATGGAGGTCAAGCCTCAGAAAAACGGCCAAAAAACCACCCATAGCCAAGCACTCCATTCTAGTAAAAGGCAATACATAAGACGCTGTGGAAAGGTGTTGCCCTACCGAAGCATCTACATAAAATCGGATTGGTACGCTGATACTAATTAAGCACACACACAGGACGGCCAGCCAACGGATGGGGGTGTATCGCACAATCAATGGCCAAAACAAGTAAAACTGTTCTTCTATGGCCAATGACCACAGGTGGTTAAGGTTGAAAATAAAACTATGGTAGAGAAAATTATTTTTGAGTCCCATCGCAATATTGGGCGCAAATCCAAAGAACCAACCAAAAGAGTCATAGCCCTGTAAGCGTTCTGGTGCTTTTTCCACAAAAACAACCGTGAACCAGACAATCAGCACCACCGTATAGTACAAAGGAAAAATACGCAACAGTCTCGACTTATAGAACCGTTTGAAATAGTCAGGATTTTCTCGCGTATCCGACAATATACCAGTGATCAGAAACCCTGACAACACAAAAAACAAATCTACCCCTATCCATCCACCTTGCACAATGTAATAGGTGCGCTCAACAGGCCAGCATTGACGCAAAATAAAGTGACTCATCATCACCATGAGTATGGCCACACCCCTTATTCCATCCAAGGCGGGGATATGCCCTCTGAAACGCAGTGCGGTAGGGGCTTGATTCTGTTGATTATCTGACAAAATGGGAGGGGACTACTTGCCTAAAATGCCGGTCAAGGCATTATAGAGGCTCGCGATGGGAGAATCAGCACTCAACTTAGAAGCATCAAAAGCAATGCGCTGAAATCCGCCCTTGCCGTCTGCTAGTTCTAAAAATTGATATATATTACTGGGTTTCAAATCTTTAGCAGCATTCAAATCTAGCGAAAGTGATTGCTTAAATAATTTTGCAGCCTTTCCTTTTTTGATGTCCGACAACTCCGAAAACCCTGCATTGAGTCCTTCTTTTTTAAAGATTTGACCATTTTCAAGTATAGAAAAGGTAGTTTCTACTCCTGTATAACCACCACCATTTCCCCAACGAAGTTGTTGGGCAGGAAGGTTTTCTGCTTTGTATTGGGTTGATTTACAAGAAAATAACGGGAGGCCTATAGCCCCTAAACACATAAAAAGAATAATGTTTTTCATAAAAAGTTGATTTTACCTAAGCAGTTTGGATAATTGTTTGATCATTCATAACCCATCTTAAAAGTATTTAACCACCCCTTCCAAAAGCCATTTGGCTATCTTTGATCCATAAGGAGGGAGCATCAAATCGGTAGAAGGCATGAACCGAGTTTGGCGCAGTACGCCCCGTTCATTGCTAAAGTCTTTGAATCCATATTCCCCGTGGGTTTTTCCAATACCGCTGTTGTTAGAGCCACCAAAAGGCAGTTCATTGTTGTAAAAATGGGTACTGCAATCGTTGACCGTAACCCCACCACAACGGGTTTCACGGATGATGTAGTCCGTATTTTTTCGGCGGTTGCTGAAAATATACATAGCCAAAGGCTTATGATTTATATTGACATAAGCAATTGCATCATCCAATGTTTTATAGGTGCGAATGGGGAGGAGAGGGCCAAAAATTTCTTCATTCCAGATTCGCGCCTGATCGGGTATATTGGTCAAGACAGCCGGATCAATAAATTTTTCTTCGCGGATACAATTACCTCCTTGGGGCATGAGCGCACCGTGGGCAAGGGTATCATCTAATAGTGATTTGACACGGTCAAAATGACGCTCGTGAACCAATCGGCACATATCTGGTGACTGCCGCCTTGATTCTGGCGTGTCACCGTAGAATTTTCTGATTTTTTCACTCACTTTTGCTACAAAGCGATCGTGGAGGTCTTCTGGCACTAATACATAGTCAGGGGCAGTACAAATCTGTCCAGCATTCATGCATTTTACCCAAGCGATTTTGGCTGCGGCATTGTCTAAGTTGGCCGAGGCATCTATGATAACGGGACTTTTCCCGCCCAGTTCGAGGGTAACCGAACTTAGGTTTTGTGCGGCGGCCTGCATGACTACTTTCCCAATCTCGGGGCTACCTGTAAAAAAGATATGGTTGAATGGCAAATTGGTTAGTGCTTGTGCAATAGAGCCATCCCCTTCAAACAGGGCTATTTCGTCCTCCTGAAAACACTCCGTAACAATGGTTTTCATCAGTGCTGAACAATGAGGTGTCCATTCGGATGGTTTCAGTATGACTGTATTGCCAGCGGCAATGGCGGAAATCAGCGGTGAAAACGTCAGGTTGAAAGGAAAATTCCAAGGAGAAAGGATAAGACAGACTCCTTTAGGTTCAAAATGTACTGCTGCGGAACTTCCAAAAATCGTAATAGGCGTTCCAACGCTCCGCTCCGTCATCCAAGACCTAAGGTGCTTGATAGTATGCCTTATTTCACCACAGACTACGCCCATTTCGGAAATACTGGTCTCCGTCGGGCTTTTTCTAAGGTCATGCCAAACCGCAGTCTCTACTTCCTTGCGGTATTTCAGCATTGTATCGTGCAATAGTTGAAGTTTTGCACAGCGTTGGGCACTATTGCTGCGCGCTACTTTCCATTGGCTTTTTTGCTGTAAAGCAAAAACGCGTTGAATGTCTGCGATAGAATCGTTTTTGACAGGTGTCGAAATAGCAGTTGACATATGTTATAGATATTGATTCGATGGCAAAGATATACATTATACAGCATCTTTTCGATCTAAAAAGAAA
This sequence comes from Saprospiraceae bacterium, assembly GCA_031373665.1. GTDB lineage: Bacteria > Bacteroidota > Bacteroidia > Chitinophagales > Saprospiraceae > M3007. The sequence goes on along the minus strand of JANMMZ010000069.1, from coordinate 12,840 downwards.
AGTCACCTTTATACTGGTGGTACAAAGGTGACTTAAGTACCCAAGTGAATATGGATTATACTCACTCGGGTACTTACTAAACCAACGAGGGATGAACCTATTTAGTTAATGCCCAATTCTTTCTTAACCAATGCTGTGACATCGTCTGTGTCATTGGCAAAAAGCATGGCACCTGTGCTGGAGTCAAAAATGATTTTATAGTCATTTTTGGCAGCAACTGATTTGATGGCGGCCTCTACACGATCCAAAATTGGCTTTAGTAGAAGATCGCGTTGAGCACCCACTTTCTGCTGCGCTTCTGCCTCAAATTTTTGAATGGCTTCCTGCTTTTTTTGCAATTCGGCCTGTCTTTGTTGAACTACCACTGGAGTCAATTTCCCTTCATTGTACTCTGCTTCTAAGGTTTTGTATTCCTTTTCAAAGTTTTGAGTCATGATACTATCTTCCTTGGTCAGTTTGTCTGCGAATAATTTCAGTTCCTCATTAGCCTTTTTGGTATCGGGCATTTGTTCCAAAAGGTTACCCAAGTTCATGTGGCCATATTTGAGGGTTTGAGCATTCAATGAAAAGCCGCCTGCGATCAGGGCGATCATTAAAATTAAAGGTGATTTGCGAAACATCTTTTTATAAGTTTAAATGTTGTGTTTACTGTATTTACGTTTCCCGTTCATCGTTACAAAATGTACGTTAGACAACTTACTAACGAAAAACGGCGGCAAAGGTAACTTTCTTGAGGGTACGGTACTCGTTAATCTTTGTCAAATATTGGAAATATTTAGTTAATTGGTTAAACTTTAGTTAACAAAATGAATTTATGTGGCACAAAAGCAGTGGTTCATTCGTTTCAATGCCGTACCTTCGCTTGTCAAAATATATATATCGTGCGCTTATACATCCTTATCATAGCCTTTTGGGCCACTACTCTCGGAGTCATTACTGCTCAAACTACGAGCGGCAAACCCGATCTCATCCAATTCAGCGGCCTCATATTAACGGATGAGAATGGCCAATTGATGCCTGTGCCCTACGCTACGGTATCGCTGCCCGACAAAAGTCGTGGTACTTATGCAGATTATCGCGGCTTTTTTAGCATTGTCGTCAGCCCAGGGGATCGGGTTCGATTCAACTGCATGGGCTTTAATACCATAACGATCAAAGTACCTGATACACTGACCCAAGATCGGTATTCCTGCGTGCAATTGATGTCTCAAGATACGATTAATCTTGATCCAGTAGTTATTTTTCCGTGGCCATCTCGGGAACACTTCAAAATAGAGTTCCTTAAAATGGACGTAACGCCAGAATTACAACGACGTGCTACCGAAAATCTCGCCAACGAATACATGGCCGAGGCTCGTAAAAACCCCGACATTGTACCTTATGGAGGGCGCGAAAGTGCCAATTTTTACTTGCGTCAGCGTTCACGAGAGTATGTTTATATTGGTCAAACGCCGCCCATGAATATATTTAGCCCTTTGGCTTGGGGACAGTTTTTTAGAGATTGGAAATCTGGCAAGTTTAAGAAACCCAAGAAATAACTTTCTCAGTAAACAGTAAGCAATGACCAGTAATCAATGACAGTAAACAGGTTGTAAAGTACTCTAAGAGTACACCACTACGAGACACTGATTACTGGTCATTGATTAACTGTTTACTGAAAGAATAACCGCATCAATAGCCGCTTTCAATCCACTTGGATCTGTACCACCAGCAGTGGCAAGCCCGGGTTGTCCGCCGCCGCCACCTTTGAGGTGTTTTTGAGCCAATTCACGGACTATATTTCCCGCATTCAATCCTTTTTCCTTCACCAAGGAGTCACTAATCTTAATGGTCAGTGAAGGCTTGCCTTCATTGACGATACCAAATGCGATGACAGCATTGCCGAGTTCTCGCTCCAATTCTACGGCGAGGTTTTTGGTCGCATTGCCATCGGTGATGGGAAGTATTTCTGCCAAAAACTTAATGTCGTTGATCATGACCACTTTTGATCGCAGGCCGTCACGAAGCCCATTGGCTTGCTCTTGTACCAAACGTTCAATGGTTTTTTGCAGACTTTTGTTGTCTTCAAAAATATCGTTTACCGCTTTGTTTGGGTCACGTGGATTTTTGAATGCTCCATCATAGATTGAAAGCCTTTCGAGTTGTTTTTCCACCCAGTTTTCGGCCCCCTTAGCCGTGACAGCCTCTATACGGCGTACCCCCGCAGCAACGGCAGTCTCAGCAGTGATCTTGCAATAACCTATTTTGCCCGTGTGGCTAACATGGCAACCGCCGCACAATTCGCGGCTATAGGTAGGGTCAAAGGTGATCATGCGCACTGTTTCGCCGTATTTTTCACCAAATAGCATCATAGCACCCGATTGGCGAGCCTCTTCTATCGGAAGGCTTCGCGCCTCATCCAAGGCTACGTTTTCTCTTATTTTTTGGTTTACAATGGCCTCTATTTCAAGCAGTTCGGCATCTGTTACTTTTTGAAAATGCTGAAAATCAAATCGGAGCGTATGATCATCCAAATAAGAGCCTTTTTGCTGTACATGCGTGCCCAACACTTGGCGCAGCGCGGCATGGAGTAAGTGTGTAGCCGAGTGGTTGCTCTCTGTCAGGCGACGTTTTAGTACATCTACATTGCAATGCACGGCCGCTTCAATGTCGGCTGGCAATCGCTCTATAATATGAACGACCAAGTTGTTTTCTTTTTTAGTATCCACCACCTGAACACGCTCTGTCCCGAAAAGCACATAACCTGTATCACCTACTTGGCCGCCACCTTCTGGATAAAATGGAGTCCTGTTTAGTACTATCTGATACTGGGTCTGGCCTTTGGCCGCCACTGTACGGTATTTGATTACGTAGGAGTCGCGGGTGTCTAATATGTCGTAACCAACAAACTCTACGCTGTTATCTCCGCTCAAAACAGTCCAGTCGCCCACTTCCTTAATAGCATCTTTTCTGGAGCGGATTTTTTGTTCTTGGAGAGCAGCCTTAAAGCCTGGTTCGTCCACTTCACAACCTTTTTCTTTAGCCAATAAGGCGGTAAGATCGAAAGGAAATCCGTAAGTGTCAAATAGTTCAAAAGCCTGTTGTCCCGAAATGAGGTTATTCTGAATTTCAAGATTTTCAATTCGTTTCAAGCCGCTTTCGAGGGTTCGTAGGAATCCTTTTTCTTCTTCTAAAATAACCCTTGTTACAAAATCAATTTGGGCTTTTAATTCTGGGAATACGTCACTGAACTCTTCAGCCAAAATTGGGCACATGCGATATAAAACCGGCTCTTTAATGTTTAAAAAAGAGTAGTAATAGCGCACTGCACGGCGCAAAATGCGCCTAATAACGTAGCCTGCTCCAGTGTTGGAGGGCAATTCACCATCTGCAATAGTAAAACTAACTGCCCTCAGGTGGTCTGCAATGACACGCATGGCCACGTCGGTCTTGGTCCAATCGCTGTTGATGCCGGGATAAGTGCCTTTATAAGCTATACCCGATAGGTTTTCAAGAAATTTGATCAACGGAGTCCATAGATCGGTATCGTAGTTGGAATCAACACCTTGCACGGCACGGCACAAACGCTCAAAGCCCATACCAGTATCCACTGATTTAGCGGGTAGTTCCTCCAATGATCCGTCTGCTTTACGATTAAACTGCATGAATACATTGTTCCAAACCTCAATCACATTGGGATCGTCGGCATTGACGAGGGTGCGGCCGTCCACGCGGGCGCGTTCGGCATCTGTGCGTAAATCTACATGAATTTCAGAGCACGGGCCACAGGGGCCTTGATCGCCCATTTCCCAAAAGTTCTCTTTTTTACCAAATGGCAAAATTCGATCTTCTGCCATGAACTGCTTCCAAGTGTCATGTGCTTCTTGATCAAAGGGCAGTTTCTGGGCTTCATCGCCAGCAAAAACAGAGACATAAATCCTATCCTTAGGTATTTTATAAACTTCTGTCAAGAGTTCCCACGACCAAGCCAAGGCATCTCTCTTGAAATAATCGCCAAAAGACCAGTTTCCCAACATCTCAAACATGGTATGGTGGTATCCATCAAAACCCACATCTTCCAAATCATTGTGTTTGCCCGATACCCGTAGGCACTTTTGCGTGTCAGCCACGCGCTTGCTTGGCGGGGCTTGATTTCCAAGAAAAAAATCTTTCAGCGGTGCCATACCCGAATTGATAAACAATAAGGTAGGGTCACTTTTGGCAACTAAGGGTGCTGACGGAATTATTTTGTGCCCTTTTGAAGCAAAAAAATCTAAAAACTGGCGGCGAATTTGACGAGAAGTCATACTTGTATTTGAGCAATTGTGAAACCCATTCCCATTTTTTCGAGTTCGTTGCTACGAGTATTTCGATGCTCCTTTCCTATTAGAAGGGGCTATGGGCTGGATTGAGGGCGCAAAGGTAAAACTTTTTTTATTACCCACCCTTTAACACAAATACAAACATTTGAGCAATCTATACCAAACCGCAACTTGCTGCGTTTATGAAACTTCTAATTATCTATACTATCTGTTTCAAAAATGAAACTTACTTTATTCCGTTTTTACATTGCCTTTTGTGGTATTTTCGCCTTTCAAGGGGGGCTTTTTGCCCAAGTACCAGCCAAGTTTCCTGACAATTCTAATGAATTTGTTGATAAACTAGGCGAGTTTATGACTGCTTCCAAGCGTCCCGACATGGAAGAGTCGTACTCTGTATTTAAAAAAATAGCGCGATCCGGTGCTTTTTCCGAAGCCGATATGAAGCGCGTGATTGGCATTTCCAATCTGCTTGCCGAACAGCGATTGAGCGCATTCCCATATTATAAAAACTATATCAATGCGGTATCTGCCGCAAGGAGTAATAGTGATACGACGCTGTTTACTAACTGGCATGGGTTTGCAGAATCGGTACTGACAGGTATTGAAAAAGGGAAAACTAAGTCCATTGGCCAGTTTTTAGAGTTTTCTGCCGATTTTATGGAGCAACGAGCCCTAAAAACAGGAGAGGGTGGCTCTGTAACATGGAAAGTGAAGGGTGGGAAATTTGATTTTTTATATAAAGATAATATTCCGCGCCTGATATGCACGGACGTTGATCTTATTGGGGTCCGAAAAAAAGACTCCATCACCGTAAAAACAACTTCCGGGGAATACTTTCCTTACGAAGGTGTTTGGAAGGGTAAAGGTGGGCAAGTGGATTGGAAAGATGCTGGATTGGATTCCTCTGTTTTTGTGGTATTGAGCAATTACAAGGTTGAATCAGTAAAGCCCTTATTTGTCTGTGACACAGCACAAATGTACTATCCTTTGTTTTTTCCTGGCAAAGCCATAGCAGGTAGATTTGAACATAGTATTGTGGTTGACAATAAGGCTGGGTCTCAATTTCCTAGGTTCGAGTCATTTGATAAATCTTTGCAAATCAATAAAATAGGAGAAGGAGTAGAGTATAAAGGTGGGTTCTTGTTGCGTGGCTCTTCTTTGTTTGGCTATGGCACTACCAACGAGCCTGCTTGTATGACAGTGTATAATAAAAACCGAAAGAAGATATTTTTCGGCACTGGCCCTTTATTTATCATGAAGCGTGAAGTGAGCATCGTAGGAGAGGGCATTGATGCACGTTTGTACATGGAAGAAGATAGTTTGTTTCATCCAGCGGCCAGATTTCGGATGGATATTCCTAAACAGGTAATCAGCCTTGAACGAGGCGAAAAGGGCAGTGAAAAAAACCCGTTTTTCTCTTCTTTTTACAATATGAATCTCAATACAGATCGGGTGGCTTGGCACCTTAACCAAGATTCATTGGAGATCGGTGCTAGAGCGGGGGTGAAAGGATTAGAGCAAACGGTAAGTTTTGAAAGCAGCAATAATTTTAATCAGGCTGACTATGACCGTATGCAATCCACAGGTAGTCAGAATCCGATTGCGACCTTGTTTTTGGTGTACCGCGAAAAAGGCACGAATATCATTTCTGATAATGATTTTGCGCAGGCTATTGACAAAAAATTTGACTATTCCAGCATACAGACGCTTTTGGCGCAAATGGTTGCGGAAGGCTATATCAACTACTATTTTGATAGGCATCAAATAGAAATCCGCGACAAACTCAAGCACTATGCTTTGGCGAGCCAAGGAAAAAAGGATTTTGATGCCATCAATATCAAATCGGTCAGTAGTACTGCCAATGCCCGTTTGAATCTGAAAACCAAGGAAACAGAAATATTTGAAGTAAACAAAATCGAACTGAGCAAGCGGCAGCGGGTGGCGGTGATCCCTGAAAAGAGAGAACTGACTTTGTTGCAAAATCGCGATATGCGTTTTGAAGGAAGGCTTTATGCTGGATTTACTTTGTTTCAAGGCCGTGATATGAAATTTACTTATGACAAATTTCAGGTAGAGTTTGATTCTGTTAAGCACTTGGATTTTTATTTGCCAACGGGTGAGATTGATCCAAAGACCCGCGAACCGCAAGCCTCTGCTATGAATAGCAATGTGGAGTTGCTGTCGGGCGTACTGTTGGTAGATGCCCCAAACAACAAATCGGGCAAAGAGGAAATGGCTTTATTCCCTTCCCTTCAATCAAAAAAACATTCATTTGTATTTTATGATAGACCCGATATTAAAGGCGGAGCCTACAAACGCGATTCTTTCTATTTTAAATTAGATCCGTTCTCTTTCGACGGTCTTGACTCTTATACCAAAGAGCGGTTGCGCTTCAAAGGTGAAATGACTCCGGCTACTGTTTTTCCGCCTTTTAAAGAGACCATTATTGTGCGGGAAGACGATAAGTCTTTTGGGTTTATACATCGTACGCCACAGACAGGGTATGGCATGTACACCAATAAAGGAAAATACACCGGCGAGGTGGATTTGAGCAACAAAGGCTTTGTGGGTAAGGGCAAAATGGAGTACTTGACTGCCGATATTGAGTCGGAAGATTTGGTATTTAAGCCAAAACAAACTACTGGAACGGCCAAAAAATTCTTCATGGAAGAAGACCGCGATGGTGCTGTAAAGGTGCCACAAGCCAAAGGTGAAAATGTATCGGTCAACTGGCTTCCTTTCAAAGATTCTATGTACGTAGAAAGCAAAGCCAAAGCCTTTGAACTATTCAAACAATCAGGATACACTCATAAAGGAGCCTTAGTACTTACCCCCACGGGTCTGAAGGGTAGGGGTGAATTTGAATGGGCAGAGGGTAAACTTACCTCCAAGCAGATAGTTTATAACCCATTTCAAGCCAGTTCGGATACTGCCAATCTTGAAATAAAATCATTGGATACCAAGGGGATTGCGCTTGATTCGCGCAATGTGGATGGTGAGTTGGATTTTGATACCCAAAAGGGCGCGTTTAAAGCCAACTCCGAAAGTGCTACTACGACCCTCCCACTCGATCAGTACCGTACTTCTATGAATGAATTTAATTGGGACATGAAGGCCAAAACCATCGAATTCAAATCAGATCCCAAGCGGCCAGGCTCCTTCGTTTCCATTGATCCTAACCAAGATAGCCTTCGTTTTCAAGGAAAAACAGCCTTGTACGACATGAATACCAACCTTCTGAAAATCGGAGGGGTTCAAGTAATCAAATCGGCCGATGCCTTTATTTATGTGCCGGATACCAGCGATGTGTATATACAACCGGGCGGAAAAATGAAAGAACTGGTCAATGTACGGATCCTTGCTGACACAGTGACCAAATACCACGCCATCAACCGGGCAAAAGTCACGATACTTGGCAAAAAACTCTACAAAGCCAGTGGCTACTACGAATACAATATTCCGGGGTTTGAGCAAGAGGTGTTTTTTAAAGACATCGTGGGTGAACGTCGTGGCGAAGGAAATATGGCCACTAAAAACGTATTAACCACTGCGGAAGGAGAAATTAAGTTCGAGGATAGTTTTCACATGGATATTAAGACCCTATTTAAGGGGAAAATTATATTAAAAGCGAACCAGCCTAATATGCGTTTTGAAGGTTTTTCTATGATAGTGGCCGACAAACTACACAAAACCCAATGGTTTAGCATGTACAGTGAGGTGGATAAGAATGACCCCACTATTAAAATCAAGAAAGCAGACAATGAAGATGATGATCCGATGGTGACTGGGTTTTACCTATCGAGGGAACAAGGGGATATGTACCCACGTATATTATTGCCACCTTATGCTAGGGTGGACAGGGCTATTCTCAATTGTCAAGATGTGTATAAATATGATGCCAAGACCGACCGATTCACCTTTGGGGATTCGTCAAGGGTGGCTGGAAAAGCCATATACGGCAGCAAGATGGTATTTGATAACCGCACTGGCGTTGTGCAAGGGGAAGGGCCGTTGAATCTGGGTTCGGGTTTGGCTTATATGAAGATAAAGGGTGCCGGCCGACTCAAGTCGGATTACAGCACGGTAACCGACTCCACTGGATTTGATGTGTCTGGCGAGTTCATGACTGGTATGGAAATGATTATCCCAAAACAACTGATGGAAATGATGGCCAACGACCTAAAAGCCAGTAGTTTCGATGCTGGTGCAGCCTTGTACAGCAGCAATGCTACTTTCTATCAGTCTTCTTTGCGGGAGTTTGTAACAGACTCTGCCGACTGGAAAGAAGTCAGTGAGAACCTGCAAACCAACTTTGTGAAATTACCCAAAAAAGACAACAAATTCGCTTTCCTACTGGGTCGTCACCCTACGATTTGGAATGCTGAGTATCAATCATTTTTGAGTCTGGAAGACAAAATACCAGTCATTGAAGTAGGCGGCGAACCGATCGGGAAAATGCTCAATGCTTATGTAGAATATAAGATGCCTGGCAATGGCGACGACCGTTTCTATTTATACATAAAGCCATCGCCCGATCTATGGTATTTCTTTGGTTATCAGGCAGGTGCCTTGAATGTGGTATCCAGCAGCACCAAATTCAATGACGCATTATTGTCCATGAAAGCCAAAGACACCCAGATCAAAATGCCTGATGGTGAACTTTATGAAATTGTAGCTGCCAACCCTTCTTTGGCAGATGCTTTTGTAAACAGGGTGCGCTCTGGCCGTAAAAAATAGCGGAGTGCCGGAACGGCGAAAAAAAAGTGCTACTTTCGCCGTTCCGTTCCTGATTTCTTTCTACTTTTGTCGTTCGCTTATCCTAGCGAGACTTAATAGATTTAGTACGCTGTGAGTTTACCACCTGGTTTCCCCGTTCGGATGTCTGAAACAGACCAGCACAAGGTGCTTTGGTACTACCGTCGCTACGTAGAAGATTATTACAGTGAATACCAATTTGGGCATTTTATTTTAGCAGCCTACGCCTCAGTGCCGGCCTTGCTCACCCCTGATTTGTTGTATAAAATATGGCAAAATTTTCATGGATACCGATGGAGCAATACCCCCGTTTCTATTCACCGAATAGCAGTAGCCGATCTGCTGCTTTCGCCTATGTGCCGCGAGGTGGGTTTTGAGTTGTATGAAATGCACCACGATATCAAACAGGCCTTTTGGGAATGGCTCAATATCGAATCTGCTAAAGATTTATGGAAAAAAAGAGGGCTGCAATCACCCATTACCTTGGCCAATTTTGTATCGGAGTACCACGCCCGCCCCAACCCCGGTGAACAACGTTGGGGCGAAGGGTATGGGCAAGTACAAGACTATGCGGTGCATTTCTCTAAGGGGGAGTATGATCGGTTGCAATACCTGTTGAGTAGCCGATTGTCAGAAGCCATCAAAAACAAACGAGAAACCGAAACCCTCCGCATACTCGATATTTGGGCAAAAAATGGACAACAGTTAGAGAAATTAAGCCCTGCCGAAGAGTCCACAACGAATAGCCTCTTATTTCAACAAAATGCCCGATCAGCAGATGCGCTGAAAGCCCTCATGCAGCAAGATGTACAAGGGTTTTTGACAAAATTTGGAAAAGATGCCGGATTGTTGAATAGCCTAGAGGCTGGAGGTATTAAGATAGAAGTACCCGGCGAAGTCATCGCAACAGTGGAAGCGGCGGAGTCCCAGACCATTCATGTACTCATTGTGGGAGTGGATAAATACCTTGGCAATATCTCCCCTCTACAGGGTTGCGTATCAGATGCGGAGCATGTGACAGCCTTCTTGAATCAGCAGCGCAGCACTGATAAGCCTATCATTGTCCAAAAACTACTCGATGATAAGGCCACTGTTTCCGCATTTATAGCGGCGTTACAAGAGACATTTAAGAGCGCCAAAAATGGCGACATTTGCTTGTTTTTCTTTGCAGGCCATACCGAATTTGACCAAATAACGGATGGGGGCGGCAGGAAGTTTATCTTGCATGATAGTAGGGGGGGCGAAACGCCCAATGAACCCAGCCAGGCCATACTTGAAGAAATGCTCTACCCCGTATTGGCCGAAAAATCAGTCCAATGTATCTGGATTATTGATTCACATGAGGCCAATACAGAAGCAAAAAAACAACGCTTGTATGAGATGCCACTGCGTAGAAATGCAGCAGAACTCAAAGGCTCTCTGGTTATTTTGAATGCCGCCTCTTCTGGACAAATGTCATATGAAAATACCGATAAAAATGGCAAAAAATCTGGGGCATTCACCACGCATCTTTTGGACATGTTGGCGGATCAAGGAACAACCCTTAGTTATAGTAATCTCCTTGAAAAGGTAAAACTGAGAATCCTACAACATGAAAAAAATAACCCGCAAACGCCATTTTTAGAAGCCTTTCCTGCCTCGGCAGCCAATTTTATGTTTTTGACGGATCGGTTGGATACGCAAAAAAAATACCGATTGGTGTTCAATACCAAAGCGAATGAGTGGCATCTTCAAGCCGGTACCAAGCAAGGCATTACGCCTTCTCTTTCGTTTATGCAGACCTATTTGCAGTTGGAAGATGGTCGAAAAATCGCCATTAAGGAAGTATTTTTAGAACATGCGACCCTTTTGGAGTTTAGCGAATCCGATCAAAGCAAATCATTTGAAGCGACCCTCATACAAACAGCATTGCCAAAAGTAAAAATTGCTTTTGATCCTAACCTCGACAAAGAGATGCAAGAGCGGTTCTTAAATGCCGTAAAAGAGTACAACCTCTACTTTATTGAACTGACGGAAAACCTAAGCGAGGCCAAATATTTTATCCGAAACCAAGCGCAGAAATACTACCTCAATCGCCACCAATCAACAGGTATTAAAAACGATCCTTTTGAACAGGATAGATCCATTTATATTCCTGTAGCGCAGCCCTTTGAGTTTATCAAACAATTGGAATACATCGCACAATGGACAGGGGTGTTGGAATACAACAATACGGTTTCGAGCCTTAAACGGGAAGATTTAAGCCTTGGTTTTGAGGTAATAGAAGGACAAGAAACATCTCCAACCAACTTAGATCAACTAACCGCAACTAAAAAAGTCGAAGATTCCAGTGTTATAGATTTACATTACATTAAGTCTGGAGAGTCTTGGCTGCAACCAGCCCTCCGATGCAATATTAAGTCCAACCATCCTTCGGAAATATACGTGCAGGTCTTATTGTTAAGTGGCTCCTATGGTATTTCTGATTTGGGTAATTACCGATTAGATCCCAGCCAAATACTACCCCTACAGTGGCAAGAAGGAAACCGACAACACAATGCCATTCCATTCTCCATGAGCGACTATGCCTTTGAACTAAAACAAACGGAGGATTACGATTACCTCAAGTTTTTTATATTCAAGCAAGAGACGAATGTAAGCGCATTGGTTCAGGAGGAATTGAAACTAGAAGTCACTAGAAATATCAGCGTATTAGATCCAAAATCGAGTTTTGACACGGCGGGAGGAGAGTGGACATCTATTACAGTGCCGATTAGGATTATTAGGAAAGCAGAAGAGCCTATTGCGAACCCCGAACCATTAGATTACACTCCAAATATCTTATTAATTGACACCCTGTTTAATACCCTCAAAGGGGTTAATCCTGAAATTCAAAAACTATCAGAATCAGAATCACGTGGCGAAAAAGTAACCCCAGCCAAAAAACGATTGGCTATCTTAAATGCCCTTCCTGCACCCATAGCAGAGGGTTTGAGAAAATTGTTTGTGCCAGTAGAAGAGGAAAACGCGGGCTATGACAAACCCACGTCGGCTCGTTTGCAACAGATCAGACTTGTGTATAGGCATACCATTCGATATTTGACTTGTATTGCCGTGGCGGAAGCCCAAGAGCACTTAGGGAAAGACGGAAATACTGCTACAATGGAGTTGAAAGACTTAATCAATACATTCATCAATCAAACCAAAAAAGAATTTGATCAATCCAATGTTTCTAAGTACTTATGTTATTTGATTGGGGCATTGGAGGAAAACAAGGTTCAGTTTTTTGTGCCAGAACTAACGGCCTTGCGAAAGACCATACTCGGAGACAAAACGATGGAAAATGCCTTATCCACCTTAGATGAAATGCCCGATCCTTATAGCCTTACGGCGGCGATTGTCTTTTTCTGCAAAACGGCAGAGGAAGCCCTAGGAACCTTGTTTAGCAGCCTTGGTTTCATTGCTAAATATTCATTGGTTTCCATTCATGATGTCAAGGTAGATAACACAAGGAAAGTCATGAACTTCAAGCATGATAGCATCATATTGAAAGATATGCTCGGTGGTTTTGAAAAAACAAACCTGACCTTGCCACATGCACTACCAAGCCAATCAGTATTAATTGTTGAGGAAGGAGGCAACTGGGAGCATTTAAATTTATCGCCTTTTATCATAGATGAATCTGCCTTTGGAAATAAGTTAGAGATTAATAAGTTATATTATTTTGAGCGGTATGCCGCCAATGAAGATGCCTACCTTTTCCAGTATATCAACAAACCTGACGATCCGAATTTGATCGTAACCC
>JANMMZ010000038.1:0-73366 GCA_031373665.1 Saprospiraceae bacterium | reverse complement strand
AAAACTGTTTAAATCTGTCCACTTTATCTTTGTGATATTGATTGTAGAAGTTGATGATTTCTGTCAGTTGGGAATTTCGTTTTATCGTTGCTCATGGATAGACGCACCTACAAAAACGCCCACACAAAGATACATAAAATGCCCTAATCGTGCGATAGCATTGAACAAAAACTTACAATCACCGGATAACCGAAACAAATTTTGCCCCTCATCGCGCCTTCCCGACCTACGGTTTCCCTATCGGCGGGATTGTACTCGGCGGCTCTTCGGGGGATGAGGTTTGGGGGCGGTGCAGCCGCCCCCAAACCCCCTTGGCTTTCACCCAAAACTTCTAAAAACAGATTTTACAGGGAAGCCCTATACAAAGATAACCATTTGCAAAAATATACGCTAATTATTTTTTCTCTGCCAATACAAAAAAATGATCCATAGGAGACCTGTCAATCCTGAAATTAGTTGACATTTCCACCGCCAATTGGGGAGATTCACCCCTTGGGTATGGCACATATCAGCACTAACCCAGCCCATAAAGGCATCCAAAATGGGGAGTTTTCCAAGTAAGTAGCGTTTGTCGTTGGCATCCGTACTTGGAAACAAGCAAGCCGACACGCCTTGGTACAAGGCCAGTGCCAATTCGTAATCTTGGTACCTCAAGGCCGTCTTGATACTCGTAATAGAAGCCGCTCCACCAATGCCTATTACAATAGGCCCCGAATCCACGTCTCCCAATCCAAGGCTGGTGCTAGGATATTCTCGAATACCCGGTAAACCCAACCGATAACCTAAAAATTGATCCCTAAACTGCCGATATTGAGAGGCTCCAAATTCAGCATCTATTTCCCACATGAAATATAAAATTAACGCTTGCGATGCACCCCTGCTTTTTTCTAGGTTTTGATCTCGGGCCAAGTCATAACTATGAGCAATGCATCCCTTCTTGCCAATACATACCATCGGGAGGGAGGTCTTTCAAAATATCACACCAAGCCAAGGCATACAATGCATGCATAAACACAAAGCCCTCTGGGTAGAGGATCTGCATGTCTTCTGCGGCATGATCCTCGTGGATCACCCGCTTCAAATATCTTAATTGCTGAAAAACATCCTCATTCAAAGTGCGACCACCTACCAGCGTGAAGCATTGGGGGGTATCATAAAGCCTTATGTTGAGGTACAAAAGAAATACCACGACAAAGCCACCCAAAGTAGCCAATAGCCGATACCACCAGCGTTTCATCAGGACTTGATGGCTCGTACCACTGCACCCATACCAGAATCAAACAATTTTCCACTAACATCCACAGACAGGTGGTTTTTTAGATTCTGAATCGTTTTTCCAAAATCATTGCTTAGGTCATTGATCCGCGTCAGTTCATCCGTAAATGGCTCAATGCCTCGGCCTTTTTCCAAGGCTTTCTTGATGTTTTCTTGGATAGCGGCTTTTTTCTCATCAAAACCATCCAAGGCATCGTTGTAAAAACCAGAATCAAAACATTTTTGATCCAACAACACTGGAAGCCACTTCGACCCAAAACGGGCAAATAAAAAGGTAGCACTCAACTCTTTGTTCACCCACCCTGATTTTAGGCTGTTTTCAGACACAATAGACAAGATGATTTGTGTTTCCTTGAAGGCCTTGTCAATAAAAGCCTGAATGTTTTCACCCACACCCATGTCTTGAATATCCACAAATACTTGAATACCGTTGTCTTCCAAGTGCGCCTTGACAGCCCGCATGGCAAAGGCGTCATTGTGGTTGTATGATATAAAAACCTTGTGCGTGGCGGCTCCAGCCGACGATGAGCCTGTGGCACCAGTACCACCGCTACCAGTGCCCGGCCTCAAAGAACCCGCCATCTCCAAAGCACCGTTGTTGACAGAGGCTTGGATCCGACCCCACTCGCTGTAATCAATCAGATTTTGATTATATTGCTTCTTACCGTTGTTGAACCTTGCTTGCAATAGTATTGCACTGCTGTCAGCCTCGACCAACAATTTGAGGGCTTCCTCGGTCTTACCTTCTCCAATAAGTTTAAAGATTTGTTCTTTCATGCGGAAATTTAATAAATGGTGGTTTTTCAAGCACCCGAGTGAGTATAATCTTACAAAGGTGTCAAAGGTAAAGCGACTCTATTTGATTTTAATACATAAGGTGTATTTTTTTCGTGGTACATTTCAAATTATTTGCAAATATAGATAAAGTCATCGTAACTTTGCCGCCCGAAAGCGTGATTCGGGTCATAGCTCAGTTGGTTAGAGCGCCACGTTGACATCGTGGAGGTCACAGGTTCGAATCCCGTTGATCCGACAAATTCGAGGTATGTGTGGGAGATTATCAATAATTTAAAACAATAGACCTTATGTTTGATTTTGAAAGGCTTGAATTATATCAGGTTACCCGATCGCAAAACAAGTCAGTGTTAAAATTTTTGTTTTCGCACACCTCCATGGACGCTTACATACGGGATCAGTGGAAACGCTCCAGTATTAGTTCGCTGCTCAGCCTTACCGAAGGTACTGGAAGGATCAGTGATACCGATAAAAAGCACTTTTACACCTTGGCTCGTGGGTCGGTTTATGAATGTACCGCCCTATTACAATTGGTATATGACCTCGGCCAAATAGATGAAAAAACTTATACAGAAATGTACAATAACTATGAGCAGATTTCTAAGATGCTTTTGGGTATGTATAGGTCTAAGCAGTGAAAACGGGATGTAGCTCAGCCCGGTAGAGTACACGCCTGGGGGGCGTGTGGTCGCAGGTTCGAATCCTGTCATCCCGACAATAAGGCAGCCATTTGGCTGCCTTATTTTGATGCTTGTGACTGTCCAGTTTTTGGGGCGCATTATAGTATTTGTAACCTAATTCCCTTGCTTTACAATACTCACTAGGGCTGCTTTTCCATCTTTGTCATTGATTTGAAGAAAATATGTGCCATCAGGATGGTGCGCTAAAGATAAGGTCGTTATCTGATCTTCCTTATGGTCTAGTTGCTGCATTTTTTGTCCAATAGTATTATAGAGGGTTATGGTTGCATCGTGATGGATTTCAATCTGTACCTTATCCGCCGTCGGATTAGGCCATAAAAGGGCATTAATGGCAGATAAATCAAGGGTTTTTACTACAAAAGCACCGTTGATTAAAGTGAAATTCATGTTGTTTACGACTGCGCCAAGTGTAACCTCCACCTGTCTTGATATGGGAGGGACACCATACAAATTCACTACAATGGTGTAGATGCCCGGCGGCAAATTGATAAAAGAATAAACTCCATTGACATCGGTAATGGCATAGGCAACTACATTGCCGGAGGCATCGTATAAAAATACGCTAACGCCAACCAGTGGAATACCCTCAGTCCCATTGCCCCCAAAGGCAAGTAGCCCATCGGTCAAAACACCATTGATCACACCATTTCCACTCAACATGACCAAGGGAATCATTTGGAGCAATATTTGTGGGGGAGGAGTATCTTCTAGCCGTATTCCACTAAGGTTAAACGATGCGGCATCTAACCAACTTACCCCATTAATCCAATACGTGGGCATTAGTTGGGCAGATTGGGGGCTGTTATTGTCAGGAATTGCCCTAATCTTATAATTGCCTGCTGGTACGTTTTCAAATAAGGCGACGCCATTTAAATTGGTAATCGAAGTTTCAACAGGAATGCTCGATGTACTATTTTCATCATAAATGACAACAGGAATATTGGGGATGAATAAATTACCATCAGCCCCCCTAATATTGGCAATAAAACGATCATTTGCCAATAATTCGATACAGGTGGTTGCCGTGATACCATCAGAAATACGTGTTACTGTAACACAATACGTATTGGCTTCATAAACCTCAATAAAAGCGTTGGTACTGCCATTACTCCACTGATAATTGTAACCATTAATGGGACTTGCTACGGCCGTTAATTGGTAAAAATTAGGTGATCCAGTGAAAGTATTAATTTTTACTTGAACAGGTTGTGGATAAACATAAGGCTGGGATATGATAGAAACACAACCCTCTTCAAAATTTTGGATCGTATAAAATCCGTTTTGGGTAGGGGTGTAATAAGTACTGTTTACATCCTGCAATACGAATCCATTGAGCGACCATTGTAGGCTATCTCCTATTTGTGATGGAAAGGTAACCTGCAAATCTAAAAACGATTCTGCAATAGATAACCCCGATGGGGAAGCATTTCTCACTATGGCTACTGTATCAGACCAAGGGCTTTTACACCCGTTTTCATACAATATCCGAACTGAATAATCTCCCGTCCACGGGGGTATCATTGAATGTGTGGTATTACCATTCGACCATTCATAACCGTATGCACCCAAAGGAGTGCTTAGCGTAGTGGGTATATTGCTACAAAAAGTCAAGGGCCCATCAGCATTAATGGCAGGAGGCATGTTGCCTCCCGGCTGTGCCTCAAATATCTCGACAGCCCTCGGCGAAGATTTACAGCCCGTAGGGCCAACGGCCGTTATGTAATAAATCCCACCCTGATTCACATTAAAGTATTGGTTAAGTTGTGCAGTGTCTCCATTAGAGCAAGTGAAAAAAGATATATTGGGTACATTAGGATCAGCTACGAACGAAGCAATCTCTGTGGGACAGATGATATTGCGACTACCACTTAGATATACGTCAAAAAAACCCGGTACAGGTTCCATTCTAACCAATACACTGGACGAAGGTTTGCTCAAGCATCCATTGGGTGCAAGTACCCTATAAGAGAAACTATCCGTCATTTGTGCCGTGGCAGTAACCCGAAGTGTTGGGGCTTGGGTGCCATTTGACCAAAAGTATTGTCCATAACCTGGTGTCGGAATTAATTCAATCGTATCACCCACACAACCATTCACAGAAGGTGTTGTATTAATCATCAGATTCAAATCAAGTGGCTGGCAGGGAGCATCATTAAAGAGGACGAGTTGGTCGCTATTCTGATGGGTTGCAATCATGGCTACCCGACCTTTTCCAAGACTTATTAATTTAATAGGCAAATCCGTGTTCCGAAAGTTTGGAATGATGTGTGATTTGCGCAAACCGAAACTAGTTTTATCATACACTTTTAACTGATACCCCTGATAGTTTGGGTCGTAATCCGTAACCATGTAAATATCATTAGAGTCTAAAGCCGGAACCATGGGTGCATGGACAACGGAAGATACGTTTTGACCAACATCCAAAGTCGTCAAGACTGTTGGAGTACCATTTGAGGTAATATCTAAAATTTGTCCATTTTGTAAGTAAATTCGTCCATTTTGATGGCTAACATGCTTTATTGAGCCAGTGATTATATTGGGGTAATTAGCCTGACTGACAAGGCCGCCACTTGAAATTTGGTAGGCATGCAAGGCATTGGGTTCATAATCATGACCTAATCCCCAGAGTGTTTGCCCGTCATCGCTGACAAAAATTCGATCTCCCCCTGTCACAGAAGAGGGTATTTGGTTTGGACGCGCTGATAATTGGTCAAAAATAGATAATCCTTGGAAGGCTGGAGTGCCACTTCCAAGGTGCGAGACCGCAACGCTTGTCCCCGAACCTGGCAAAGGGACCAAATCATTCAAGTAAAAGGGGAAATAGATATTGGTTCCATTTTGAAAAAAGATGCTTTCCGTTGTTACTGAAGGATCAATAACGCCATTCATCAAATCATACCGTTGTAAATAAGGCGCACCATATAGCATAACATACAGATAACGGCCATTATCTGTGACACGAATTAATGAGGGTTCGCTTCCTATTTCGATGCGTTGTTCAATAGCACCTGTGGAGGGATTCAGTATCAAAATGGCATTTCCATCAGCGCGAGTGCCGCCGATCACGGCGTACAAACGATCATTTGCTTGGCTATAGCATATATCCTGAACCGGCAAATCAATGGTTCTAAAGTCTTGCCCGTGTACACTAAGAAATGCTAATAAAGAGGTCAAAAACAGCAAAAATCGGAACATAATTTTAGATTTACACATTAGGGGATATATTCAAAAGACTCGGAAATAAGAGAAGGACAACCTGCCTGTAAGGTCACCTGTACGGTGTAAGTGCCCGCTTGTGATACCGTTATATACTGTTCTGTGGCTCCTCCAATGGGATTCCCATTGAAAAACCACTGATTACCCTGTATCGCACTGGAAGCCAAAAGGTTATTGGAACGTTGAATGGTGGGCTTAGGTGGACTAGGATACCTTTTCAGGTTCAGCACATTCGATTGTTCACTTCTACAGCCAAAATCGTTGGCTATTTGCACCCAAACTGGAGCATCAGTTGCGGGTAAATTTCGGATCGATTCTTGAAAAGACTGAAGCCCATCAGACCAAATGTAAAGTTCATAACCAGAAGGAGCCATAATTTTAGCACTGTCGGCGGCACAAATAATTTCATCGCCATCACCGTTGCCAATGATACTAATTTGCGGCACAGGAGGCGTAGGAGTATTTTGTGATACTACTATAAATGGCCAAGGGTTTGGTTGAGACAAACAGCCTTGGGGAGATAGTGCTCGACAAAAATAAGAGCCAGGTGTTTCAATTCTAATACGTTTACCAGTCATTCCATTTGACCACAAGTAGGTAATTAAACGATCATCTTGATAACCACCCGCTTCTAAGCCTAAAAAACCACCAATACAGATTTTATTTCCAGCAGGAGATCCAATCTGTGTAGGAGGCAAAGCAAAGGCTGTCTGAACCTCTATTGGTTCCGATGAAGGACTTAGGCATCCTGCTGGGTCTGCTACCTGATAAGACAGTATCAAGGGAAATGTATTCGAATTTGGCAGCGCAATTACTTTCCCCTTATGTCCATTAGACCAGTAATATTGGTCATCTGGGAAATTCTCTGGTGCTGTAATTTGCAAAGTATCAGCGGTGCTATAACAACCATAATAAATAGGCTTGTCAAAATTTGGAACGCTTGTGATTGAAGAAACGCAATGGTTTATGATATGTATGATAAAAAGGCTTCGCACTGCCACTACATCGGGTTTACCCAATGCCGTCACCTGATCTGGTAAATAAGGAGATTTCAGGGTGCTCAGCAGATCTTCTGATAACAATTGGAAATTATTGCGATCAAACTTTTGTAAAAATACTTTGAATCCATCAAAGGTATGCAGATAAAGCGTATCTGATCCGGGCAAATACGGCATAATGGTTGACTTCCCTCCTCGCGTTTGCAATTGCCCGACCTTGCTCAATTGTGCATTGTTTCCGATATTGACAACTGCCCCGCCCGATCCGTAAAGCCGCCCATCAAAATAGCTAATTTTTCCCGTATTATAGGCATAAGAATTGGATAAGGGCGATAATCCATTGGTATTGACCGCTGCTGGACGCAAACCTGTTCCACCAGAATACAGGTCATGTCCATATATAAAATTACCATCAGTGGTTATGTTTTCATATTGATAAATATTATTTATAGTATTAGGCCGCAGGATACCATTTTCATAAACACCTACAACATCTTTTGAAATAATATTATTGAGCACCCATCCAATAACAACAGTGTTAGGCTGTCCGGGTAATACCAAAACGTCCCCTACAAAATGAGGGCCTAGTCCATCAGAAGGAAATTGGTTTCCAAAATGCAAATCAAATGCCCCCAATGCAAAATTATACCGATGAATGGAATCGCCAGATACACAATATAAAACCGATTGATCATCTGAAAGTGCAAGTTTAGGGATAAGTTGAATAAACGGTATCTTTTGCTCCACAATTGCGGTTTGAGGGTCTATCACGGCAAGATAAGGATCTACTGGTGCCCCAAAGGTGGTTTCAAATCCAGCAGCATATATTTTGTTATTGGCTGATCGAAACACCATATCCGTGTATTTGCCAGTGACAGTACGTGCATATTGCCCTGAAGCAGATAGGGAGAAAGAAACAACGAAATAGCCCGTAAGCCAAAAGAAGAAGAATCTTTTACTGCTAATATTCATGTTTTATGTGTTTGATACTGGCTTATAGTTGGAAGTGTATCCAGTCAAAAAACAAAGATAATGCCTAAACAGTACCATGGAAGATTACCGCCAAAATTTAACACAACAATGACCATTATTTGCCGTATGTATCAAAGCACGCCCACATTTTCCTGTTTAATACACCCATGATCAAAACATGAACTGCCATTAACACTTACCGTAATGCATATAAACCCCAAACCCCCATAACTTTGTAGATCAAAGATCCCGCAGCTGTTGCGACTAGCAAATCAAATTATTTAAACCATAATGATGAAAAACCATACCGCTCGCATCGCATCTCCACACTTATGTTCATTTCGCTCGGGTGGCTGAATCAAGCGAAAAACATGGTCGCTTTTACATCAATATCTCCGCTGATCCTGATTTTTAATGAGTACAAATTGTTCATAATCAATTGGTTGTAAGATTTATTTTCATCATGTGCAGGTCAGGTTATTCATCAGGTATCATTCCTCACCACGAAACATTACCTTTGCCGCCAAATTCATAACAATTTTATGTTTACAGAAACAGGAATCCAAGATTTACTAGTGTTTGATCCCAAGGTATGGGGCGACGAAAGGGGGTATTTTTTCGAAAGTTACAACAAACAAACGTGGGATGCTGCGGGGTTGGCCGTTGATTTTGTGCAAGACAACCAAGCGCGATCAACCAAAGGCGTGTTGAGGGGGTTGCACTATCAAAAAGGCGCGGCGGCGCAATCAAAATTGGTACGGGTGACAGAAGGAGAAGTCCTAGATGTAGTGGTGGATGTCCGCCCAGATTCTAACACTTATGGCCAATGGTACAGTATATTGTTGTCGGCACAAAATAAAAAGCAGTTGTGGGTACCGCGTGGTTTTGCACACGGTTATTTGGTATTGAGCGATACTGCCGAATTTGTATATAAATGCGACAATTATTACTCCAAAGCCGACGAAGGAGGGATCCGATTTGACGATCCAAATTTAAATATTGATTGGCAATTTGACCTATCTTTAGTAATAGTTTCAGAAAAGGACTTGGAGTTGCCGTATTTTCAGCATTAAGCCTTACTTTTGCAAAAAATATATCATGTCTGCTGTTAGAAATGAACAAGACCTGATCAAACAGGTACTCAATATTTTTTCCTCTCAGTTAGAAAAAGGGGGGCTTCGCAAAACGCCCGAACGATTCGCTATTTTGGAAGAGATATACAAACGCACCGATCATTTTGATGCGGAGGCACTGTATATCCACATGAAAAACCGAAATTATCGGGTCAGCCGTGCCACTGTTTACAACACCTTGGAGTTGTTGGTCTCTTGCGATCTGGTGAAGAAGCATCAGTTTGGCAAAAACTTGGCTCAATATGAAAAATCATATGGATTCAAGCAACACGACCACGTTATTTGCGCCAACTGCGGCAAAGTAGTAGAGTTCTGCGACCCAAGGGTACAGCAGATCAAAGACATGGTTGGCGAGTTGCTAAATTTCAAAATATCACACCATTCGCTCAATTTGTACGGTATCTGCGGAACCTGCCAACGTGAAATAGAGTTTGGCATAGTACGCCAGCAACCTGCCAGCGACGATAATGAACCTGGGTGGGGCGATTAAAAAGATTTAACATATGGAATCTATCAGACAAAAGCAAGTAGGCGAAGTGATCCGACGCTACTTTGGAAATATCCTGACCGAAATGGGTAGCAATATATATGGTCGTGGTAAGTTGGTCACCGTTACAGAGGTGAAGATGACCCCCGATTTATTGGCCGCTAGAATATACATCAGTGTATATGGTACGGAACTCAAACAAGAGGTTATACTTGAACTTGAGGATAATATTGTAGCATTGCGTCAAGAATTGGCGGTCAAAGTAGGCAAGCAAATGCGCCGTATGCCCACAATAGAGTTTTTCCTCGATGATACAGTGGATGAAATGTACCGGGTAGCCGGACTTTTAGAGAGAATCAATGAGGAAGACAAAAATAAAAAATAGGTAAGGAGCGGCAAAATAATAACTGTTCTTTTTAAGTAGATTGATTTTTGCCCAAACAACTATCTTTTTGCGCAAATAGTAGTACTATTTAAGTCAAAAGATGGGCAGTTCGGGTGAATAGCAGTCAGTTAAAAAGGATAAGTTATTTTTTTGCCGCTCCTAAGAAAGAAATAATATTTTTCTGAATTCAGGAAAATACTACTTTTGCCGATATTTAATCAGAAAGATGTCACATCTTACACCTGCACTCGTATTAGTTGTATTGTTGTTGTATTTTGCTATGCTTATGGGCGTGGCTTGGTACACTGGCCGTGGAGTCACCAATGAAGGGTTCTTTTTAGCCGAGCGCAAAGCCCCTTGGTGGGTGATTGCTTATGCCATGATAGGCACCAGTATCAGCGGGGTCACGTTCATCAGTATTCCCGGCGCAGTAGGTGGCACTGGGGTCAATATGGCCTTTTCTTACATGCAAGTCGTGTTGGGTTATCTAGTAGGCTACTTTTTTATTGCCACGGTATTGATGCCCATGTATTATCGGCTCAATCTTACCAGCATTTATGGATATTTAGAACAACGGTTTGGGTATTGGTCTTATAAGACGGGTGCTGGCTTCTTTGTATTGGCACGTACTTTTGGTTCAGCAGCCCGCATGTTTTTAGCGGCGAGTGTACTACAGACTTTTGTATTTGCCCCCCTTGGTGTTCCATTTGTAGTCACAGTCACCATTATGTTGGCCTTGATATACGCCTACACCTATAAAGGTGGACTAAAAACCATCATTTGGACCGATACCATTATGACCACCTTCTTCTTGATGGCCTTGGTATTTACGGTATATACAGTGGGCAATGCTTTAAATTATGGCGTGTTTGATATAGTTGGCAACGTAATGAGTAGCAAATATGGACAGATATTCTTCTTCGATAATTTTTTGACGGATCCCAACCACTTTGTGAAACAGTTTTTGAGTGGAGCCTTGGTGGCTATTGCTATGACGGGGCTTGACCAAGATTTGATGCAAAAAAACCTTGCTTGCAAAAATATTAAGGAAGCACAGAAAAACATGTTTGTTTTCTGTTTTTATATGGTCATCATCAATTTTCTTTTCTTGGTGTTGGGTGCTTTGCTTTATCAGTATGCCACCTCTATTGGTTTGGAATTGACTGGTCGTACCGACCAATTGTATCCTAAAATAGCCTTCAATCATTTGGATGCCGTAGCCGGTGTCTTCTTTATACTTGGATTGATCGGCAGTACCTACTCCAGTTCCGACTCTGCACTCACGGCCCTCACCACGAGTTTTTGTATAGATTTTCTTAATTTTGAAAAAGAAAAATCAATTTCTGATGAACACGATCATGAGCATATAGCCGCGCAAGCCGCTGTTGACAAACGCCAGCAAAGGCAGCGCACATTGGTGCACCTTGGCTTTTCGGCGGCATTCGTGGTCATTATTTTAGTGCTCAATGCCGTCAGCGATTCCGCTGTCATTTCGCTTATATTTAAAATAGCGGGCTATACTTACGGGCCATTACTAGGGCTTTTTGCCTTTGGCTTGTTTACCAACCTCAAAATTCGCGATAATTTTGTACTGTGGGTCTGTTTGGCAGCCCCCTTACTCACGTTTGCCGTAGAAATTTATTGTAAGCGATGGGTGGATGTTGGCTTTCTTACCATACTTATCAATGGCCTCATCACCAGCTTTGGCCTCTGGATTATTTCTTACAGAGAAGATTAAGCAATGCGCGTTAGTATTATTCAAGCCTCTTTAGTTTGGGAAAACCCAAACGAGAATAGAGCAAAATTAGGCGAACACTTGGCCGCCTTAAAGGGCCATACCGATCTAGTCGTATTACCTGAAATGTTTACCACTGGTTTCTCTATGAACATGTCTGTTTTAGCGGAAACCATGGAAGGGCCTACTATTCAATGGTTGCGGAAAAATGCGGGAGAAATGCATGCTGCCATCGTAGGTAGTTTCATTTGTGTAGAGGCTGGGAGATTTTACAATCGCCTTGTTTTTATGCATCCTGATGGACATTTTGAGCATTACGATAAAAAACATTTGTTTGGTTTGAGCGGCGAAACAAACTACTACACGGCGGGCGAAAAACAACTCTTGGTGAGTTACAAGGGTTGGCGGATTCGTCCCCTTATTTGCTATGATTTGCGCTTTCCGGCTTGGTCTCGCAACCTAAAAATTGGAAAAAATAAGCCCTATGATTTATTGATTTACGTGGCCAATTGGCCGAGACCCAGAATTGCCCAGTGGGATGCCCTATTAACGGCTAGAGCCATTGAAAATCAATCATTTACGATTGGTGTAAATATTTATGGTGTTGACGGAAACGGATTGGAGTATTCCGGAAACTCTACCATCATTGATTACTCAGGAGGCGAGGTTTGCCGAATTTCAGAACAGGAAAATATAGTCACTGCCGAATTAAATCTAAGTACCCAGCAAGAATACCGCAAACAATTGCCTTTTTTGCAAGATGCAGATGTTTTTAGGCTGCAATAGTGGGCTGGAACAAAATTTTTTTGAAAAAATTATTGCAATATCAAAATGATTTCTACCTTTGCAACGGTTCGGTACTGGATTGAATGCTTTTTTTGGTAGTTTGAATTTTAATCAATCCTTTTAATATTTGTACAAGAGCCGCTTTCAAACTGCCGTTTACTAATTGAGAACGACCGTTTTTTTTCACTCAACAGTGCACTCTTTTTAAGAGCGCGGCACGCCCCTGCTGTGAACTGGTAATACTACACACATGACAGGAGTACTTCCGTCCAGTTACCTCAAAAGATCATTTGCAAAACTAACGTATCCTTTTTTGTTCCTTATTCTGCTGCCTTGCCTAAGTTTTAAAGGCACCGACCGTAAGCCCTTGGGTATAGCGGACGAAGCCGAGGCTGAAGCCCTGCAATTTCGCAGTGGTGTGGCCGGGTGGGCACAAAATTTCACAGGTATTCGATACCGCCATGCTGGGCGCACGCCCGCCAATGGATTCGATTGTTCTGGTTTTACCAGTTACATCCTCGATGAATTTGAGGTGAAAGTATCACCCTCTTCACGTACCCAATCCACGCAGGGGTACAAAATCAGCCTAGCCGATGTATTGCCGGGCGACTTGGTCTTTTTTGGAGGCCGTGGTCGTATCCAGCACGTAGCGATGGTTGTAGAACACACCGCCGATGGCATCATCTGTGTGCATAGCACCAGCAGCCGTGGGGTAGTCGTAGAAAATATTTCAACTTCCAAATACTGGAAACCTAAAATCCTCTTTGCCCGCGATGTAATTACGGGTCAGTCATTCTAATATTAAGACGAAACGAAGCACACTATGAGGATTCTATGCTGCCCCGCATCACGCAGGGCAGCATTTTTTGTATCAATGATGCGGTTTGGGGTAATTTACGTTACTTTGCCCTATGAAATGTTGTGATAAACTTACCTATCTTTTCTGCTGTCTTCTTTCCATTCAGGCTACTGCACAAGATGTGCCATACATCCGACATTTTGCTCCCAACGATTATCGTGCTCAAAATCAGAACTGGAGTATCTCCCAATTTGCCGACCCGGGCTGGATGTACGTGGCTAACAATGGTGGCTTGCTTGAATTTGATGGTGCTTCGTGGCGCAAATTCACCTTGGAACACAATCAGGCAATCAGATCGGTGGCTATTGGTTTAGATCGTGTGATATATTGTGGCGGTTTTGCTACTTTCGGTTGCTGGATACCTCATGGTGGGGGCTATCAGTACCGCGATTTGAGCAAAGGCATTGCCTCTGATCTATTTGACAAAGAAGAAATTTGGCATATATTACCAACCCGAGAGGGTGTCTTTTTTCAATCATTTTCGACCCTCTATCAATACAAGGATTCGGTTGTCCGCGTGCTAAAAGCACCGGGAGCCATTATGTTTGCCCAAGAGATAGAAGGAACCATCAAAATACCCGTCATAGGCCAAGGCATCTATGATCTCTTACCAAACCATACTTTCAGGCTATTGCCTGGCACAGAAATACTAAGCGATAAAATTGTTCAATTCATGATGGCCGGTACTGCTGAATCTTTTTGGATCGGTACCGCCAATGATGGTATGTATGAGTGGCGAGATGGGATTTGCAAGCCTTGGAATCATGCATTGAACAGCGTGTTCAAAAAAAATCAACTCAACAAAGGGATCGCTTTGATGCATGGGGGATGGGCTATCGGTACTGTTTTGGATGGGGTATATATATTGGATTCAATCGCCCAACTTCGGTTTCACCTCAATAGAGGCATTGGCCTTCAAAACAATACGGTTTTGTCGCTAAAGGAAGATCGGGATCAAAACCTATGGATCGGGATGGATAAGGGCATTGATCTGGTGTCTTTAGATGCTTCGCTACATTATTTTACGGATGAATCAGGGCAAATAGGAACGGTATATACTTCTATTGAACAAGGGAATTTGTTGTACATAGGCACCAATCAAGGGCTTTTTGCTAGAAGCGGAGCGGGTGTATTTAAGTTGGTAGAGGGCACTCAAGGGCAGGTCTGGGATTTGAAGATCATGGATAATCAAATTTTGTGCGGCCATAACGATGGTACTTTTTTGATAGAAGGTATGGTAGCGCGAAAGATAAACCCAATCACCGGGGGGTGGAACTTGATCAAAATACCCAACCGTACAGATTTTTTGATACAAAGCACTTACACGGGCTTGGTGGCTTATCATAAAAACAGTGCTGGCCAATGGGCTTTTTCACATAAAATACAAGGGTTTGATCTCTCTCTGAGGAAAATACTATTCGATACTTTGGGTAATTTATGGGGTGTTCACCCCAATCGAGGGCTGTTCAGGGTGCGGTTGAGCGACGACCTAACCCGTATATCGGAATATAATGCTTACACGAAGGCTGATGGGCTTCCATCAGATCACCTGCTTGATATGACGAAGATAAGCGGCAAACTCGTGGTCAATTCGAGCAATGGATCCGTACAAATCAGCCAACAAGGAGATAAAACATGGTTTTTGCCTTTGGATAAATCAAATAATGGCTACAAATACCTTGCGGGTAAAGATGACAAAATCTATTTTTTGATTGACAGCACCAGTGTGCAAATCAAAGAAGCGGGGAATGAATCGAGGATACCGATTGCATTGATACCACATTACGAAAACATCGTTGCACTACCGAGCCAACGCTACCTCTTTTGTCTTGAAAATGGGTTTGCCATACTCGATGAAAAGCATAGTGCAGCCACCGACCTGTCAAATATTACGAACCTAGTACCCGTGGTGCGTTACATTGAAATAGATGGTGGCCACTTCCCGAATGTAGGTATCCCTTTCCAGTTTGATTATCGGCACAATACTATCAAGATTCACTTTGCTGTTCCTTATTATGAGCGTCAACCCTTGTTCTCTTGGTATTTGGAAGGTTTCTCCGAAAAATGGTCGCCTTGGCAATTATCGTCGGAGCAAGTGTTCATCAATCTGCCTGCGGGCGAGTATGTGTTTCGGGTAAAAACAGATAAATATGACACGGAAACGTTCATTACTTTTACCATTGCCCCGCCGTGGTATGCTTCTAAGTGGGCTGGATGCATGTATTTTATTGGCTTTCTGTTGTTCTTAGGAGGCATTGAATTATTGAATCGCCATCGGCTTACTAAGCAACGTCAGCATTTAGAGTCCGAAAAAGAAAAGGAATTTCTCCACCGCAATACAGTGGCCGAGCGGGAGAAACTAAGCATAGAAGTAGAAAACAAATCAAGGGAACTCTCCAACGCAGCTTTTAACCTGATCCGAAAAAATGAAGCCCTCCAAAGCCTCAAGGATATACTGCTCACCACGCCCAATGACCCCAACCTCAAGCAAAAAATTGTAAGGCGTATAGATGAACACTTGGAGGGTGACCACGATTGGGAAATTTTTGAAGAAGCATTCAATCGAGTACACGATCACTTTTTTAGCCGCCTGATGCGCGATTTTCCTGATATGACCCAAGGAGACCTCCGGCTTGCGGCTTATCTGCGCATGAATCTTTCTTCCAAAGACATAGCCCCCCTCTTGAATATGTCGCTCCGTGGGGTAGAGAATAAGCGGTATAGGCTGCGCAAAAAATTGGGTTTGCCCGAAACCGATAATTTGGCAGAGTATCTCATCGGGTTTTGAGTTGATTTTGATTTATTTTCAGTTGGCGTAGTAGTAGTGAGGTGTCATTTTGTAAGAAACTTGAATAATTGTTGTAGTTTTACATTTCAAATAGCGGCCACTTCAAAATATTATTTCAAATTTTGAAAAGGAGATGCCGCTGATAAGGTATAAACTAAAACGTATGTTATTCAAGTATTTCGGTGTTATCATATGCGTGTGTTGGAGTGCTGTGTTGTCAGCACAGGTGGTTTTGCCGCCCACAGAGGTGGTGGCTAGGCCATTTGAGCAGCATATAGGGCTGCGGTGGACGGAGGCGATCGGCACTCAAGTGACAGGTTACAAGATATTTCGGTCTATAGATGGCGGGGCTACGTATTCATTTTTGAAACAAACAGGCAAACAAAATTTTTCATTTGATTGGACAGGAGACGAAGGCGCAGGCGTAACAAGATCGTATAAAATAAAAACAGTGGCTGGGCCTATCAATGAGAGTGCCTATTCATCGGTGGTGGAATCAACCACTTTTCCCATGTCTGATGAACAATTGATGGACATGGTGCAAGAATCTACTTTTCGATATTTTTGGGAACACAGCCACCCTGCCAGTGGTATGGCTAGGGAGCGGTATGGCTCCGATGAAATCGTCACCACAGGTGGTACTGGATTTGGGGTCATGGCCATCATTGCGGCCGCCGAACGCGGATGGATCACTAGAGATGCCGCCCTAAATCGGCTCATACAAATAGCATCATTTCTACAATTTGCCGATCGTTTTCACGGGGCTTTTCCGCACTGGATGAATGGTATGACGGGCAATGTTGTCCCGTTTAGCCAGTTCGACAATGGGGGAGACTTGGTTGAAACGGCCTTTTTGATTCAAGGGCTTTTGGCCGCTCGTACCTATTTTGACCAGCCTGACCCCCTAGAGGCTGCCTTGAGGGATGCCATCACAGGGCTTTGGGAAGAAGTAGAATGGGATTGGTACCGACGCAACAATAGCAATGTGCTGTATTGGCATTGGTCGCCTAATTATAATTGGCAGATGAATTTTCAACTCCGGGGCTTCAATGAGGTACAGATTGTTTATTTATTGGCTGTGGCTTCACCTACGCACCCAATACCACCTACTTTATATCAAACAGGTTGGGCAGCCAATAGCAATTATAGCAATCCTTCCATTCATTTTGGGTTTCCGATTTATGTAGGGCCTTTTGCGGGTGGGCCTTTGTTTTTTGCCCACTATTCATACTTGGGTTTTGACCCTCGCCACAAAAAAGATCAATACTGCAATTATTTCAACCGGAATAGAAACCACGCACGCATACACCAAGCATACAGCATTGCCAATCCAGAGAATCACGACGGGTATTCGGAGGAGTGCTGGGGACTGACGGCCAGCGACAACCCTTGGGGCTATCAAGCCCATGACCCTTACCCCTCCAACGATAATGGTACCATTGCCCCTACGGCCGCATTGGCCAGTATGCCTTATACACCCCAAGAGAGCATGGCGGCTTTGCGCCATTTTTATAGAAATTTGGGGGAAAATCTCTGGGGTGATTTCGGATTTTATGATGCTTTCAACCTTGACCAAAATTGGTTTGCCAATTCGTATTTGGCCATTGACCAAGGCCCTATAGTGGTGATGATCGAAAACCATCGGTCGGGCCTTTTTTGGAAAAAATTTATGCAAAATATTGAAATACAACCCGCCTTAGATGCCATCGGTTTTGTTTCAGATAGTACCTCAGAAACCAATAATTTAGAAAACCTAGGCTTTGATTGCACCTTGTTTCCCAATCCAGTGGCTGCCAATACAAGCATTCAGGTGGAAATCTCACTGTTAGCGCCACAATCATTATCCATTCAAATGTATAATGCCCAAGGCTTGCTCATTCAATCAAAAACAATAGGACGAGCATTTTCACCAACCATTATTTCGACTTCAATAGAGGTAAATACTTGCCCCAATGGGGTGTATTTTTTAAAAATATATGATGACCGTGGAAGATTTATTTTGAAACGGTTTGTCATCTCCAAAGACTAATAACTTTCTCAACTTTTTAACCTTTTAATTGCGTTTTTTATGAAGTTTAAACTTTTCACCCTTTTATTGATGTGCTGCTGCTTATCCACACTGAAGGCACAGATCGTCTATGAAGATTTTGAAGGCGCAGGTTCCGACCTACCATGGTCGGCCGCCGACGGTACTTACAATGGGGTCATCAACAATCCGGGCTCTGACCTAGTCAATAGCAGTGCCAAAGTAGGCTCTTACACCAAAGCGCAGGGCTTTGGTTACAGTTTGTTTTGGGTGCCTTCTTTGCCTCAGCCCTTGGATCTTTCCCAAAACAACCAATTTAAACTAAAAGTATGGTGTGCCACCGCCACACCCATATTGCTGAAATTTGAAGGCCCCGGTCAATCCGTTGAGAAGTCGGCTGTTATGCCAGCAGCCAACCAATGGGTAGAACTTAATTTTGACATGAGCGCGGGAGCCGCCATGACTGGCTTAACAAAGATCATTATTTTCTTTGATCCAGGCAATGATCCAAGCAATAATACCTATTATTTTGATGATTTGACGGCTGGGAAATATGAAATTTGCTATGCCGATTTTGAGATACCAGGCCTCACTTTTCAGGCTTTAGATGGCTCAGTGACTTTTCCAGATGACAATCCAGAGGCGAACCAAATCAATAGCAGTGCCTATTGTGCTACCTATGTCAAATCTAATATGCACGCTTACAGCCTTCTCTTAGCAGACAACGGCGCACCTTTTGATATGAGCGTGAATAATCAATTCAAAATAGATATTTATGCCACTGCACCAACCCAGATTTTATTCAAATTGGAAGGCTCTGGAGGTGGATTTGACAAAATCAAGAACATAGCTGTCACAGGTGCTTGGCAGACCTATACTTTCGATTTTAGTGCCCAAGCCGCCA
Source organism: Saprospiraceae bacterium (assembly GCA_031373665.1). GTDB lineage: Bacteria > Bacteroidota > Bacteroidia > Chitinophagales > Saprospiraceae > M3007. The sequence goes on along the minus strand of JANMMZ010000038.1, from coordinate 54,306 downwards.
ATACGGGTCTTTCAAAAATAGTCATATTTTTTGATCCAGGTGTAGAAACCAGTGGCGATACTTATTATTTTGACAATGTCTGTGCAGTACCAAGCCAATGCATTGGTGCTACCCTCAATGCAAATATCCTCGACGATTTCGAGTGCAATAGAAATGCAACCTATTCCGGCGGATGGGATAGTCTTTCTGTAGTGGGCAATCCAAATATTAGCATGGATAACAGTTCACCAAAAGTGGGCCGTTTTGCCGATTTTTCTGGCCCCGGCACGGAGTATGCAGCATTGGTTATTGACAATGAAACCCCCTATGACTTGATCCTGAATAACCAGTTCTCGGTGCAGGTATGGGCTCCCATTACGGGAAAATTATTGCTCAAGTTGGAAGGCGGCCCTAACCCCGCCAAAGAAGTATTTATAGATGTTACAGAGACCAATAAATGGGTTACTTACAGTGGTGATTTTAGTGATCAAGCAGGAAAAGGACACCGCAAATGGGTGGTGTTTTTCAATGCAGGTGTCAATGGCAATTCTGGCGAAGTATATTATATAGACAATATAAAAGTAGGGCCTAAGCCTGCTGCTCCCGCTTTGGAAAATTTCCAAAATGGAATTAGCCTTGGTTGGCAAGGACTCGACCAAAATGCTCCAATACATGGTTCATTTACTGGCCCAGTTGACAATCCAGCACCTGGCGGCGTGAATAGTTCGACCAAAGTAGGTTGCTATACCAAAGGCGCAAGTGGTTTTTCTACTTTGCAAGGGCTGAGTCTTTTGCCTTTTGATCTTTCGACCAATTCACAGATCAATATAGATGTATTGAGTCCTGCTGGCGTGGGAGGCACTGTATTAGTGCAGTTGATATCACAAGCACAAGGGAATAAAGAACAAGAAGCAACCATTGTTACGCCTGGAGTCTGGGAGACATTAAGTTTCGATTTTTCGGCCTTTTCTGCGATTATTGATTTCCAAGAAATTCGCATCATTTTCGTTCCGGCTACAGCGGCCAGCGGCCAAATCTGGTATTTTGACAACCTTAATCAGTCTGAAACCACAATTGACCCATGCGCAGGTACCATTGCGATTCCTAATATCATTGATGATTTTGAATGCCAACGCAATTACACTTACGGATCAGGCAATGATAAATTGACTGCGATCAACAATCCGCAACTGACCCCGCAAAACGGGTCACTCAAAGCAGGTGAGTACAAAGATCCCGCGAATGATCCTTGGACTGCCTTATGCGTAGAATTCCCTGCTGGTGTTGATTTTAGCCTTTTCAACCAACTTAGTATTCAAATGTGGGGCCCTGCGGCAATACCCGTACTGTTCAAGTTGGAAGGTGGCACTTCTCCGGCCAAAGAAATTTGGGATACCCTTAAAGTGGCCAATGCTTGGCACAAATTTAATGTGGATTTCAGTAGTGAAATCGGTGCTGACCATAAGCGTTTGTGCATTTTCTTCAATGCTGGAAATAGCAACCCAGAGACCATTTATTATATTGACAATCTGAAATGGGCACGTGCAGCCTACAGTGGTTGTATTGACGATCACGAAACAGTGGCTACAACCATCTCTAATTTTAAGTATTTTGCTAATGGTTCTTTAGAGGCCGCAGGCTATCAGTTTGAAGTCATTGATAATCCAAACCCTGCTACCATCAATACCAGTACTAAAGTTGGTAAATTCGTGAAAGCCGGCGACGGCGCACCATTTGCAGGTATGTATGGAGACTTGGATGCTGCCATTGATTTCAAAGGTACTAAAACCGTCAAGGCCAAGGTTCACATGGATCATATTGGCAATTTTGCAGTGAAATTAGAGGCCTCCCAGACTGGAGCACCTAATATAGAATTAATTGTACCAAATACTAAGGTGAACGAATGGGAGGAACTCACATACAACTTCGCCGCTGCACCTGATAATGCGGAATACACGCGTGTAACGCTGTTTTTTGACCTTACTGTTGATGCCACAGGCACTGATGTCACGTCTTATTTTGATGACATGGTGGTTGGTGTAGGCAACTGTGGTATGAGTGGCACTTTCAGCCCTGATCCAGTAGCGAGCCTGAATGTTTCGCCCAATCCAGTATCAGATTTGCTATGGATTGAAAATACAGATGATATTGCTCACATTGACATTTTCAATGTGTTTGGCCAACGTGTCGCGGCTTTGAATATCACGGCAGAAACCCGTACTGAAATCATGGTTTCTAATTTCCCAACTGGTCAGTACATATTGACTGCTTTCGATGCCAAAGGGCAACTGGTGGGTAATTCGAAATTTGTAAAAATGTAATCGTAATTTTGTTAGATGGGTCGTGGCAGATACCCTAAACTGTATCGCACGGCCCATTATAGCATTTCTTAAAAGCGTCGTTAATTTGTGACGAACGAAGGCATCCATGCATCATTCACCATTAAACTCTCCTTGTGCATAGACTTCTCTTTTTTATATTGCTGTGCCGGGTTTTACCGGCCACAACACAAGTGCCAGTGCCACCTACGCACCCGCTTGAAAAGGCATTTTCCTTAGATGAACTGCAACGCCGAACCTTTTATTTCTTTTGGGATTTGGCCGATGTCAATGCACAAATCCCCGATCGCTGGCCCACGGTTCAGTTCAGCAGCATTGCGGCCACAGGATTTGGTTTGAGCAGTTACCTTATTGGGGTTGAGCGCGGGTGGGTAACCCGCCAAGATGCCGCAGAGAGAACCTTGAGAACCTTAAATATCCTAAAAAGTTTGCCACAAGGCGATGCCATTGCTGGTACCACAGGATATCATGGATTCTTCTATCATTTTTTAGATCATACCAACAGCCATCGGTATAAGGATGTGGAATTATCCACCATTGATTCGGGGCTATTATTGGCGGGTATTTTGTCGGCACAAACCTATTTTGATGGCAATAATGCCACAGAAAAGGCCATTCGTGAATCAGCCGATTTTATATATAGGCGGGTAGAATGGGATTGGATGCTCAATCAAAGTGATCGCTTGAGTATGGGCTGGAAGCCCGAACGAGGTTTTTTAAACGCTGAATGGTGGGGGTACAATGAAGCCATGATTTTATACATTTTAGCCTTGGGTTCGCCCACGCATCCCATCCCCGAATCGGCTTGGGACGCTTGGACCAATAGTTATTATGTAGATCAATTTCAAGGCCAAGAACACCTCAACTTTGGCCCTTTATTTGGCCATCAATACAGCCACACTTGGATAGATTTTAAGGGTATTAGCGATCCTTTCAATAAAAAATCAGGGTTTGATTATTTTGAAAATAGCCGCCGTGCTACCATCTCCAATAGGCTCTATTGTATCGAAAATCCTGGAAAATTCAAGGGATACCAACAAAACGTATGGGGCTTAACCGCTTGCGATGGTCCTGCTGACTGGTTTTCAAAATACGACCCTACTTCCAAATGCAGTACTGATCGAGACCGATTTAAGGGCTATAACGCTAGGGGTGTAGCCACTGATTATGCAGAAGACGATGGCACGATTGCCCCCACTGCGGCGGGTGGCTCACTGCCTTTCGCCCCCGAAATTTGTTTGCCCGCCCTAGAAACCATGTGGCAAACCTACTACGATTCACTCATAGGGCCTTATGGCTTCAAAGATGCATTCAATCCTTCTTTTACTGCCTGCGGACAACTGCCAGAAGGCTGGTTTGATACAGACTATTTGGGCATAGATCAAGGGCCAATACTTTTGATGATCGAAAATTATCGCACTGGTTTTTTATGGAATCTGATGAAGCGCAATCCTTACATTGTCAAAGGTTTGCAAAAAGCCGGATTCGATGGAGGCTGGCTGGAGCATCAGCCCAAATCAAGGCTAACGGCGGAATATCATACGCAGCGCAATGAAGAAATTCCCCAAGATCCCAAGCCATTTTTTGAGCGGCATATTTATCGAGAATCGGCAAGTTCCAGTTTGCCATACAGATTGGTAACACCATCAGGGATGCCCCACGATTTTAAGCCGTCTTTGAACCCAACCGATAAATTGCCCCTTGTTATTTTCCTGCATGGATCGGGCGAACGTGGGAACAACAATGAAGCCCAGTTATCAAACGGCGTGTTAGCCTTTGTAGAAAAAGAAAATTATCAAAAAAATCCCTGCTTCATTATAGCACCGCAGTGTCCCAATGACCAGCGGTGGTGCGAAGTGAAAAGGCCAGAAGGTCCAGTATTCCAACCGCAACCCACTGAGCCAATGCGGTTGCTGATAAAAGTATTGGAAAAAACATTGGTCGAAAATCCTCAAATTGACCCCAATAGGATATACATCACGGGCTTGAGCATGGGCGGATTTGGGACATTTGATTTGGTCAATCGGCTACCTGATCTATTTGCAGCAGCCATGCCCCTATGCGGAGGTTATGATACATCGCAATCAAAGAATTTTCAGAAAATACCTTTTTGGATACTACACGGAAGGCGCGATGATGTGGTGCCACCACAATGGTCATTGCGGATGGTGAATGCCATGAAAACCAATAAATCAACAGTAAAATACACCGAATACAACACACTTGGGCATTCAATTTGGCAAGAAACCTACTATAACCCAGCGGTGATGGAATGGATTTTTTCGCAGAAAAAACAATAAATATGTATCAAAATAATTTTTACAATTTTAGTATTTTACGTCAATTACTCTTGGTTTTAGGTGCTGGAGCGATCTTGCAGGCTTTTATCTGCAACCCTTCTGCTGGGCTAAAAACCACCAAGGTAACCCATAATACATCCAAAGAAGATGCGGCTATCAATAAACGGGTGGACTCCCTCCTTGCCTTGATGACTATAGAGGAAAAAATTGGGCAACTGACCCTTTACACTACTGATTGGGGTAGTACAGGGCCAACCATCCGCGAAGGTTACAAAAATGATATTAGATCGGGGGCTTGCGGCAATCTATTCAATAGCCACGGGGTTGTATTCACCCGTGCACTGCAACGCATAGCTGTAGAAGAAACACGATTGAAAATTCCGTTGCTTTTTGGGTTTGATGTCATCCACGGGTATAAAACTATTTTTCCTATACCGCTCGGAGAAGCCGCCTCTTGGGATCTAGGTGCGATGGAGCAATCAGCCAGTATAGCCGCCGCTGAGGCCAGCGCGGCAGGACTGCATTGGACATTCGCGCCTATGGTGGATGTCAGCCGCGACCCACGGTGGGGGCGGGTCATGGAGGGTGCCGGTGAAGACACTTGGCTTGGTTGTCGCATCGCCGAATCGAGGGTACGCGGTATTCAGGGCAAACAGATCGGTAGTACCCATAACATGTTGGCTTGTGTGAAACATTTTGCTGCTTATGGCGCAGCCACAGCAGGCCGCGATTACAATACGGTGGACATGAGCGAGCGTTTTTTTAGAGAATACTACTTACCTCCTTACGAATCAGCCGTGCGGGCGGGGGCTGCTACGGTCATGACTTCTTTCAATGACTACGATGGAATCCCAGCATCGGGCAATCATTATCTATTAACCAGTATTTTGCGCCATGAATGGGGCTTTGATGGATTCGTTGTTACGGACTATACTTCTATGAACGAAATGGTCAATCACGGGGTAGTAGCCAATGAGAAAGAAGCGGGCGAACTGTCACTTTCGGCAGGGGTTGACATGGATATGCAAGGCGGAATTTATCAAGCGCACTTAAAAAAATCGTTGGCAGAATCCAAAGCCTCCTTCGCTCAAATCAACGAATCGGTGCGTCGGATTCTACGCTTAAAATTTAAACTGGGACTTTTTGAAGATCCTTACAAATTTTGTGATGAAGCCCGAGAAAAAGCCACCCTGCTCAGCCCTGAAAACAGGGCTTTTGCCCGCGAAATATCGCGTAAATCTATTGTTTTGTTGAAAAACGAGCAAAATGTATTGCCCCTTAAAAAAAACCAAAAAATAGCCTTGATTGGTGCTTTGGCCAATGATAAATCCAACCTGATTGGCAATTGGAACGGTGCTGGAAATGCCGAAGATTGCATTACCGTGCTTCAAGGACTCAAAGAAGCCAATCCATCTGGCCAAATAATAGTGACCAAAGGCTGTGCCATAGATGATCGGGACAACAGTGGTTTTGCGGAAGCACTAGAATCGGCGAAAAATGCCGATGTGGTAGTAGTAGTGGCTGGCGAAGCCGCCATGATGAGTGGAGAAGCTACCTCCAGAACGAATATTTCATTGCCCGGTCTTCAAGAACAACTGATTGAGGCATTGTCTAAAATTGGAAAACCTGTAGTGGTTGTGTTGATGAATGGTCGCCCTTTGACACTCGCTAATGTCGCCGCTGCCTCAACAGCCATGCTGGAGACTTGGTGGCTTGGCACAGAATCTGGACACGCCATTGCCGATGTTTTGTATGGCGCGTACAATCCTTCGGGCAAGTTGCCTATGAGTTTTCCTCGTTCGGTTGGGCAAATACCAGTCTTTTACAATTACAAAAGTACAGGCCGCCCCTACGATCCCAACTCGAAGTGGAACAGTAGGTATATAGATGAAGTAAATGCACCACTTTATCCTTTTGGATTTGGATTGAGTTATACTACCTTTGAGTGTGGTTTGCCCACAGTGACGGCAGCACAACAAAGCCTGAAAGTATCCGCAACCGTAAAAAATACTGGGCCAATAGCAGGCGAAGAAGTGGTGCAATTATACGTTCGTGACCTCGTCGGTTCCGTTACTCGCCCTGTAAAAGAATTAAAAGGCTTTAGAAAGATCATGCTCCAACCAGGCGAATCCCAAGCGATTACGTTTGAACTGACAAAAAAAGACCTTAGTTTTTATAGAAAAGACATGAGTTTTGGATTTGAACCCGGAGAATTTGAAATCATGGTCGGCGGGAATTCAGAAGATGTAAAACGGGTTAAAATACTTTTCACACCACAATAACGGCAATCAATAACAAGCATATGAAGCAATTACAGTACACAAAAAAACTAACCTTGGCCATCTTCCTTTTGATGGTTTTTCAAGGACTCAACGCGCAAACTCGCGTTTCGGGAAAAGTGACAGACAGTGCCGATGGTTCATCGCTCATTGGGGTCTCCGTAAAAGAAAAAGGCACCACCACTGGAACGGGTACTGATGGTGACGGTAGTTTTAATATCACAGTGACCACTGCCGATGCCGTATTGGTATTTAATTACACTGGCTATACCGCTAAAGAAGTTCCCTTGTCTGGGCGCACTCAATTAAATGTGGTCATGGCTGAAGATGCCAACCTACTCGAACAAGTCGTGGTAGTTGGCTATGGCGTTCAAAAGAAAAGCGACTTAACCGGAGCCATCGGCACCGTGAAAGCCAAAGACTTGGCTCGAATCGCAACCCCTTCCGTAGAGCAGGCTTTGCAGGGCAAAATCGCGGGGGTTTACGTAAGTCCCCTCTCTGGCGAACCCGGCGTAGGGGCTGTCATCCGTATTCGCGGTACAGGTACGCTCAACAATGCCAATCCACTATACGTCATTGATGGAATGATTACCTACGATGCCTCTTTTGTAAGCCCTCAAGACGTAGCCTCGGTGGAAGTATTGAAAGATGCTTCGGCAGCGGCCATTTACGGGTCGAGGGGATCCAATGGGGTCATTATAATCACGACCAAAAGTGGTAAAGAGCGAAAAGACGCACTCATCACCTTGAGTTCTTATTACGGAATCCAGCAGATCACTAAAAAAATAGACCTGATGAACGCAGCCGAGTTTGCGCAGGTTTACAATGAATTTACCAATACTAAGTACTTCCCCGATCCAGCAGCCTTGGGTGAGGGCACGGATTGGCAAGGTGAAATATTCCGCGATGCCCCCATAGCCAATGTCCAATTATCCGCCAATGGCGGGTCCGATCGCTTTTCGTACAATGCGTCTTTCAATTATTTTAACCAATCGGGGGTCTTAAAAAATTCGGAATTTGAACGTATTACGGCTAGATTTAACACAGAAGCCAAACTCAACAACTGGTTTACCATCGGTAATAATATATCATTTGCCAATGTGAAAAAACAAGTTGCACCCACGGGAGCCATAGGGAGTGCGTACCGTATTTCACCCGTCCTTTCCCCTTTGGATTCCTTGGGCAATTATACGGATCCGACCTCACCCTATGGGCTCGCACTTGCCCATCCTGTGGCAGATTTAGACTATAAAAGCAACAACCACGACAACAACAACCGATTTTTTGGAAGTATCTATGGGAACATAAAACTCCTGAAATATTTGACTTTCCGTTCTAATTTCGGTTTTGATTTGGATCTTGCCAAAAACAGGAATTATACCCCTAAGTTTAGGGTTTCCAATTCACAATTAAACATTGATGACCGCCTTTCTGTGGCCACCGGCCAAGACCGTCGCTGGATTTGGGAACAAACCCTCACGTTTAATAAAACTTGGGAACACCACAGCCTCAATGTACTAGCAGGCTATACGGCCGAAGAACGCCGCAGAGAGTTTCTAAACGCTACTCGTAGCAATTTTACGGGTAGTGCCGAGGAGTTGCTCTACATTGTTAACTCCAACACTGACCCTGCTCAGTTTGCCTCTGGCGGCACCATTGAAGAAGCCTTGGTATCCCAACTTTTCAGGATCAATTATACCTTGTTCAATCGGTATCTATTCACGGCTACTACGCGCATTGATCAATCTTCTAGGTTTAAATCTGAAAACAGAAGGGGCATTTTTCCTTCGTTCAGCGTAGGTTGGAATATTGGGCAAGAATCTTTCGTAGAACGGCTGGGCGTGTTTGATCGCCTGAAATTGCGATACAGTTATGGCAAATTAGGCAATCAAAACAGTATCAAAGACGTGTTTTACCCCAGTCTTGGTACTATTAAATCGGGGTTGTACGCTATTTTTGGCCCAGAGCAAACCCTCAGCGACGGTGCTACCCTCACCGAGTACAGCAATCCTGACCTCCGGTGGGAAACCGCCCGACAAACGGACATTGGCCTCGAATTTGGCTTTTTTAAAGGCAAACTCACCGGAGAAATAGACTGGTACCAAAGAAATACATATGATATTATAGCAGCGATTCCGATACCGGATCTTGTGGGTTCTGATCGAAATCCCTTGGTGAATACTGCCGAAGTCCTCAATAAAGGCTGGGATATTTCCCTCAATTGGCAGCACAGCGGGCCATTCTCGTGGAACATTGGTGGAAATATTTCCCCTGTGAAAAATGAGATCATCAAATTGAACGAACAAAAAGCGGAGATTTTTGCTGGATTTATCCAAGGCGAAGCGACTACCCGCTCTATTCCTGGCCTGCCCATCGGAGCGTTTTACGGGTATCAAACAGCGGGCATTTTTCAAACACAGGCCGATCTTACTAATTTTCCGCGATTTGGTTCAGAGGGACTCGGCGACCTTCGCTATGCAGATATCAATGGCCGCGATGCCGAAGGAGAATTGACTGGGTTGCCCGATGGCAAACTCACTGCCGACGACCGTACTTATCTAGGTAGTCCCATCCCAACCCTCACCTATGGCTTCAATATTGGCGCAGAATGGAAAGGTATTGACCTCGCCGCCGACCTACTGGGCGTAAGCGGCAATAAGATCCTCAATGCTAAAAAAACGTTCCGTTTTGCGGTCTATAATTGGGAACAGTCCTTTTACGAAGGGCGATGGACGCCTGAAAACCCCACGGCTACCAAGCCAAGGGTGGTGAATGGAGGCAGCAATTATCGAGTCAGTGATTATTTCATAGAAGATGGTAGTTTTGTGCGGCTTCGAAGTGTGGTGTTGGGATATTCATTGCCACAAAGTTGGTTAAATAAAGTAAAAATCGGAAAATTCCGCGTCTATGTGAGCGGTTTAAATATTTGGACGAATCAAAAATATTCTGGGTATTCTCCCGAATTTGCCAACCAAGCCAACCCTTTTGAGGTTGGTTTTGATAACATCGGCTACCCCGTGACGAAGTCATGGCAGGGTGGTTTTGAAGTAACATTTTAAATATTTGGACTTTATGAAATTTATATTTTCCGCAATACTTGTGCTTTGCACATTCAGTGCCTGCAAAGAAGACTTTCTAGATCGCAAACCCTTGGGAGAGGCTGATTTTGACACCTTTTTTGAAAATGCAGATCAAGCCGTTTTGGCCACCAATGCCGTGTATAGCCAACTTCGCGCTTGGGATTGTATCAGTTTGCCTTATCTGGGTGCCACTGATATTCTGAGCGACGATGGCGACAAAGGCTCCACGCCCTCTGATGCTCTATACTTGCAAGAGATGGATGAATTTTTATTTGATCCCACCAATCTGACACCCTCCAGTGTCTGGAGGGGTTACTATAGGGTAATCGCTCGTGCCAATCTAGCCATACAGCGGATCCCCGATGTACCAAACATGGATGAACCATTAAGGAAAAGGCTGATCGGAGAAAACAAGTTTTTGAGGGCGTATTCTTACTTGCTACTAGCCCAATGGTTTGGCGATATTCCCATCATCACCGTCCCTTTGAAGGATTCGGAATACTATAACCAACCACAAAAACCAGTGGCAGAAGTATATGCCCTCATTGAGCGCGATTTGCTGGATGCCATTGGAGCATTACCCAAAAAATCACAGTATCCAAGTGCCGATTTGGGTCGGGTTACCAAAGGTGCTGCTCAAGGTATATTGGCCAAACTATACATGGTCAAAAAAGACTTTGTCAAGGCAGAAGAGCAATGTTTGGAGGTCATCAATTCAAACGAATATACCCTTATGCCTTTTTTCCGTGATCTGTTTTTACCTATTGGAGAAAATGGACAAGAGTCTATTTTTGAAATACAAGCCGCTGCCCTAGAACCCATTGACGGGGTGACTGGCCCAGGGGCTACGCCCTACAACATGGTGCAGGGTGTACGTGGCTCACCCAATTTAGGGTGGGGTTTCAATCGGCCATCCAACAACCTATTGGCCAATTTTGAGGTCTTTGACCCTCGGAAGGCATTGACCATCTTGGAGCCCGGCAACGACCTGCCCGATGGGTCTGCACAAATACAAGACAACCCAGAGATCGTGGGGGAGCGATTCAATCGAAAGGCATGGGTGCCTGCACATACGGGACTTCAAGACAATGGCCCCGGCAATATCCGAATCTTGCGGTATGCTGATCTGCTCTTGCTTGCAGCGGAGGCCCTCAATGAAAATGGTAAATCAGCCCAAGCCCTAACCTATATAAATTTAGTCCGCCAACGCGCCCGCGCCACGGCTCCGGCCTTCCCACAAGGCATTCTGGCCGATCTTACGATCACCGATCAGACCCTTTTGCGGGAACGGATATACAAGGAGCGTCGTTCAGAATTGGCGATGGAGCAACACCGTTGGTTCGACCTAAAACGTTGGGGACGACAGTCGCAGGCCGTTACAGCCGCAGAAAAAATATTTATCAGTGAAAAGCATGAGTTGCTACCGATTCCGCAATCAGAAATTGATTTGACGGGTATGGTTCAAAATAGGGGATATTGAAAATGGGAACGCGGATGAAACGGATGCGAGCAAACGCGGCTGTGACGGATTTTTTTCTCGTCGTGATGAGTGCTATAGAAATTCGTTTTATCCGCGTTTCGTAGATCCGTTTCATCCGCGTTCCACAAGACTTCGCCAACAAACAATCGTTCGCCCCAGTGCCATCTTTCAAACACCGAAAGGATCTGAAAATGATGCTCGTGGGCTATAGCCTTGATTTGTTTGATGTCACAATCTTCTGAAAGGATCATCCACGTTTTAGTGGTTGAATGGATGTGTTCGGGTAGTTGAAAAAACAACGCCTGAAAGTATTCCAATTGTGGTCCAGCAAAGAAGGCATGAGCCGCCATATCGGTCGGCTGTTTGGGATAGTATGGCGGGTTGATGAGCACTATATCGAAGATAGTATCGGAGGGCACTTGTGCAAAAAGATCGCTCTCCAAGACGCTTAGCGTCAGTTGATTGGCATCGGCATTTTGCCGAGTAGCAGCCACACTCAAAGGGTTAATATCCAAGGCTATGACTGTTGCACCTCTACGGGCAGCATACAGTGCCAATAAGCCACTTCCACAGCCAATATCTACCGTTTTTTGGCCTTGGAATTCGTGGCGTTTTAAAAATTCAATAAAAATAGGCGTACTGAAAAATAAGCCGGGATGAAATACACCAGCAGGTATCGTGACCGTGATCCCCGCTAAGGTAAACCGATCGGTTTCCTGCATTTTTTGGAGGGCATAGCGTCTATAGATGGGCAGCCATAGCCGTCTGTATAAGGCTCTGACCATCTTATTTCATAGCAGTCACGTAGTACATATCCAATTGCCCTTTGTTTTTGGCTGCTATCTTACCACGGTGTAGCCATTCAAAATCGTATTTGGCCAGCCAGTATGCCACTTCGCTCACATTGACCTTTCCAGGTTCGCAGGCTTCTTCTATTCGGGCGGCAGTATTCACGGTGTCCCCCCAAATATCGTAGGCAAATTTCTTAGCACCCACCACCCCTGCTACCACAGGGCCACAGTGTACACCTACCCTTGCTTCAAAGAAAGGCATTCCAAGCCCCATCCGCTCCGCTTTGAGGGCTTGTAGAAAATCTTGAATTTCCAAAGCCGCCTTAATGATGTCGGCAGGGCTGGCATTCATATCCGAAAGACCCGAAGCGCACATGTAAGCATCGCCAATGGTTTTTATTTTTTCAATCCGATATTGGCCAATGATCCGGTCAAAATTAGAGAAGCAAAGATCCAGTTCTTCTACCAGCATTTCAGGACTTAATTGCTCCGAAACATTGGTAAAACCTTTGAAATCAATGAACATAACGGTGGCTTGATCATACTTTTGAGCTGCCACCTTATTGCGGGTTTTTAACTCTTTGGCTATGGCTGGGGGCAAGATATTGAGCAGCAGATCATCACTGCGTTTTTGTTCTGCCTCGATCAAGATATTTTTACTGGTCAGTTCACTGGCCGTCCGCTTTTGCGCGCGAAAACGCATGAAAAATAGACCCGCCAGCACAAAAACAAACGCAGCAACTAGCCCCAATAAATTACGAATATTATCGCTTTGCTCTTTCTTTAGTTGCACCTCCGCCAATTCACGTTTATTGATCTGCAATTCGCGTTCTTGCTGAGCCAATACAATAGAGTCCACCAATTGTTCCTTAGTGAAATTGGCCACCATTCGGTTGGCCTTGCTGACCATAGAATCCGATTTTACTTTATCATAAGAAACCTTATTGAGTTCCGCCTGCTTTTCCAATAACTCTTGTTGTGTTTTTTCGGTCGCCTCTTTCAGTTGCGATTGGTAAGTGGTTTCCAGTACTTGAGTTTGACCAGTGGCCTTGGCCAACTGTTCGCGCAGAGCGCGGTTATCTGCCTCCGCAGCCGCCAATTGATTTTCTATCCTACGTTGTGTATCGCCACCACTGCGGCCTCCACCGCCCGTTTCACGGAGGTAGTTAATGGTTTCGCGGCTCCATTTCAAGGCTTCTTTATAGTCGTTTTGCTTCATGGCAATGTCTTGCAATTTGTCAGAAGCATTCAATGCAGTTTCTTTGAACCCATAATTTCGAGCCGTGTTCCAAGATTTTGTGAACCGTGCTGCGGCATCTTTATAGTTTTTTAGACGATAAGTAGCCTCGGCGCTTATCATGGCAGCGTCCGATTCTTTGCGTTTATCGCCAATCTCTGTGGCCAGATTATTGGCAATAACGGCGTACTCTGCTGATTTGGCAGGGCTTCCTGAAAGCAATTTCTCAGCCAACTGAAAAGCATTGCTCAATTTATCATTTTTGGTTTTGGCGTTTTTGTACCTGTTCTCCAATTCGCTGACCGACTGAGATTGAGCAGTCAAAGCGGACATGAGCAACACAACAAAGATTAAAACATTATACTTATAAAACATACCTTAACGGACTCTATGGAACGGTGTCGAAATAAGTTCCTTCATTCAAGCCAAAGATTTTGGAGGCAGATAACTGTTTTTAAGACGAATAGTGGGGCTATTTAACGAAAAAAACAGGAAATATGACTTCAAAAGATTTGCATCAATGGTGGAAATTATTCCGACACCGTTCCTAATATTACTTGTAGTACTTGATGATTTAAAAACAACCCGCAAATATCAGAGAAAAAAATCAGGAATGCATAACAATGACCCAATTAGTTATTATAATGACATACCTATACTGCCCAAAGACGGCTTTTTATTCGCTTTATTGTATAATAATAAAAAAACTTGTAAGAAACTTGTATTTTCGCCTTTAATAATGGACGACTCATCGAAACAATTATCGGTCAAACCTACCACTTGGCGTATAGGTAGCCACCATTTCACAGCCATCCTTTGCTTGGTTTTCCTGACTGCCTTATTGGCTTTGGGGGCTTTGCCTATGTTGCACTTCGCCTTGGGGTCGGGGTGGATCGCTCCGATCTTACTTTCCTTTGTCCTGTTTTTGTGCATTATCCCGTTTCGTTTCCTTATATTTAGAAATATTTACAAATTTACAAACGATGATGGCGATGCCGCGCTCTTAGAGTATTTGGTTCAGCACAATGTAAGCGGCACCCCCGGTGAAGAAGAGGTGGAGATGGAACTTTTAGAAAACGCCATGCACCTCAAATCCGTTCGGGCCTATGAATGCATGGCTCCGCGACCAGAAATTGTTTATTTAGATGCCGATGCGCCTGTCAGCGATTTGCGTAGTCTTTTTATCAAAAGCAGTCTTTCCCGAATCATCATCATTGATGGAGAATTAGACAAGGTATTAGGTTACGTGCATGTCCAGCAAATGTTCACTGTTTCTAGTAGTATCCGAGAAATCGTGCTGCCCATTACTTTTGTGCCAGAAAGCATTCAAGTGAATGATTTACTACACAAATTTATTAAAAATCGCACGAATATAGCTTGCGTGGTGGACGAATATGGAGGCCTAAGTGGGCTGGTGACCTTAGAAAATGCCTTGGAGCAACTCTTTGGCAATATTGACGATGAACACGATGAGACAGAATTTACGGACTCTAAAATCAGCCCTACGGAGTACCTACTATCCGGTCGGCTCGATATAGAATACCTCAATGAAAAATACCCTGAATTAGCCTTGCCAACGGGCGATTTCAATACCCTTTCAGGCATGATCGTTAATACTACCCAAGACATCCCAGAGTCGGGGGTTCACATAGAAATAGGTGGTAAAATCTTCGTACTGGAGCAGGTCAGCGATCGTAAAATCGAAACGGTAAGGGTTTTGTTGCCTTCCTAAATTACCACAACAGTTTTTCAAATTATATCGTATGCTTTCTGCTTTTGGAGCCCTTTGCTTGATCCCACCCATCGTAGTCATTGTATTGGCTATATTTCTAAAACGCGCCTTTGAGCCGCTCCTAATTGGATGTTTAGTGGGTTTTGTCATCATCAAGCCTGATGCCTTTCCCGGAAATTTTGTTTACGCCCTCCGCAAAACCCTGGAAAATGAAGACATGGTTTGGGTGATCCTAGTTTGCGGCCTGTATGGTTCGCTGATCCACTTAATCATACAATCGGGCGGTGTATTTGCCTTTGGCAATTATGTATTGAAGTATGTTCGTACACGGCGGAGTGCCTTGGTGAGTACTTGGTTGCTCGGTATTTTTATTTTTATTGATGACTACATGAGTGCCTTGGCGACAGGGGTTACCATGCGAAAAATAACGGATCACTTTCGCATTTCACGCGAAATGTTAGCCTATTTAGTCAATGCTATGGCTGCCCCTATTTGTGTATTGATCCCTATGAGTACTTGGTCTATTTATGTCGGGAAATTATTAGAAGACAACAATGTGGTAGAAAAAGGTGGTGGATTTTACGGATTTGTAAACACCATTCCCTACATGTTTTACCCTTGGGCGGTTGTACTGATTGCCTTTTTGGTCGCTTGGGGCAAAATGCCCCTCTTTGGGCGGCTCAAAATAGCGGAAGAGCGAGCCTTGGCTGGTCATATCACCACCACGGCTCAAGCAACCCCATCAGAAGTGCCTAAAGATTTGTCAAAGGCCAAACCAGCCTTTTTCTTTTTGCCTTTATTGGTACTGATAGGGGCTACTTTATACCTCAACAAAGATGCCCTCCAAGGTGTTTTGGTCGGAGTCGCGTTCACCTTTTTTTACTATTGGTTGAGTGGCGTGATGCGTTTTTCGGAGGTCAGTGATGGTATTTTTGAAGGATTCAAAAGCATGGTATTTGCCTTGGCCATCCTTACCATGTCGTATATTTTGAAACGAGTAGGCGATGAGATGGGGCTGACACCTTACGTGATAGAAAGTGTAAAGCCTGTCTTATCCAAAGGATTGCTGCCCGCATTGATTTTCCTGTCTCTAGCGTTTATTTCTTACACCACCGCTTCGTCGTGGGGGCTTTATGCAGTGGCTATTCCTATTGTAGTGCCGTTGGCACAAGCCATGGGAGCCAATGTTTGGCTATCGCTGGCGGCAGTTATTTCTTCTGGTGCATTTGGATCGCAAGCAAGTTTCTATTCAGATGTGACCGTGCTTACCGCCACGAGCACGGAATGCAATAATATGGATGTCTCGTTTTCGGCACTACCGTACAACATCATGGCACTGATACTGGCAGCGGCAGGGTTTGTCATATTTGGCTATTCAATTTAGTAAAAGAGTATGATACACGTCCGAAATCCGCGCAGCATACAAAATGATGATAGCATTGAACCTCAATCTACTTGCCCTTCTAACTGTCGCTCAAACAAATCGGCATAATAACCGCCATTGGCCAAGAGTTCGGCATGGGTGCCAGATTCCGAAATATGCATATCGTCGAGTACAATGATGTGGTCAAACTCAAGCATACCATATATACGATGCGTGATGATAATGGAGGTCTTATCAGATAAGGCATTGCTCAGGTAGCCCAATATACGGCTTTCCGTGTTGGTATCCACGGCCGATAAGCAATCATCCAATAGCACAATATCCGGTTGTTTGGCAAAGGCCCTAGCGATACTGATTCGTTGTTTTTGTCCGCCTGACAGCGTAACCCCGCGTTCACCGACCATCGTATCATACCCCTTGGGCAATCCAAGTATTTCTTCATGAATGGCTGCGCTTTCTGCATAGAAAGCGGCATTTTCGCGGGTTACGCCTTCTTTTCCAAAGGAAATATTGCCGAGTACGGTATCAGAAAACAAAAATACATCTTGTGGAACATAACCAATATGCTGACGCAAATGAGCAAGATCGTGTTGCTTGATGTCTTTTCCATCTATCAATATACGCCCTCCATCCACATCGTACATGCGGAGCAACAGATCGGCAATGGTAGTTTTTCCACTGCCAGTCCGGCCTATAATCGCCATTTTTTGGCCCGGTTTTACTTCAAAAGATACCTTATCCAATACTTTAATACCCGTATCTGGATAGGTAAATGACACATTTTCAAACACAATATGACCTGATAGTGCCGTATTCACCGCGTCGGTTTGTTTGCCATTGGCGGGATCCACAATAGTTGGCTTGGTATTTAAAAATTCGTTGATCCGTTTCTGCGAAGCCGAAGCCTGCTGGGTCAATGAAGTGATCCAGCCAATGGCCGTAACAGGCCAAGTCAGCATACTTACATAGATCACAAACTGGGCTATCTGACCGTGGCTTAACCGACCGGCCACTACTTCGAGGCCACCCACATAGACCGTCAATATAGTGCTCGCACCAATCATAAGGGTCATGAGTGGAAACCAAAAAGCATCAATCCGAACCAGTTGTAAGGACTTTTGGCGATAATCCTCGCTTTGATCTGAAAACCAACGCCCCATCGCTTTTTCTTGTACATAACTCTTCACCACCCTGATACCGCTATATACTTCTTGGGTAGTACTAGTAAGGGTAGCCAATTGTGCTTGTATTTTTTCGCTGCGTTTATTGATAAGGCTACTGACCCAATAAATAGAAATACTCAAAAAAGGGAGTGGCAATAAAGCCCAAAAGGTGAGGGTTTTATTGACTTGCAACATGGATGAAATAGCCAGTGTGAACAAAAAAACCAAGTCGAGTCCGTACAAAATAGTAGGCCCCAAAAACATCCGCACTTTTGAAACATCTTCTGAAATGCGCGACATTAGGTCGCCAGTGGCATTGCGTTTGTAAAATGCTAAATCCAATTTTTCGTAGTGTGCAAAAAGTTCTTTGCGCATATCATACTCGATCAAACGGCTCATCACAATGATGGTTTGGCGCATAAAAAACATGAACAAACCCATAAGCAAAGCCAAGCCAATGACTTTGACACCGTGCCAAGCCACTTCAGTATTGATGGCATCAAAGGCGGCCTGATTGGACTGTACATTGCCTTCGCCGTGAAATTTTTGGCCAGCCGACACCACGGTATCTATGGCCTGCTGTATCACGATGGGTTGCCATACCCTGAATACATTGGTGAGCAATACAAAGACTACGCCCAGTAAAAAGCGGAGCCAATATTTTAAAAGGTATTTTTTTAGATAGGATAATTCCTTCATTTGTATGCTTGGGTTTAGCAAAGCCTAAATGGCATCTGCTATATGTCTGTCTTTTTTTGAATCGTAAATATCGGTAATCGTCACTAAAATACCCGTCTCTTCTACATCGCCGAATAGATCATTGACCGCAGTGCCAAAGGTGCGCATGGTAGGGCTGAGGTTCATGTACGAATTGATGAGTGGTGGTATATTTACCCCCAGACTGCGCACGTGTTGATTCAGTACCCGATAACCCTCTTTATAACCCAAACCTATAAAATTTTGTTTGATCGCATCCAAATCAAACTTGTATTGTAATGGATGTAAAGGCACAACCAACTGGTCGGGATCGGGAAAATAATGTTGCATAAATGCCATGAGCCAGTCGCGAGCCTCTACATTGTACGTTGGATACATGGTTACT
Source organism: Saprospiraceae bacterium (assembly GCA_031373665.1). Lineage (GTDB taxonomy): Bacteria > Bacteroidota > Bacteroidia > Chitinophagales > Saprospiraceae > M3007. The sequence goes on along the minus strand of JANMMZ010000038.1, from coordinate 35,440 downwards.
TTGCCAAAAAAATACTGAATTTCTGGGTGCATCACAATCAAAGCCCCTAATCCATCCCAAAGGTTATCCAAAGAAAAAAGCCCTTTTCTGTTGGTGGCTGAGGGCTGGTAATCAGGCTGCACCCACGACCGACCCAACTCTATGGTTTGGTGAATGTATTCATGGATGAATTTTTCACTAAAATGAAACAAATGAGTCGTAGAAAGGTTGAGCGAACCATCGCTCAAGAATGCATTTTTGCACAATATATAGCGATACCCGCCTATGATCTCTTGATCGGTTTCGTTCCAGACAATCAATTGCTGATACGGCTCTTCACAAATATCATTTTCGTCAATATCCACCTCTTCCCCAGTACCGCCGCCGCCGAGGCGAAAACTAATTTCGCGGAGACGCCCAATTTCGAGCATGACATTAGGCGCATTGTGATGGTTCACAATGTAAATCAAATTGCCGCCATAGTTGGTTTCCCGAATAAAGCGTTCGGGACTCAGTTCCGACTTGATTTTTTCCCGATCCACGGGTGCTATGATTGGCTTCATACTGAACCTAATTTATACACTGTTTCTTTTATATGCTGCGCCCATTCGCTATGGCTTTTATCTTTGGTAAAAAAGTCCGGTTCTATGGCATTACCAAACACAAAATCAACGGTCTTGTTCCGTTGTCCGTACATTTCTTCTACCAAATAAAGCATTTCGATGTTCGCTTTGATCCCCAATTTCTTACGCCAATTGGCTAAGTTGTAAAAAAATGACGAGTTTTGGCCGTCTATAAATGCCGGAATGATAGGTTTATTGTATTTAATGGCTTTTGCAACAAAACTTTTTTGCCATTCCAAATCGCGTATGATACCATGTTGTCGCCGCGACACCAGTCCGGCTGGAAAAAACAACACACACTCATCAGAAGCAAAAATCTCATCCATCAACCGTAGATTTTCTTTGGGATTTTTGCCATGTTTATTTACACCGACAAAAAGATCGCCAAAGTTCTGCAAATTTAACAGAATATCGTTCACAAAGAAGCGAATATCTTTTCGGCGTTCTCCAACGGCCTTCATCAGTGTCAGTCCATCGGCACCACCCAAGGGATGATTGGCCGCGATGATGCAGCCACCCGACAGGGGTATGTTTTCCAAGCCCTTAGCCTGTACCTTTACCCCCAATTCAACCATGCAAGCATCAACAAACTCATGATTGCGGAGGTGTCCATTGGTGGCAATGAAATCATTGATGTCGGACTCGTGAAGTACCTTTTTTAAGTAATTTAGTACAAACCCCGGAATTATTTTTGCTGCCGAAGGATTTTTTTCACGAATAACTTTTTCTATATCAATGAAAGGAGCCTGTTGAATCTGCATTTTTACTTGTTTAAATAATTGATTTTCAATTAATTGACGCAAAAATATAAAAAAATAAAAATTTTTCAAAAAAAAAATAAATAATGGAACTTTGATCTTACCCCTTGCGTTGTATCCAATTGTCGGCGACCTTTGCCTCTCCGACTCACCAATCCATAAATATTATGGCTAATTTAAACAACACGGCAACTAATCAGGCGCAAGATTCAACCAATCGCGTTTTCGAGCAGGAATTCCTGCCGCTCATGGGTGCGGTGAAAACTTTTGCGTACTACCTGACCAAAGATTCTAACGACGCCGAGGATCTTTTGCAGGAAACATTTATGAAAGCACTGCGCTTTACAGACAGCTATACCGAAGGCACCAATGCCAAGGCATGGTTGTTCCGTATCTGTCGCCACGCGTTCATCAATGAATATCGGAAGCGTAAAAAATCTCCACAAAAAGACAATTTTGCCGAAGTGGAGGCATGTCACAGGGAGGATGATCCCGAAAACGTACGCTACGATAGTTTTAAAACGGAAAACAGCCACGACCAATTCGGCGACGAAGTGGTGACTGCGCTGGCAAGTTTGTCTGACAAGTATCGCACTGTCGTGCTACTGGAGTACGAAGACTTTACCTATGAGGAAATCGCCGCTATCTTAGGCATTCCAATTGGTACCGTCCGTTCACGCCTTAACCGTGCGCGCACCAAATTGGCTGCAGCATTGGTAGGCTATGCCTCCGATCGTGGCTACGGCAAGCAAGACTCAGAGGATGATTCCAAATTGGGTAGCAGCATGGCTGTCAATCCAGAAGATGACGATGATTCGTAGTAAAATACATGGGGTTTATCCGGCTTGTGCCGTGATAAACCCTTCTTTTTCTAAGAATACCTCACATTCTTCTTGAAACAAATTTTCACTTTTTTTCAAACCATCACATTATGTTCACCGCTCCTCAACTGAGTACTCGTCAGCAAGCATTATATCATTCTGCTTGCTCCTCTTCCAATGCTTTTGTAGCATCGTATTGTCCATTTGTGTTTCGTGTCTTCTCGGCTGGCTCCCCTCCGACACTGCATGTCTGTGATAATACTTTGATACATAAACATTGGTTTTGTAGCACGTCGGATTCCAGTAGATGGGTACAAATCTTTTCTAATATGAAAGACGCACGCAAACAACAAGCCCAACAAGCAACCACCACACAACGCATAAATACCAATGATGCCATTGCCCCATCGCTGAATGAAACGCAAGAATTGCAAAAAGAATTGATGGAAACTGCCGTTTTTAGAGACAAGCCCACCACTCGAACACCGCTTTCTGCGGACGATATTAATTTTAGAAATTATTTAAAAAGTAAACTTCCTAGGCATGAAGCCACCGAAGCCACTGAGCGACTTATTAGGAATGCCATGAAAGAAAAAGATTAATCTATTCGCACATCCTTATATTTTATATTATTTTAAAGTAATAAGAATTTCATTTTTCAAAATTAGTACCTAAATTTCCTTAAAAACCAACACTACACTACTGATTTCTCTGATTTTTATAAAAACACAGGACTCAGTTACAAATATTGAAATATCCAGATTGACCCCCGGAGTACCAAAATAACAATGTCAAGGCTGTCTAAAAAGATTAAAAATACGGTATCGTATTTTGATTATCTTTTCAGGCGGCCTTTTTTATTTTAAGACCGTTTCTAAAACAATCGTGGTTATATACCGTTAATGGATCAAGTAATAACAAACAAAAATAACATGCTAACAGCAGCAAATTTAAGCAAACAATATAAATCGGCCAACGGTACCGCGCTCACCGTATTGGACGACGTAAGTTTTGAACTCGCACAAGGCGATACCTTTGCCATCGTAGGCCCTAGTGGATCTGGTAAAACTACTTTATTGGGGCTTTGCGCCGGACTGGATCGAGCCAGTGGTGGATCCATTGCCTTGAACGGTATTCTGATGGATAACCTATCAGAAGATCAACGGGCTGAAATAAGGAATAAGTACGTCGGATTTATATTTCAAAATTTCCAATTGATCCCGACCCTCACCGCCTTGGAAAATGTGATGGTTCCCTTGGAATTACGTGGGGATTCCGGAGCCGAATCAATAGCCACTAGGCTTTTGGAACAAGTCGGTTTGGGTGCTCGACTAGATCACTATCCCGCCCAATTATCAGGTGGAGAGCAGCAGCGCGTTTGTATAGCGCGGGCGTTTTCAAACAGTCCCAAAATACTGTTTGCTGACGAGCCTACGGGCAATTTGGATTCAGAAAACGCAGCCGGTATCGTTGACCTCATCTTCGAACTGAACCGCACCGCTGGCACAACCTTGGTGTTGGTAACCCACGATATGGAATTGGCTAAGCGGACTCAAAGGGTGCTTCGGCTGAAAGGCGGCAAGGCGGTGAGTGATCAGTAAAAAAAAAGGCTGTTTCGTAAGCCTAAATTTTAGTTCCAACAAAAATTGGTGTCAAACTTTATTGATTGGTTTGAGCCCTTAGCCTTCGGAAATTTATAAATTTCCGAAGGCTCGGCGCTTTTAGTAATCCACCTGTTATTGTGGTGGACAAAATTTTTATCTCCCACCACGAAACCATCTTCATAACCAAATATCTACCAAAGAATACCCCAAATTTCCCCCTCAAACACCCCCATAGCCAAAACCCAACCCAGCATTAACACGCCCCCTATTGCATTCAGACTCCCATACCTCTAACTTTGTAAATCGGAAATCCCGCTACCATAGCGTCCAATATATCACATTTTTTTACACTTAAATCATTTACAAAGAAAAAGTGTCCCCAAAACTACCTCAACCTTTACACATGAAAAAAGCACTGTTAGTATTTCTTATTCCAGTATTGTTCCTAAATAATTTCTTCGCCCTATCCCCCACAAAATAAGAGCCGCCCCAACATACATGGGGCGGCTCTTCACTATGAGTAACTGTTCTAAAAACAGGATCAAAATTAACGCATAAACAACATCTCCCGGTACTTAACCAATGGCCAATGTTGATCATCCACAATCGCCTCAAGGTTGTCCACGGCTTCGCGGATTATCTCCATTTGAGGTTTTACTTTATTGCAAAGAATGTTGGCTTCTTCGCGGATATTTTCTTCGTGGTGCGCTTTTTGTAGTGCTTTATGCATTTTTTCCATGCCTTCCCGCACTTGATTGATGTTCTTTACGATTTGCTTCATCAGATCTTTCTGGTATCCAATAGAATCATCCAATTCCAAATCCCTCAAAGCACCGATATTGTCGGCCAATTCAGTTTGATACCGCAATACCGAAGGAATGATCATACTCAACACGATATCTTCCAATGATTTGGCTTCGATACTCAGTTTGGTACAGTAGGCATGAAACTGAACGGCATGAAAAGCATCCAACTCTATCTTGTTCATCACTCCTGATTTTCCGTATAGATCTTGGGCTAGTTTGCTATCAAGCACATCCAAGGCTTCTGGAGTATTGGTGAAGTTATTTAAGCCGCGTGTGGCAGCCTCATCCCTCCATTCTTCAGAATAGTTATTGCCTTCAAAAACAATATTTTTTGACTTGCGGATAAGCACCTTCAAGACGCTTAAAATAGCCTCATCGTTACTGATACCCTTAGCCGTCAATTTATCTACTTCTGTTTTGAAATCCATCAATTGCAAACCCATCATGGCATTCATCACCGTCATTGGGCCTGCGCAGTTTTGGCTGGAACCAACCGCCCTTATTTCAAATTTGTTACCTGTGAATGCAAATGGAGAAGTCCTATTGCGGTCGGTATTGTCCAATTCCAAATTTGGCAATTTGGCAATTAAGTCTAAAACGCGCTTCACCTCTTGGTCATCCGTGTTTTTGCCCTTGGCTACTTGATCCAATAGTTTGCTCAATGCCTCACCAATGAATACCGAAATAATGGCAGGAGGTGCTTTGTTGGCACCAAGGCGGTGGTCATTGCCGGCATGGGCAATGCTGGCACGCAATACGTCGGCATACTGATGTACCGCTGCAATAGTGTTGACAAAGAATGTCAAGAATCTAAGGTTAGTAGCAGGGTTTTTTCCAGGTGCCAATAAGTTAACGCCAGTATTGGTACTCATACTCCAGTTGTTGTGCTTACCAGAGCCATTTACGCCAGCGAAAGGCTTTTCATGAAGCAACACGCGCAATTTGTGGCGACGCGCGACACGCTCCATCAAATCCATCAATAACTGATTGTGATCCACCGCCACGTTGATTTCTTCAAATATAGGAGCCAACTCATATTGAGAAGGCGCCACCTCATTGTGACGCGTACGTACTGGGATACCCAACTTGTGGCATTCTGTTTCAAGATCGCGCATGTAAGCATACACCCGCTCTGGAATGGAACCAAAATAGTGATCTTCCAACTGCTGGTGCTTGGCAGCAGGGCGACCCAAAAGGGTACGGCCAGTCATAGAAAGATCAGGACGCGCATTGTAAAGGGCATCATCAATCAAAAAATACTCCTGCTCCCAACCCAAAGTAGCCGTTATCTTATTGATCTGCGCATCAAACAATTGTGCTACGGGTACGGCCGACTTGTCTAGGAAAGACTGTGAGCGCAACAAAGGCAATTTGAAATCTTGCGCTTCGCCACCATAAGTAACAAAAATAGTGGGAATACAAAGGGTTTTGCCTTCGCCCACTTCTAAGATGAATGCAGGACTTGATGGATCCCATACCGTGTAGCCACGTGCCTCAAAAGTACTACGCATACCACCAGAAGGGAAAGAAGAACCATCTGGCTCTTGCTGTACTAAGGCACTACCTGAAAACTCTTCTATCACGCGACCATCGTGGGTAAGCGTAAAAAAGGAGTCGTGTTTTTCGGCAGTTTTTCCAGTCAACGGTTGAAACCAGTGAGCAAAGTGGGTGCAGCCTTTTTCTTCTGACCACTTTTTCATACCAGTAGCAATATCGTCGGCTATATCACGAGAGAGTTTCTGGCCACTTTGTACGGCGGCTTTGACGCTCAAGTATGCCTTTTCTGGCAAATACTTGCTCATGGTTTCATCAGTAAAGACATTGATTGCAAAATACGAAGCAATGTTTTCTACTGGAGTAGCCGCAAAATCGGCAGAAGGCTCGATGCGTGTTTCTACAGTCTGTAGAGCATTAAAACGAGTGAGAGACATATATATAAGTAGATATTCGTGAGTGAATTAAATAATTGAACGACGGATCGAAAACGGGCAACAAGCCATTTCTATAAGTGACCTTGTGGTCATAAACTCTAATGTTAGGGAGGCCATTCCATAAGTCGAGCGGGGTCAACAACCAATAAAATATCTGTATGGAAAGGAGCGTCAGGAGCATGTTCGCGTACGTTGGCGCTATAAATTAAGGTGCAAAGTTACGCTTTTTTTCGGAAAAAGATCATTATGTTAATTCTTTGCTTGAGATTAACAAACTACCAAATTGGAATAAAAAGTAAAAAATATATTTTTTTATAAAATTTAATTCTTATTACATTGTTTTTTTGATTTAATATGTTGCGTGCGGGATGAATTAACACACATCATAATGGTTCGTAAAATTTCAGGGAATGCGCTCCTGTAAATTTAATAGATCATGGCCACGTGTTAAAAAAAGCATAATGTACCCACTTTTTAGTATCAATTTGGGTCAGTCAACGTTTTAGATTTATATCATTTTTAAAATATTAAAACGATGTTCAAAAAAGCACTAATATTCATAATTGCAGTATCCATAAGTCAATTGGCACAAGCCCAATTTGGTGATGTGGTCAACAAGGCTAAAAAAGCAGTCAATTCCATTAAAGACGGTGACATAACCCAAGAAGAAATCGGCAATGGCCTCAAAGAAGCCTTAACTGTGGGCGTAGGTTCTGCATCTGACTTCCTATCAGCCAAAGATGGTTATTTTAAAAGCCCGTATAAAATCTTGATTCCTGAAGAGGCTCAAAAAGTGACCAATAAACTCAAAAACATACCTGCTTTTGCCAACATTGAGTCTGATCTTACCGAGCGTATGAACCGCGCCGCCGAAGATGCCGCTCAAAAGGCTAAGCCTATTTTCTTGGCGGCCATCAAAAAAATGACCTTTCAAGATGCGATGAACTTACTTAAGGGCAATCCTGATGCGGCCACCCGTTATTTAGATAAGACGACCAATGCCCAATTGTATTCGGAGTTCAAACCCATCATTCAGGCTTCGTTGGACAAAGTAAATGCTCGCGAATATTGGACTAATGCAGTAAATGCCTACAACAAAATCCCATTGGTGACTAAAACCAACCCAAACCTTGACGACCACGTTACCAAAATGGCACTCAAGGGCTTGTTCGGCCTTGTAGAAGAAAAAGAAAAAGGCATTCGCAGCGATGTGAATTTGCGCAATTCTGATCTTTTGAAAAAAGTATTTGCGAAGCAAGATAAAAAATAGTCACTAATCTCGTTGGTTAGTAATAGAAACACCTGAGATGGATATGATTCCGCTCGGGTGTTTTTTTATTTCGTCAGTACTTATGTAGTACATTTGCGGCAGAAAACATAGAGACTAATACTATGTGTATCAATCCAATCAAGCGTATGATTGCCGTTTTTGACATAGGCAAAACCAATAAAAAATGCTTTATCTTCGATCAGGACTACCGTCTTGTTTGGGAAACATCTTCCTATCTTCCTGAAATTACGGATGAAGATGGATTCCCGTGCGAAGACCTCAAGATACTGACCGACTGGGTTTTAGAAACCTTGGTAGAAGTGTTAAGCAACGAGGCGTTGCCAATAAAAGCCATCAATTGTACCGCTTATGGTGCTAGTTTTGTGCACTTAGATGATCAAGGGCGAGTCCTAACACCGCTGTACAATTACCTGAAACCTTTTCCTGATGCATTGCGCGACCATTTTTTTGGGCGGTTCGGTACAGCGGAACAAATTGCCCTCGAAACTGCCTCTCCGATTCTGGGTAACCTCAATTCTGGGGTGCAATTATATTGGTTGCAATCAGAAAAGCCCCTTGTTTTTGAAGCGATAAAGTATTCCCTCCACTTGCCCCAATACATAGCCTTTTTATTGGCATCAGGCGTGGGCAAAACGGAGATAGCAACCTTTGCCGCTAGTGAAACGACTAGTATAGGATGCCATACCCTGATTTGGGATATGAGTCGGCACGATTACCACCATTGGGTCAAAGCCACCGATATCACTCGGAAGTTCTCACCCATCAAGCCCTCCAATACCACCCAACTCATCCAACACCAGCCCACCAAACAGGCCATACATATTGGGTTGGGACTTCACGATAGTTCTGCTGCACTGATCCCCTATCTGGCCTGTTTTGACGATCCTTTTATATTGATTTCCACGGGTACTTGGTGCATCTCTTTGAATCCATACAACCATGATCCACTAACCATTGAAGAACTGAATCAAGATTGTTTGTGTTACTTGAACGTCAAGGGCAAACCAGTCAAGGCAGCCCGCTATTTTGGCGGCAATGAACATGAGCAATGGACGCACACATTGTCTGAAACTTTTCAAAAGCCCTTGGACTATTTCAAAAGTGTACGTTTTGATCCAATATTGATGAATCTTGTAGCGGAAAACCGCCCGCACACAGACCTAGTACCATCCAGTTTTAAAGACTATGAAACGGCCTATCACCACTACATGAGTCAATTAATACAGCGGCAATACCGTTCTACTATGCTTGTTTTTACACCCGACACCACCCAAATTTTTGTGGATGGGGGCTTTTCTAAAAACGAAGTTTATATGCGCCTTTTAGCGCGGGCGTTCCCTAAAATAGATGTTTTTACAGCAGACGTTGCCGAAGCAACAGCCTTGGGTGCTGCCATGATTATCCATGAAAAGTGGAATAAAAAAGAGATTTCAAATAAAATGGTTTCCTTAAAGAAATACGATCTATGACCTTATCTTTCCGCACTGATTATCCAGCCATCAGCGACCTCCGCGAGCGGGCGCAACTACGGATACCACGCTTTGCCTTTGAATATTTGGATGGAGGCTGCAATGAAGACGTAAATCTCCTCAAAAACACCACTGAACTTAGAGGGGTGGAGTTAAAGCCCTACTACCTGAGTCAATACCGTCATTCAGATTTGAAAACGGAATTATTTGGTCATGTTTATGATGCTCCATTTGGAATAGCCCCCATCGGGTTGCAGGGTTTAATCTGGCCCAATGCTCCAGAGATTTTGGCAAAAGCCGCTTTTGCCCATAATATCCCATTTGTGCTGAGTACCGTCAGTACAGCGAGTATCGAGCAGATTAGTACCGTAACAGAAGGCCGTTTTTGGTTTCAATTATACCATCCTGCCGACAATGTTCTACGAGACGATATCCTTGATCGCGCAGAACAATCAGGTTGTGAAGTACTGGTATTGCTCTGTGATGTACCAAGTTTTGGATTTCGCCCACGTGATATTCGCAATGGACTAGCTATGCCGCCTCGAATGACCCTGAAAAATATAATCCAAATTATGGGCAAGCCTAATTGGGCTTGGAATACCCTCCAACATGGGCAGCCTAATTTTGCCATCCTGCAAAAATACATGCCCAAAAAAATGAATATGGCCAAACTAGGTCAGTTTATGAATCAGACTTTTGCGGGAAGGCTCAATGCTGAAAAAATTGGTTCCATCCGTGACCGATGGAAAGGTAAAATTATCTTAAAAGGAGTAGCCAGTGAGGCCGATGCAGAAATGGCCATCCAATTGGGGCTGGATGGGATTGTCGTATCCAATCATGGCGGCAGACAATTGGATGCTGCCCAATCGTCAATCAAGGCATTGGCTGACATTGCGCCTAAATATGGCAGCCAGATTAAGGTGATGATGGATAGCGGGATCCGTTCAGGGCCAGACATAGCCAGATCTCTGGCCAGTGGCGCAGATTTCACCTTCTTGGGTCGTTCGTTTATGTATAGTGTGGCTGCACTAGGCGACGAGGGTGGACAACACATGGCATCGCTCCTCAAAACCCAACTCAAACAAGTGATGGAGCAGATTTGCTGCGAACAGGTAGCGGACTTTCCGCGTCACCTGATCTAGTATTGTTCCTTACTCTGGCTTATACCCATCTTTTCCAAATTTCAGAATATGGATATGCGTATTTTCTAAATAATCATAGAGGTTTGATTTCGAATCAATACCACCTGTAACATACCAACGGGTGAAATCAAAACGCCCGTGGAGGCTATTGAAAGCGTTAGTGCCCAACAGTTCTGGAAATGATAGGCTGTGATAGGCCAACATACGACCCATAAACAGTGTCACATCATAGCCATTGATCCCATCTTCATCGGGTATCGTACCAGTGGCATCATAAAATTTTTGTTGGAAAGCCTTAACCTTTGGGTCATTGTAATCAATATAGGTAGCAGCAGCGATTTTTACATTTAAAGCCGTTAAAAACTCTGTTTCAATGCTTTCAAAACCCTTCCACTGAGGCATACCATACACCTCTACCCGGTTGTTTCCTTTCGCCGATTTCAGGGTGCGTAGAAATGAATTCACAAAGTCTTGATTAGCCCAGTGCGGTAAAATAAAAACAGAAGTACGGCCAGCCTTGATGAATTTTTTTAGATCTATACCACTGAAAGTATTATTCGCATCCGAGATCCGCAATTCATTGAATTTGCCATTGCCCATCACGGTATTTGCATCCTGAAAATATCGGATCCGATCCACTTCTTTTTCCTTGCAAACAATGGTGACCGCGTCTGGTTGGCTCGTTTTCTTTACGTGGCGAGTGATGGCCTCGCAATGAGCCCGTAGGGAGGGATTGGTCTGGATGAATCCGGGATTGCTTGCCGTCAACTCACTATTGGGTGTTTCAGGTGAAATCATTATTTTACGCCTAATCTTTCCCCATTCAGCAAAGGTGCTGACATGGCTTGAACGGATAGGGCCTATAAAAACTTGAGCCTTTTCTAGTTTTCGATCCAGTAATAGTTTCTGAAAATCAGCATCATTGACTTGAGTATCATAGACATCTACGACCAAATTGATGTTAAATTCTTTAGATATTTCCTCTAAAGCGATTTTTGCGCCAGCATAAAACTGTACTGCCAACCGGCTTTTTTCGGGCACACTGTTGCCCTCTACTTGATTCACTAAAAATGGTAACAGGTATGCCACTTGATAAGTAGCCCCGTTTCCAGCCGGCTTATTAGGCTTTCCAGTATTGGGCGTGGGTGGCTTACCCGGCTCATTTACAATGGGCGGTTTGTCATTGTTGGGAGTCCACCTGATCGTATCTACTGGTACAGGTTTTGTAGGCTTGTCTTGTTTTGGCTTTGTCGGTACGCCCGGTCTGACGGGGGCTTGGGGTCTTCGCGCTGGGTTGCAAGCAATAATGTATAGTGCTAATACAGCACCAATAAAATATTTTGAAAACAATAATACACTTTGTCTCATAGAAATTGTGTTTAAGGAGCGATGAAATAACTCCTAGCCCCCTGCTTTTTTAGTGTTTTTGTAGCCGCTATCCAAAAGCATTTTTAGTACTTTTTCGCGGTGGTCACCTTGCACAATGATGATTCCATCTTTGGCACTACCACCAGAGGCGCATTTGCTTTTAAGTACCTTGGCCAAATCAGACAACTCATCATCAGAGCCAATGTAGCCCTTGATAACGGTTGCTTCTTTTCCACCTTTCATACGCTCCAACCAGATGCGTAGGTTTTGCTTTTCAGGAGCTATGGATTCCGCTGGTTCTTCCTCCTTTTGAAATTTAAAATTAGGATCAGTTGAAAAAACCAGACCTCCCAAAGAGTTGAATGTTTTTGATTTAGCCATTGTATGCTTTATTTAGCAATCGCAAAGATCGTAAAAAAAGCCAACTTCTGAGAAATCTGTTTTATCCATTTCTTCAGATTCTAGCGTTAATTTCAAAAAAACCAATTTACGAGCAATTTTTTTATTACTTTAAAGTTAAGTTAATTATAAAATTTCATTAATTACTGAATAAGCAGCAAAGTATTGGTTGTTGCTAAGTATTCAACAAAATCCAAATGTTATGCCCAAATACCTTGACCTCGATTTCGCTATTCTTTATGCCGAAGCCACCAAGAGTTCTAAAAAACTCCTCACCATCGTATATGGCGACGAATTAGAACTGATCGAAACCCTCCCATTGTCATGGAAAAAAGTACGCATCAATTCTACCTATTTTGGTATAAAAGAGGGTTTTGTAAAAGGCACTTTACCTCTCCGCAACACCCCAATCATGAAAGTAACCATGGTGGATGTACAACAAGGAGATGGTATGATACTGGAAACACCGGAGGGGAAAATCATATTCATTGACGGAGGCGACAATAAACTATTCGCAAGGCACGTAGCCGCTAGGTATAAGCATCCTGCCAATACTGCTGCCACCCCTTTAGAAATAGACGCTATTATAGTTACCCACGGTGATGCCGACCATTTCGATGGCCTCAATGAAATTAGGCGTTCAGAAGATTACCCTGCCAACAAAGCAAGCAAAAGGGTTTTTATTCACCCTAAACGGGTGTTTCATAATGGGATTGTGAAACGCCCTTCCAGTGTATCTAAAGAAACGGATCAACTCGGAAAATCTATTGAAATAGATGATAGATGGTGGATTACTGGCCTGCATGAAGATCCCAGAAATGCCGCACCAGCAGATCAAAACCAACCCTTTAAAGATTGGGTAAAATCACTGAATCAATGGGAAACCCGTGGCCCTATTGCCGTTAAAAGAGTATTTCATGGCCAAGATCCTGATCTCTTATTCGACTTTTTAAAAGCAGAAGGTATCAGAGTAGAAATACAAGGTCCCTTTCAGCAATTGGTTACGGATCCTGATACTGGAATAAAGGTGCCAGCACTGCCATTTTTTGGAACTCCACCGCCTTCATCAATCAACCAAAACGAACAAGACCTTTCTAAGGGCGGCAGCCCCTCTGCCTCGCATACCATCAATGGGCATTCCATTGCCTTGCGTTTGACCTACAAGAATATTAGGATCAACCTAACGGGCGATCTAAATAAAGAAAGTATGGCGCAATTGCGAGCCAATATCCCGTTAGCGGAGTTGGAAGCCGAGATTGTAAAAGCACCGCATCACGGATCACATGATTTTGATTTGGACACCTTGATGGCCATGAAGCCGCTTGTGGCGATGGTATCATCGGGCGATGAGAGTGAAGTAAAAGAGTACATCCATCCGAGAGCGTCTATGATGGCTGCTCTAGGAAAATCCATGCGTGAACGAAACGGCATTTTATTCTGTACAGAACTGGCTGCCTTCTTCAAAGTGCAAGATTATTCGCACAGTCGCCAAGATTTGGCTTCATTCTTTGGCAACGACGAAAATAAAAACAAGAATTTTACGGGTCAAGATTTACAAAAACTTTTCAAGAAAGACCCATCTAACGAAGGGCCAACTACATTTTTTGGATTTGAACGCACCAATTTTGGCATCATCCACATCCGTACTGATGGCGAGCGCGTATTGGTGTTCACGCATAGTGGCAAAGACTTCGTCAATGAGAGTTATCGCTTTGATGTTAAAATGGTTAATGGCGTTCGTAGCGTCACTTTTGCACCCGATGTAAAGACGATCTAAGTAACCTATTCCTGAACCAACACCATCTGCGCCCCGTCGGCCTTGACAAGTGCTTGGTAGAATTTTCGCACTTCTTCATAGTGGACTGCCCGAGTAGAAAGTGGATAGATTTCTATCCTGCGATAAAACCATATTTGGTCAGGCTTTTGATCCACTTGCAGTTCATAAAGCCCGTAATCTGATTGCAATTTAATGGGATTAGGCGCATTTTCGGTGACAAACCCAGTAGGGCACACAAAATGGATCGTATCTACTAAGGTATAGGTTTCCCTAAGGCGCAGGTCTAAATTGCGGCGTTCGGTGGCAGGCAAGGCTCTGTCAAAAGGATTGGTTTTAAACACTGGAACAAAGAGGCGTTTGCCAGTACGAACAGCGTAGTTGTTGGTTTCCAATTGATAATTGGTATTTACTTCCGGCCTTTTTTCTACAGCTGCTACATTGAGGGTATGCAGTTTTCCAACTCCAAAAGGTGCATTTTCTAAGAAATCGCGTTCGATATCTGCTTGTTTTTTCTTGGTCACCAACTCCCTCAATCGGTCGTGGGGTTCACCAGTGGCACATTGGCTGGTCTCCAAAGTGGCATGGCCACTTTCGGAAAGTGTTACTTCGGCATGGGTTAGGAGCGTATTGTCTTTTTCGGTCAGGGCTGGTATTTCTAAGAGATTTCCACCATCGGGAGTCAACAGTAGCACTCTACGACCAGCAGTAAAATTGCCGAGATAACCTGTTGGAGCATTGTTGCTGGTGCATTCCAGCCATATTTTTTCGGATGGCACATATAAGATCACGTGGTTAAACCGTGCAGCGGGCATATCTTCATACAGGATAGGTGCACCCATGCGGCCAGCAAAAACCAAGGCTTGGTACGATGGAATACCGGCAGCGGAGAGCATAGCGGCCATAAAATTAGTCAATGCTTTACAGTCACCGTATCGTTTTTGTTCCACAAATGAGGCGGGGAAAGTTTGCCAGCCGCCAATACCTATTTGTATGCTAACATAGCGATAGTTTTCTTGCAAGTAGCGGTATAGCACATCCACTTTTTCGCGGGTATTCATACCCTGGGTCATTTGTTGAACCATAGCGGCCATGGTTGGCGATAAAACGTCTCTACCTACATTGAGATTATAAAAAAAGTGGCCTACTTCGTTCCAAGTTCTGCTACTACCTGAAAAATCACCCATGCGCATAAACTCTGGGGCAAAAATAATTTGTGCGAGCTCTTCCCTGAAAAAAGGTACAAACGGCTCAGATGGTTTGGCTAGCAAATTCCGAATAGCCCAATAAGTACTGGTTTGAGTGCCTTCGGTTTTGCGTTGAGGCTGTATTTTAACGTTAAGATCTTTCCATTTGAAATTCTGGTCGTTTGGTGTCACTATGGAGAGAGAGGCAAACTCTACTGATTGTCCCAGTTTTTGAACATCGAATGTTCGGGCTAGCAAAAAATTGTGAAAAACCAGTTTTGTTTTGTATTCTATGGTGAATGGAAATACATTGTAATCCATCTCCAATACTTTGACGCGGAGGTCGTTGAATCCCTGTTGATCAGAAGCACTAAAGTCACGGACATCGTTTTTATTGCTTTCTCTGATCAGGTTTCCGCCAGCATCAAACAGCCGACCCCTCATGTATTTTACTTCCTGAAATTCATTTTCGTACTCCTCTGCGCGTCGCTCAAACTTGCCCTCTGGACTAAGTATAGTCACCACATAAGTGCGTTCTTCGGTAGCCTCCTGATCGTTTTCAATGGTGTAAACGGTTTCGGAGATGCGCACTACGGAATGTGCATTTTGAGTCATATCTGGAGATATACTATTGAATGCATAGTTAGGCTCTTGTGCCACCACTGGGAGGGACAGCCAAAGGCACGCCATGAATAGGTAGCCCCCAATGGGCTGGCAACGGAAAGGTCGGCTCATAGATTAAGATTTTTGTAAAACCAACTGTAACTGTGTCTTTTCAACCATCAAATCAAAGAATTGTCTCAATTTATCGTAGTCTTCTGGCATGAAGTCCAATTGAGAAATTTCCATTTTTAAAGTAAGTTGTACCTGCCTTTGTCCAGTTTGGGTAATCGAAAACGCTAGTTTTCCACCATCATGGGGCAGTACGATCTTTTCAGAAGGAGGTACTTCTACCAAGGTGTACCCTAATGGAAGTTCGAGATTGAGGATATAGTGGGCTCTATGAAAATAAGGAAAATTTACAGGAAATATACGTTTAAGGGACTTGAAAGGGTTTTCAAGCATAAAAAAATCAAGTACTGGCTTGCAGTATAGAAAATTATTAAGGGCGTTGGCAGTGTTGGGTATCCTACATTTGAAACCAACCTGAATAGGCTCAACAATAGCAGTTTGGTTGGTTACTACTATGGAGTCATAGATAACATCGGGGTAACTTGCTGCAAATCGCTTTTTTAGAACCTGCTTGGGTGTTTTATGCTCCAATTCATGTCGCCAATCGGCAGCAAATGGCCCCTCAATTTCAATAGTGAACTTGCCAGTCATAGATCCATCTTCAAATAAGCGCAGGTTGCCATACCATACCTCCGATATGAGGGGTGGATGCAACACTAGCCATTGTGGGTTTTTTGAGTCCAGCTGCCAACCCCCACCATTATAATGCTGATCGCGCAGTTCGTTGACGGGTTGGAATGGATCAGTAGCATCCAATAAAATACCTGTATCTGAACCCTGACGTATATAAGCCACTACCGAGTTGAATTGCTCATAGAATGGATACTGGGGATGTATGCTGCCATGTGAGCGTGTACTGATGAGTACCGGTACCGCATCAATACCTGCTTTTCGCAGCAGTGCAACCATCGTAAGATTGACATCGGCACTACTACCTGTGCGCCTTTCAAAAGCAGCATCTATAGTCTCGGGCATGAACATTCTGTATTCCCCATTCCATTTGATATTACTACATACAAATTTTAAAACTGATGCTGGTATGATTGATTTGTCAGATACAGGGCCTACATAATCCACAAAGGCTTGCCAAGCCTTTTCAAAACGAGCCGATTTGAGGTATTGATAACCTAATTTTTCATGGCCTTCTAAACTACGCGCCAGATTTTCCCAAGTGGACATAAATCGTTGGGTAGGTCTGTCTGTATAGTTAATGGTACTCAATTGAAATCCGATATGCGCCTTATAATCATCAATAGTGGTCATAAATGGCTCTACTTTCAAAGGAGGTAGGTTGGAGAGGCCATAGTGGGCCATTTTAGCCGAGATACGGCTGCCATTGGCGGCAAGAGAAGTAGTTTCCTCTGATTCTAATAAATCGAAATCCTTAGGACGGTTGATGAGGTTTGCATATTCAAATATTATAGGCACTACTGTAGTAAATTCACTCCATCTGGTAGGTAGTTCTGATTGGAAATACCAGTCAGCAAGCGTTACTATGTTTTCGGAATGAATGTGGTACCGGTATTCGAGGATGCTTCCTGGCTGAAGGTTGGGAATAAATATTTTTTTGACTGACCAGGCTGGATTGACGTTTTCAGTGAAAATGTTATCGCCTTTTATTTTCAATCGCTCACCATTGGGGAGTATCAGTTGGGCTTCCATATCTGATATTTTTTCGATGGCAGGGTCAGTCCGGTAGTAGATCGTCAGATTGCCTTGGTCAAAGGCGGTGGCATCAAATATTTTAATGCGGCGATGGCGATCAAACTCAACGCCCCATTTGTCGCCCAAATCTTTGAGCACAGTAGTCCCTACATCTTGCAACACAACAGCAGAAGCGGCGGGGTAGGGTGCATACTGAGTCATGTTTACTTCTTCTTCTGATACTTTTCCCCACTTAGATGACTCTATTGGTTGAGCCACGACAGCAGCACAACAAAACAAGAAACAATATGGTAAAAAAATACGCCTAAACCGAAGTATTATCATGCAGAATCAAAATAGCCCGAAAGGTACAATTATTGTTCGAGTTTTCAATGTTTTTGAGTGTTAAAGCGCGGTGGATCTACTCCTAAAGGACGTGTTATGGGTGTTAAGGTCACCTATAACGAAAAAAAACGAATTATCTTATGTAGTCATATGCAAAAACCGGAACTAATATGTCAGGGACATATTAATTCCGGCCTCGTAAATAATGTGTTCGCCTAATGGCTTATTTTACGTCAGCAAAGAAGTCTTTAACTTTGTCTTTGTGAACGATCATTTGCTTGTACGTGTATTTGCCTGTTACTGGATCTTTAACAGCCTTAACCACTTTAACGTGGTCTTTACCCGAACCCGCATTGGCTGCACGTTGTGCAACACGGGCATTTTTTGATACTTTCTTTGCCATAATCCCTCAAGGAGTGAAAAAGATGAAATAATATGAGTGATATTGGATAGGCGTAGCCTACAAAATAGGTTTACTTAATCTCGCGATGAACAGTGTATTTACGCATGATCGGGTTGTATTTTTTTAACTCCATACGATCAGGTGAATTCTTACGGTTCTTTTGAGTGACGTAGCGTGAAGTACCGGGCAAACCAGTGGTTTTGTGCACAGTACATTCAAGGATAACCTGAATTCGGTTGCCTTTGCTTTTCTTTGCCATTGTTGATAATTAATTTATATTTTTTGCCCAATAGTGACTAAACCATACCGGGGCATAAAAATCAGGTGAACAAATAGGGCTTAACAGCCTTCAGGATAAATTGGATTGTAAATGATTTCGCCTTTTTTCTCTAACTTCTTGATGTAAGCATAGAGGCCCATTTTTGAGATGGTACGAATGGCAGAAGTACTTACTTTTAGTGTAATCCACTCCCCTGTTTCAGGCATGAAGAACTTCTTTGTTTGTAGATTCGGATAAAAACGACGCTTCGTTTTGTGGTTTGAGTGTGAAACGTGGTTGCCCGAAACTGGCCTCTTCCCCGTCAAATCACATACTTTTGACATAAAAATAAATTTAAGTGTTCTAAGTGAAAAAATACTGGTTCAAAAAATGGAAGCCTAAGCCTCCAAACACTTACAGCAAATTGTGTGACTCCGAGAGGACTCGAACCTCTAACCTCCTGATCCGTAGTCAGGGACTCTATCCATTAAGCTACGGAGCCAACTTTATTTTCTTCGATTCGGGGCGCAAAGGTAATACCAAATGTTGTTTACCTCCAAATCTTTTTTTAAATTTTTATAAACTTTCTTGAAGCCCCCACTTTCCCACGCCCAATAATCATTTGATAAACACCAGCCGGGAAGTCTGAAACCCTAAACTCGACGTAATTTTCTTGAAATTTCAAGGGTTGTAATTTGGTTTCATACAATTGTTGACCTACCATATTGAATATTCTAAAGTTATACGCTTCAAAATCAGGCGTCTGATAGATTACTTGATACCGATCAGTGGGTTCAAAAAATTTCACGGCTAAGATATTCAATGGACCAACAGTGGATTGGCAAAAATCAAAAATAGAATTGACCGAATTGATGATGCTCAAATATCCGCCAGTAGCGGTAATGCTCCTCAGGGTAGTGCTGGATTCGGTGTTGTTTTTAATAACATCGCGTACCCTACGGGCGCAAGCCGATGGATTGGAGAGGGCATCACTCGTAAAAACCTTACAACCCATACTGTAGAGCAACCCGACCGTGCCAGTCACATGAGGCGTGGCCAAAGAAGTGCCTCCCAATGTACCATAAGAGGGGTTGCCGCCACTATTGCTGGTGCTAAAAGTGGCATTGCCGGGGCTGCCTAGGTCTATGTACTCAACACCATAGCCGGCAGGTTCTTTTTCGCCAAATTTGTCCACATTGGTGACCGTAATTAAGAATTCACTAGGACAAGTAGTCGGCATATCGCCCACCATATCCACATTGGCATTGGCATTGGTGGTAGCGGCTACACTGATCACACCTTCTTTACCAAGAGAATCATATACGGCACACCATACTTTATAGTCTTGGGCCCACTCGGTATCTAATCCGAAAGAAGCGTTGGTGGCTACCACAAAAGCACCTTTTGCACCATTGGTTCTATTATATATTTGCCGCATTTTATGTACATAACTATAGCCTTCTATGATTTCGTCTTCGTATTCTATGTTGGCAAGGTTCATCAGTTTTATATTCCAATTGACTCCTGATATTCCAATGCCGTTGTTGCCTCTGGCACCGATTACTCCAGTCACCATTGTGCCATGATTCCCTTTGGCGGCCTCTGAATCGTCATTTTGAAGGCGTGGATTCCAGCCTTTAAAGTCATCCACAAAGCCATTGCCATCATCGTCTATATTATTATTAGGTATTTCTTGATGGTTATACCAACGGTTGGGTGCCAAATCGGGGTGGGTTAGCAAGGCTCCTTTCTCTAAAATAGCCACAACAATCGTGTCACCGTTTATACTGTCTCTTGAATACATGACCCCTCCAGTAGCAAATGCCCAGGCATCGGGTGCTCCGATGAGTGACAATCCATCTTGCCTAAAAAAATCGGGATCATTGGGCGTGATACCGCGATCTTGGGTTTTGCGATTCCATTGCGCTACTTGTACGCCGGAAGTACTTTGTACATCCCGCATGATCTGTGTCAAATCACTGGATTCGGTTTCCTCAAACACAATGGTGTAAATGTCCCAATTTGGGGCAGTTTTTTTTACTTCTTTGACATTAAGACCTTTTTCTTTGATTTGGTCTATGACATTATTCAAGGCAAAGCCTTTCTGTATCTGAATAATTAAGTTGCCAGGTTGACGAGCCGGGGCAATAGCAGCACTACCTTGGGCGGCGAGCAAAGCGGAGCAGGCCGAAAACAGAAGGACGAGTAGGCGATCTTTCATGATGTGTTAAAGTTGAATTTGTTGTTGTTAATGTTATAGGCTCTGACGCATAAGCAGGTTTTAAAGTTGCCTTTAACACTGTTACTAAGTACAAAGTAATACAAAAATTTTCACATTTAGGGTAATTATTGCTCTAAAATGTAAAAAAATGACAAATTAATCGAAATCAATTTCTGTATTGTCGCCAATATTGAGGCTTAGGTTCATTCCTTTCACGGTGGTATCGCTACCGATGACGGAGTGTTTCAGCACCACATCTTCTAAGGAGGCGAAGTTGCCTATAATACTATCTTTGATGATAGAATGGCTCACGGTGACATTATTGCCTACCGATACATGTGGGCCAATGATGCTATTTGAAATCTGGCAATTTTGACCCACCGCCACCGGGTGTATCAGTATGGTGTTTTCAAAATCGGGAATATTATATACCTCGGTGCCATATCCACGCTGATCCAAAAGCATGGCATTGGTTTCGAGCAGTACTTCTTTGCGGCCACAATCAAACCAGTTATTGACTGGTATTGTTTTGAAAACAGTGCCGTTTTCGGTCATGTATTGTAAAGCATCCGTCAGTTGGTACTCGCCTACAGTGCGGAGATCGTTGGCAATTAAGTAATCAATAGATCTAAGCAAGGCTGATACCTCTTTGATTTTATACATGCCTACAAGAGCCATGTTTGACTTTGGGATTCGTGGTTTTTCCACTAATTTAGTGACAATACCATCGTCATTGAACTCTGCAACCCCGAAATCGCGGGGATCGCCCACTTTTTTGATGCCAATACAGGAATTGGGCGCCTCCAGCATCAATTTGAGATCCACATCAAAAATGGTATCACCAAAGGCAATAAAAATTTCATCTTCATCCTCTATGGCTTCACGAGCCGTTAAGATAGCATGAGCAGACCCTTCCCGATGCTCCTGAAAAACAAACTCTGTTTGGAGGTTGGGATAGGTTTCTTCTATGAAATCTCGGATTTTTTCGCCCAAATAGCCAATCACAAACACAAAATCGGTCAGCCCAGCGTCCACCAACTTGTCAATGATAAAACAAATAATGGGTTTCCCTGCCACGGGCATCAATGGTTTGGGCTGTGTATAGGTATGCGGGCGAAGGCGGGTACCGGCCCCGGCTACTGGTATCACTACTTTCATATCTCAAAGGTAGTATCATTTTTTTAAACCGCCTTTTTTTTATGGTTTTACATTTTCCAGTTACGATGTAACGGCTGCCTGATTCTGTTTTCTGACACCGCGCAAAGCAATCATTTTGGCGGCTTTCATCGGAATGGCTACGCATTTTTTTTCCATATAATCAAGCACTTCCTGTAGTACTGCTTGTGCTTGAGGGTCGAGGGTAGCGATCTGGCGAGCAAATACTTCTTGTACTGCACGATCCTTCACAGCGCGCACTTCTTGGGGTATATGTGACAATGCTTTTTCTACTTGGCGTTCGTGCCAATGTTCCCGAAAGGTGATCAAGCGGCGTTCCAATATAGTGGCCGCGCTTATTTTTTCTTGTTCGCGGTATGCTATGTTTTCTTGTGCCAACGATCGCAAACCTTCTATTTCTACATATTCAACCTTGTATTGATCCACGATCTGACTATCTACATTGTTGGGTATAGCCAAATCAATCACCAACTTTGTTGCATCTGTTTCATGACCTAACAACGCAGCATAAATAGGGGGCGTGATAATGGGTTCAGTGGCACCAGTACACACGACCATCGCGTCAAATCCTTCAGTATAATGAGGTAGTTCTTCCAAAAGCAATGCTTTCATTCCTTGGTGTCCGGTGGTGAGTGCCGCTGCACGATCCAATCCTCTATTAAAAAGGCTGATATTATGGTAGCCTTTTTTTACTAAAAACTTCAAGAACAAAGCGTTGGTTTGCCCTGCTCCAATGAGGAGAATACGGGCATTCAGAAGTAGATTTGTCGCCTGAAAACGTTTAAATGCCAGCGCAACAATGGATACTGCTTTGGATCCGATAGCAGTATCAGTGTAGATTTCTTTGGCGGTTTCAAAAGTAAAGCGCATGAGTAAGCGGATATGGTCACCCATGAAACCCCATTCCAAGTTTTGGTCATATCCTTGCCTAAGTTGCCTAATTATTTCACGTTCACCAACCACCAGACTATCCATAGAGGAAGCCACTTCCCATAGGTGCAAAATAGCCTCGTGGCCATTTAATAGCCTGATTCTGGATGCTAATATGTTGATTGATTCGCGATCCAAATCCGGTCTTACGGTTTCGCAAAGGCATGTTTTGATGCCCTCGTCGGGGGTAGTATTGGCATAAAATAAAAAAAGTGTACGGTTGCAAGTGGAGATGTAATACAACTCCGACCAGCCCAGTGTATCTTTGAGCTGCTCAAGGGTCAAAGCCTGCGACGCATCGCGAACCGCCAGTTGGCCGATCATATGGAGCGGGGCATCGTGGTGGGTCAACGTAAGTATATGGTAACCATCTAGCATATGCAACTGTCTGCGAAGCGTGAATAATGCCGCAAAAGTATCATCATGCGTATGTTTTTATGTCATAAACATGTAAACCCTTCAAAAAGCCAGTATTTGGACAATTTCTAAACAAATGCACGAACAAACCTTTTTTTCTCTTTCAAGTATTGCAGCACAGTTTTGCCAATTTGATCGCCTCCTCAGTGCCAAACCATTGGGGGATGGCCATATCAATAGCACCTATCTAATTGATTTCGAAAAAAACGGGAAAGCCGACTGTTTTGTATTGCAGGCGATCAACCAAGAAGTGTTTAAAATACCAAGACTTGTCATGGACAATTTGGCAAAGATCAACAACCATCTTTTATTGAAGGCGGATTACCCTTATGAAGTTATTGTTCCTATGCGTACATTGAACAATCAGGCATATTTTGAGCACAAAGAAGATGGGTTTTGGCGAGCATTGCCTTATATAAAAGATAGTTATGCTCCCGAAAATTGCTCGGACGCGCAGATTGCCTATGAGGCGGCCAAAGCTTATGGTGGTTTTACAAAGGCTTTGCTTGATTTTCCAGCGGCTACTCTAAGCGACACCATTCCGGGATTTCATGATAGTGACCAACGGTGGGAATATTTCACAAAAATAATGTCAAACGACCCCTTTGGGAGGGTACGGGAAATACCCTCAGAAATAAGTTTGATGTACAAAGCCTTGCCAGTTTTTCGGCAAATCAGTGCCCTGAAACAGGATGGATCTCTCCCGCTACGGGTGACCCACAATGATACCAAAGCGGGCAACGTACTGTTCTCAACAATCACCCACAAGGCCTTAGCCGTGATTGATCTGGATACTGTAATGCCGGGTACTATTCTATCTGATTTTGGAGATATGGTGCGCACTTTTTGTGTGGTTGGCAAAGAAGATGATCTCGCCCCTCCTCAATGGCGGGCAGAGGTATTTCAAGCATTGTCAGAAGGTTTTTTGTCTCAAACCAATGATTTTTTAAGCCCTGCCGAACGTGAACACCTGTTTTTAGGTGGACTTTGGATCATTGCAGAACAAGCCCTTCGGTTTCTGACGGACTATATCGCAGGTGATGTGTATTACAAAACGCAATATGAAAACCAGAACTTGGCCAGGGCTCAAAATCAATTGGCGCTATATTTTGCCTGCCAGCATTTTTTAGGAAAAAACAGGGAAGTTTTGAATTAAAAGATCAAGTTAAAAACGCGGATTATATTCGTTCTGGTACTTACCTACCTGTCGGCTATCTGACGTTGAATGGCTTTTGGTTTGAATCTTAAAAAAATTCCGCTTCATTTCAAACAATACTCATACTTTTACCCCAAACCGTCTATAAAATTATGACAATTCGTTTTAAATTTCTGCCCTTCCTAGCCTTTTTTGGGTATGGCGTCTTGGTGGCTCAGCCTCAGGCATATCCACCTATCGCAGAGATGCGTGGCGCATGGATTGCTACCGTAGCCAATATTGACTGGCCATCTAAGCCCGGCTTGACCGCCGATCAACAACAAGTGGAGTTCGATAGTATTTTAGATGTACTGAAGGCTATGAACTTGAATGCTGTGTTTGTACAAATCAGGCCAGCCGGCGATGCCATGTATAAATCCACAAACATCCCTTGGAGCAAGTATCTGACGGGTAAACAAGGCGTTGCGCCCGGCGACTCCACGTACGATCCTTTGGTGGGTATGATTAAGGCGGCGCATGACCGACGCATGGAGTTTCACGCGTGGCTCAATCCATACCGTGCTACTTTTGATTTGGACACTGCCAGTCTCTCGCCCAAACATCCGTTGCGGTCCTTGCCCAATGACCGAAAAAAACAATGGTTTTTCCGGTATGGTAAAAAATACTACTTCAATCCTGCCAGCCCTCTGGTTCAGCAGTACCTTATTAATGTCGTAAAAGACGTGGCACTTAGGTATGATGTGGATGGTATCCATTTCGACGATTATTTCTATCCATACAAAGAAGCGGGCGAAAACCTAGAAGATTATCCTGAATTTGCGGCCAATCCGCGCGGGTTTACCAATATCGAAGATTGGCGGAGGGACAACGTGAACCGATTGATTCAGGGCGTTTCGCAAACAGTAAAAAAATATAAACCCTTCTTGAAATTTGGAATCGGCCCCTTTGGGGTATGGCGCAATCGCGACAAAGATCCCATCAATGGCTCCGATACCCGCGCTGGTATCACTTGCTATGATGACCTTTACGCCGATGTTTTGCTATGGCTAAAAAATGGATGGATTGACTACGTTGCCCCTCAAATATATTGGAGTATTGGATTTCCTCCGGCGGATTATGAAAAACTGGCCGATTGGTGGAGCAAACATTTGTATGGGAAGCAACTTTATATGGGCCATGCCGCTTACAAAGTGAATACGGCTACTAATGATCCAAACTGGATCAAACCCGACGAGTTAAAACGTCAAATAGAGATGAATCGTGCCAATCCAAACATCAGTGGCAGTGTGTTTTTCTCTGCCAAATCGCTACTGCGCAACCAACTTGGGATCCAAGATACGCTCATTAACTCGGTTTACCGATTGCCAGCCCTTGTACCCAGTATGCCAGCCTTGGCGGCGGCGGCACCCGTTCCGCCTAAAATTTGTAGGGTCACTGGCACAGAATCTACAGTGGATTTAACTTGGAATATATGCCAAGAAATAAAGCCCGAAGAAGCTCCCTATTATTTTGGCATTTATCGCTTTGAAGGGGAGCAAATAGGTGATTTTAGAGACCCCCTCAATTTGCTTAATATCACGGCTTTTGATAGCGACAAATGGCTCTATCAAGACCAAACCGCTATACCAGGTGAGTACTATACCTATATCATACGCTCCTTCAACCGGGCAAATGTGGAGAGTTACAGTAGCGAACCCGTATATGTGAAAAAAACGGAGAAAAAAGCGAAAAAGAAACGTAAAATTTGGGGTTACCTTTTTTAAAACGCATCATTCATAACTGTATTTAGTTAGTATTAATGAAACCATATATTATTGGCATCTGTGGTGGCAGCGGCAGTGGAAAAACCAGTTTTATCCGTCAATTGCGCGACCGTTTTTCGGAAGACGACCTCTGTATCGTCTCTCAAGATGATTATTATAAGCCACGGGAAGAGCAGAAAAAAGATGCGGAAGGGATCATCAATTTTGACCTTCCAAAATCCATAGACAAAAAAGCCTTTCGCAAAGATTTAGATTTGTTGATCAGCGGTGAATCCATTGAGAAGCCCGAATACGTATTTAACAACGACAAGGCTATCGCAAAAATGATGACCATCAAACCCGCTCCAGTCATTGTGGTGGAAGGGTTGTTTGTCTTTCATTTTAAGAAAATTGCTTGTCTTTTCGACCTTACGGTTTATATCAATGCTAAGGAAAATCTAAAAATAATCCGCCGCATCAAACGCGACCAACTCGAGCGAAACTATCCATTGGACGATGTGCTGTATCGTTACCAGCACCACGTGCTGCCTTCTTACGAGCAGTTTATAGAGCCTTACAAAGAGTCGGCAGATATAGTGGTAAACAACAATAATAATTTCAGCGATGGCTTGGACGTAGTCTCTGGATTTTTGCAATCGAAATTGAAGAAATGAACCAAAACTACATAGACGGAAATTGGTGCGATGCCTCCAATGGTCATACTTGGGAGGTACTAAACCCTGCCACGGAGGCCGTTGTAACTATTGTCCCTTTTGGCGATGGGTCTGATGCCAGATTGGCCATAGATGCCGCTGCTAAAGCCTTTCCTAAGTGGAAAAAAACCAATGCTTGGCAACGAGCCGACCTACTGAAAAAAGTAGCGGAACTGATGCGCAGCCGAGCCAAAACCCTTGGTGCCATCACTGTTTCTGAATCGGGTAAGCCCTTAGCAGAAGCGATTGGTGAATGGACAGTGGCTGCACAGTTTTTTGAATGGTATGCCGAAGAGGGCAAACGCGCCTATGGCCGTACCATACCTGCCAGCCGCAATAACAAACGGATGTCGGTCATCAATCAGCCCATTGGCGCGATTGGGATCATCACGGCTTGGAATTTTCCAGTCTGGAACATCTGCCGAGTTTGGGCAGCATCCTTGGCCGCTGGCTGTACCTTTGTAGCCAAGCCCAGCGAATATACTCCTTTGACAGCTATGGCCTTGATGGAACTGTTGGAAGAAGCCGGTATTCCTGCCGGGGTAGCCAATCTGGTATTGGGCGATGCCTCCGCCATTGGTCAAGCCTTTATGGAACGAATAGAGGTCAAAAAAGTACATTTTGTCGGCAGTACCCGGGTCGGGAAAATCCTGCTGGATCAAGCCTCAAAGACCCACACCAAACTATCGTTAGAATTGGGTGGCAACGCACCGTGCATTGTGATGCCAGATATGGATGTTCAAACTTTTGCGCCTTCGGCGGCCTTGGCCAAATCGCGCAATTGCGGTCAAGTGTGTGTGTCGCCCCAGCGTTTCATCGTACACCGTAGTATTTATAAGGCTTTTTGTGAAAAAGTAGCCGAATCCTTTTCACAGTTAAAGGTCGGCAACGGCGCAGAAACTGGCACCCAACTCGGGCCGCTTATCAATGCCAACCAATGCCTCCAAGTAGCCAATATCGTAGCAGATAGTGTGGCTCAAGGCGCAACCTTGATGTGTGGTGGCAAAAAGCCGCCCCACCTCGACAAGGGGTATTTTTATGAACCGACGGTACTGGCTGATGTTCGCCCTGACAATCCCATTTTTCGGCGTGAAATATTTGGCCCTGTCATGTCAGTGACTCCATTTGATACCGAAGCCGAAGCCATTGATTTGGCTAATGATACAGAATACGGGCTGGCCGCTTACCTTTGGACCAATGACCTGCGTGCCTCTATTAGAATATCAGAAGCACTGGAGTTTGGAATCGTAGGCATCAATGAGTGGGCAGCACATGCGATAGAAGCACCCTTTGGGGGCTGGAAACAAAGCGGCCTAGGCTATGAGTGCGGAGAGGAGGGTTTGCATGAATATTTAGAGAAAAAATTGATCGCACACGGAGACTTATGAAAATTATAACATACAACGTAAATGGTATTAGAGCGGCTATTTCTAAAGGCTTTTGGGAGTGGCTTGGGGAACAAAATCCCGACATTATTTGTTTGCAGGAAGTAAAGGCTATGGAGTCGGATGTGCCACTCTTGGAATTGAAAGCACTGGGATATCACCACGAGTGGTATTCAGCCGAAAAAAAAGGGTATAGTGGGGTGGCAACATTTTCAAAAAAAGCCCCTACTCAAGTGATTAAAGGCTGTGGAATACATCAATATGACTCCGAAGGCCGTATATTGCGCACTGATTTTGATGACTTGACCCTCTTGAACTGCTATTTTCCTTCGGGCACGAGCGGCGATGAGCGGCAGGCTATTAAAATAAAATTTTTAGAAGATTTCTACGTTTTTATACAGCAAATACGCGCTGAAAGGGATCATGTTATCATTGTGGGCGATTATAATATTGCCCATCAGGAAATTGACCTTCACGACCCCAAAGGCAATAAGAAAACGTCGGGCTTTTTGCCCGAAGAACGCGAATGGATGACCCATTGGTTTGGAAACGGATTCACGGACGCGTTTCGGTCTATGAACCCCGAGTTGGTAGAGTACAGTTGGTGGACTTATCGGTTCAACGCCCGTGCGAACAACAAAGGATGGCGTATTGATTACCAATCTGTTACGGATAACCTAGTGTCGCGTCTAAGATCGGTAAGGCAATTAACCGATGCCATGCATTCAGACCACTGTCCGGTGGTCATTGACATTGATTTATAGTATTGTTTTTTTGAATTAGAATATGACAGCCAAATCTTTGATCGCACACGATATTCCAGCACTCATGACCTCCCAGACAGGCCGCGATGCTTTCCATTTTTTGAATGACTACCATGTCAAGCACTTGCCTGTCATAGAAGGCACCCATTATATGGGGCTGATTTCGGAAGAGGATATTTTCAATCATAAACTCAGTGATCCGCTGAATACGTTTGATTTTAATATGATGCCTCGCCATGCGGCCCAAGAAAATGACCACATTTTGGATGTGATGCGGCTCATGGGCAACCACAGATTGACGGTGATTCCGGTCGTGGACTCCGAAGAAAATTACCTGGGCTTGATCTCGCAAAATGACCTGCTTCGGTATTTTGCGCATACGGCCTCATTAACTGAATATGGGGCTGTCATCGTGCTCGAAATGGCTAGGCGCGATTACTCGCTCTCTACCATCAGCCACATTGTGGAAGATGAGAATGTACAAGTGCTCAGTGCTTTTGTTACCTCTACTTCCGATCCTGAAAACATAGAACTGACCCTCAAACTCAATCGCCACGATTTAGGCAGGGTTATTGGATCGTTGGAACGCCATGACTATTTGGTCAAAGAGACCTTTGGTGAGGTGGAATACTCCGACGCGCTGAAAGAGCGGTACGATTCCTTTATGAATTATATGAATATGTAAGTACTTAGTGGCCTAGCGCTAAGCCTTCTCTTCCCGCTTGGGTACTGGATCATACATGGGGTGTTTACTCCATGGGTGACACCGCAGTATCCGCTTTACAGATAGATAAACGCCTTTAATTGGGCCCCATTCTTCTATTGCGCCCAGTGCATAATGCGAGCACGTGGGCTGGTATCTGCATTTGCTGGTACCCAATAAGGGCGACAACGTCAATTGGTAAATCCTTATTAATAGGATGAACGGTAGTTTGAATATACGCATAGCACGGGTTGTGTGGTTTGCGCAAAGGTAGGGGTGTTTTGATATTGTGGGCAAGGTTTTTTCGATAGCAGGCAAAGCATCCTTTTTGCTGGTAGAAGCGCCATTTGATTTAGAGGCTGCCAAATGGCAGGTGTTATACATAAAAAAAGAGCCACCTCGAAGTGAGGCGGCTCTTTTTTTATAAATATTTTAAGGTTACCCTATTACTTAAATGGATTTGAAAACTTAGGATCAGCCACAAATGTCGGATCGGTTAAGGTACTGACAAATGCAATCAGGTCTTCTTTTTCCGTTTGTGTAAGATTCATTTTAAGTGGTAGCCCATCGCCACCAGTTAACCGCCAATCTAGGTTGCCAGACGCTTGAATGTTATCGCTGTAGTGGTTTACTACATCCATGAGGGTCGCAAAGCGGCCATCGTGCATGTAAGGTGCCGTCAGCGTTGCGTTGCGCAAAGAAGGGATCTTAAAGAATCCATCTGAGTTGGGTTGATTTTCTCCCAAGCCCTTGTCGGTATAGTTCACCTCTAGCCCAATATCAGCCCATGTTTGACCGCCACCAAAGAAGTTATCCACTGGATTGTGACAACTGGCGCAGGTGGCCTTACCAAAAAACAGATCGTGTCCGCGAGCCTCTTGTTGATTGAGGGTGCTGAGGTCAATGCCGCCCCAAGTTCCGGGGGTCGCTTGATCAAATTTGGAACCACCGCTCACCATAGAAGATAAGAACTGACTCAATCCCGCTGCAATGCGCTCTGGGGTGATTTGTTTGTCGCCAAAGGCATTTTCAAACAGTTCGTCGTAGTATCCTACTTCTTTTAATTTGCGCTGAAGCGCCTCCATGTTGTCCAAACCCATTTCGATATGGTTTTCGATGGGCTTTAATACCATTTGTGCTAGGTCAGTTTCGCGAGCGTCCCAGAAGAAATTGGATTGTGATACTAAGTTGACGATAGAACTGGCATTGCGGAGGGTTTTACCGCCGTCAAAGCCTTTGCTGAATGCCACAGGATCGGCAAATCCGTTTTCTTGATGGTGGCACGATGCACAGGCGATTTTGTTGTTGAGTGATAGTTTGGTATCATAAAACAATACCCTGCCTAGGGTAGCCCCGTGATCAGATACCCTTGATTGTACGGTACTTGACAGGTTTCCTAAGTGATTGGGGAGCGTAGGCTTGCTGTAATTACTTACTTGAGCCGGAAGGTTTAGTGCATCGGACTGATACTTATAAATAGTAGCATCGTCTTTCTTGCAGTTGGCAAGCAGCAAGACCGCTCCGAGCGTCAGGCAAGCCAAACTAAAGTGTTGGTTCCACTTCATAGTCCAAAAATTTTAAGATGTGAATAAAAAATTATTTTCCAAACTTGAAAACCAGAAAGATACTTGCTGGCAACAAGGTTTTAAGATTCGTTGTTTCGTCCTGATTGATGGAATCATCCAATTCAGGAAAATTTTTAAAAATTCTGGCGGTTTCATTAGTACCATATACCCAATAAAACCCTGCTTCTGTGCCAAGCGCCAGTCGTTTGGTCATCCACCATTGCAGACCAATGGTAGGCCCTCCGCCGATGGATTCTGACTGGCTCAATCGTTGCACGACATCAAATCCACTATCAATTAACTGTTCCTCTCGACTGCGCTGCGCTACTGCATCAAAACCGAATAAACCCCAAAACCCGCGCCCCAATTCATTCCTGTAATGCACCCCCAATCTAAGATCGGTACTCCATTTAATATCTGACTCAGAATCGGCGAAACCTTTTTGGGCTGCACGATTTTTTTGATAGGTGCCGCCGCCCGACAGACCAATACCCCAATGCCCTCTTGATACCCTATAAGTCATTAAATAAGGGTTTCTGGCACTTGAGTCCTGCTGAAATCGTGCCAATCTGTCAAAAAGAGCATTAGAATTGATGCCTAATTCGTGACGAAACGGCTTTTTAGGGCGTTTCTCCTCTTCTTCTTGGGCATTTATGTTATACGATCCGATGCAAAGCAACAATAGTATTAATACTTGTTTCATAGTCTGACAATTGATATAGTTAACGTGGGTTGGTGGAAGAGATTAAAGTTCAAATTTTTTGATAAATACGGCATTACCCTGATTAGTACTAATATTAGCAACCACTACAACCCCTCCTTGTACTGCTTGAATCCTTTTCGGATTTATACCCGATAGAACCCGTTCTCCCACCAATTCCATACTTGGAAATGCAAATTTTCTAATGCTAATAGCACCTTGTGACTGATCAAATACTTGAGCATACACGTATTGACCATCTAGACTAAAACTAGCGTCTTGTAAAAAAGTAGATCCAAATGGGCTTTGGGTAAGCGGTATTTTTTGGTTGGTTTCTAAGTCTCGGTCATAGATTTCGCCTAATGCATCCCTGATAAAATATTGGCGATCGGGCGATATAACAATTTGAGCGAGTAATCCTGCCTGCACGGGTACAAACTTCTCCTTAATATTGGTCAATAAGGCAGAGGTAGAATTTACATTGAAGGTAGTCGAGTTTGATTGTGAAGTCTCTAGTATAAGGTTTGTGGCAGGATCAAGAATCGTGACTAATCTCCTAAGGTAATATTCGCTGCGGTAATATCCTTTTATAATAGCCAAGGTGTTTTTGTTGCGCACCGTAAAAGCATTGGTGTAGTCATATTGGGTAGTATAGATATGATTGCCTGAACCTATAGCCATAGCGTAACCTGGGAATTGTTCTGTACTGGTGTTAGATCCCAATGATAAATTGGGCAAAGTGTAATTTTGGATGCCTAAGTTGGCCCACCATCGCAAGTTGGTCTTTCCGTCTTTTTCATAAAATTCCACGACCATATTATCAAAACCAATAATGGATTGTGGTTGAACCTCTGAAATTAGTTTACTGGTTTCATAATTAACCAACTTGATCTGGGTGTTGAACTCATCATTATAAAGCACCCAGTTGGAATCTGGCAAGAACCGAATTACTGAAGCATTGCCTTGGAGGATGAAATTGTTGAATTCGACTTTTATGTTGTCACTCTCTACAAAACGATTGTCAAAAGCGATATAGATCTTATAAAAAATTTGATCTACTATCGGCACATTATTGTCTATAAAAGAGGTATTGGTTTGACTGCTGGACTCATGCACGATGTTGAATTGGCCACCCTGAAAGGTGGGGCGTAAGCCCGAAGGAAGAGGCTCAAAGGAGCGGACAACGATGTACTTATCGAAATTAGAGACGTTGCTTGGATCCCAACTAAGTTTAACGCCATCGCCTTGTCGCTCGGCGCGTAAGATCAATGGGAATTTCTTGTCAGTGTTATCCGTTTCGAT
Organism: Saprospiraceae bacterium; assembly: GCA_031373665.1. Classification (GTDB taxonomy): domain Bacteria; phylum Bacteroidota; class Bacteroidia; order Chitinophagales; family Saprospiraceae; genus M3007. The sequence goes on along the minus strand of JANMMZ010000038.1, from coordinate 2,131 downwards.
TTGCTCTTTGCAGGTGCTCAGTAGTAAACCGGTTAGCAATAAAATAGAAAGGTGTAGTAAAAACTTCATGGGTCTTAGATCCTTAGTTAAAATGATACTATCAAGACACTAAGGTACAGGTAATTGCTGCTTGCTTCCAAATTTTTTCGTCGAAAAAATGTATAATGTCGGATTTTGGCATATCGGACAGGCTAATTTGGCGAAATATATGATTGTTTCTGCTAGATTGGTATAAACCTTGAGCAACTTTTGGTGCCGCTCTGTGTCGTCTCCTAGCCAAGTTAAAATATCAGATCTTGTTTAATTTTTGTCATGTGCAAAGTTCTTGTTTTGCCTTGTGTTTGGAACACTTTTCTAAACAGTCTCTTAAATCTCTCGTTTTTAGGAGTTATCTTCAAATCCTTTTCGGTCTGGATGCGCTCCATTTACCAATACTTTCTTACTTTTGCCCTAAACTGTAAGCAATGCTCCGTACTATTCAGAATACAAAATACCGAATTCATATCTCATACCTTAACCTGTTCATGGTGTTAGTGTTGGGTGTCAGCCTATTCAGCACCCAATGTACCCCACCTGAGTATTCAGAAAATGAAACCAAACTAGGGAAAGTCAGTATAGACTTGCGCAATAAAAAATTGCAAGAGCTATACAACTTCCGTGATGAGCATAAAATAGACAGCCTGCGCCGCTATTTAAGCAGTAAAGATGCTACCTTACGTTACGTGGCGGCCTTATCTTTCGCTTCCATCCGCGACTCCAATATGATTGAAGCGTTGCAGCCCCTCCTCTCTGATCCAGTAGAAGAAGTGCGGATTGTAACTGCTTTTGCCTTGGGACAGATTGGAAAACCCAAGTGCGAACCCTTACTGATAAAAGCATTTGATGCCAAAGACTCCCTCTCTCAGCACCAACGGTTCAATGCTGTAGTACTGGAGGCTATTGGCAAATGCGGCACCTTAGCCAGTCTCAAAAACATTGCTGCGGTCTCCACCTATCTACCCAGCGACACCCTCCTGCTCGAAGGCCAATGCAGGGCTATATACCGTTTCGGTCTGCGTGGTATCACCGATGCCACCGGTACCGATAAGATGGTCAATTATGTAGCCAACGAAAAAATGCCCGTGCCAGCAAGGGTGATAGCGGCCAATTATTTGGCTCGTACCAAAGACATCGCCCCCGATAGTGCGCAAGCAACCAAGTTGGCTGTTGCATATGTACGCGCCACTGGGTCGCCCGATATTCGGATGGCTTTGGCGCGGGGGCTCGGCAAATCTACGAGTGGTCCCGCATTTGCCATCCTTTCAAAAGTGATTTCGACCGAAGAGGATTGGCGCGTGCAATGCAACCTGATTCAGGCTATGGCCAAGTTTAATTACGATACCGTACGATCGCTCGTTGTGCCACTACTTTTTGTAAATAACGCCCATGTGAGTCGTACCGCTGCCGAGTTTTTTGTTGCCAATGGTAGGGCTACCGATGGAGATTTTTACTGGCGAATCGCTAAAGACAATCCGACCTTGCCCCTCCTCACCCAAATACCTTTGTACCGAGCGTCCAATAAATATCTTTCAGGTAAAACAGAACCGGAATCAAAGGACTATGTCAATTTTAGATTGAAAGAAATGTTTCAACAATCCAAGAACCCCTACGAGCGCGCCGCTTGTCTGGGTGGGCTTGCTGAATTTGCTTGGAATTATCGTTGGATACACGATAAAGGCTTCAATGATTCACATGCGGCTGTAAAATCGGCTGCTTCGGAGGCTATACTGGGTATTGCTCAAATACCCAATTTTTACGGCTTTTTTGGAGAAGGCGCCAAAGGTGTTCGCCGCGAATTATACTTCTTCCTGAGGGCATTGGTCAATACTGGTGATGTAGGCATGATCGCTTCTGGTGCCGAAGGGTTAAGTAATCCGACGCTCAACTTTAAAACCATGCGCGACTCTGTGCGCTTAGACGACCTCAAGGCATCATTGTCTAAACTGCAAATGCCCCGCGATGTAGAAGCCTATATGGCCTTAGACAAAGTCATCGCTTATTATGAAGATCGGCCACCCCCACCCCCAAACCAGCCCCAGTGGAATCATCCTATTGATTTGGAACGATTTAAAGTAGTGACTGCCAAAACTAA
>JANMMZ010000034.1:0-10338 GCA_031373665.1 Saprospiraceae bacterium | reverse complement strand
CATTATCTTTTTATTTTAGACGATACAAAGACGGAACACCTTTTTTATTACTTTGTTCTTTTAAAGATCACTGGTTATCAAGTTATTACAAATTGTTAATTCCTAAACCTGATACGCATGCCCCCAAACCCCCTTGGCTTGCACCCGAAACGGCTTAAACCATTTTTTATGAAAGCCCCTTGTTAGTAAAAACTTAGGAGCAGTGTTGAGTTAATTCTTCAACTGACTGATCCGAGGAATAAACTTAGCAATATTTTTGGCGGTTACGCCTGCCCTTCGAGCAGATTCCAGTTCTTTTCTGACACTGACCGTATCACCCTTTGCAAAATAGGCTGCTATCTTGGCGGCGTGAGCCTCTGCATTGGCTGGGTCTTTTTTCGTGATTTCATCAGCATGGCGGATCACGGCATCGTTATTGCCCAAAGCCAAGTTATCTTGGACTACTTTTATGCGATATTTCTTATTTTGAGGGCTTTTTGCCAGTTTTTTATCGTTGGCTACTAAGCGTGTCTCAATGGCGAGGGTACTGTCGGCTGCGGTTTTTTGTTGTTTGGTGAGCCAAGCCCCATCGGTTTTACTGATGCGTTTGAGGGCTTGTATGTCTTGAGAGCCTTTTTCTGGTTGGCTGCTTTTGATGAAAGCATCAGTACGCACTTTTAAGATGTCATGTTCATTGCTTTTTTCAGAAGGGTTGACCATTTCAAGGTCGCGAGCCGCTGCAGTGTAATTCTTCATTTTGTAGTAGATGGCGCCTCTTTTGAGGAGGGCAACTTGATTGTCGGGCGATTGTTCGATGATTTCGTCTAAGACCGCAATGGCCTCTTTATCCTTATTTTCGTCAATGAGGGCTTGTGCTCGCGACAATTGCATCTCAACTTGCAAGTCATTGTTAGTATCCGATACCGAAGAGGAATCCATCCTAGCACTGGCGATCATGGTGGATAATGCCGATGATCGCGACGCAATAGGTACGCGGGTTTTATTGGCAATGGTCATATATAGTAAACGGGTTGCTACATCCAAATCGCGGATTAGTTGGCCTTCGTCGTTCATTTTAAGCAGGTTGGTCAAGGTTGTATCTCCAGTTATTTTGGTGCTGGTACCGTCTGTTATTTTGTAGCGTATATCAAGTTTATACTCTTTACCGCCATTGTTTTGGTTTATTTTGCCCCAAATAACCATTTGAACACCGCAGTTGTTGGCCAATTCCACTACCTCATCGGGCGTGGGGTACTTTTTTTCTATATCGTAATCACTGTTCACCAAGACAGTGGCATCCATACCCGGCGTACGTTCTATAAGGAGGTTAAGACCTTCGGCAATATCAATTTCGGGTTCTCCTGCTTCGTTGGCACCGGTCTGCCGGAAAGGCAATACCATAATTTTCCATTTAGCGGCTTCTTTATATACAAGACATTCTGGTTTGGCTGTGCCCCCTCCTAAAAATCTCCAAGCCAATACCGCTATAGTAAGTGCAATGACACCGCCCGCCAAGTAAGCACGCCAAGCAGAACTGCCTCCTGTATGAGTGATACCCACGGGATCTGAAAAAGTGAACTTGCCACTGTTGACGCGTTGAATAATCTGGAAAATATTGTCATTGATGGCATTGCGCGATAGGCGTTCTTCATCGTTGGCAATGGTTCCTTTCAGAATTTTTGCTTTGAGTTGATACAGATCAGCCTGATTGATACGGGCTATTTGCGCCAGTTCGGCATAGCGGGTATCTGTAGTCAGAGCGGTCACCAATTGCTCGATTCCCTGTTCTGTATTGCCTTGTGCCACCAATTTTTCTATGGCTGCCAAAGATTGTGCTATATCCATTTTTTTATTCAATTAATGTTTTCTCTATGTTGGTTGGTTGATGTTTTGTTTTTTTGAAGTACTTGATCATCTATAAACGGCGTGAAGGTCGGAAAATTTGAGCACTTGCATTATAAAAAAGTTAAAATGTGGTATTATAACGAAAAAACCCCCGTTGCGCTTGAACGCAACGGAGGTCATCAATTATCATTTCCAAACTTAAACTTACTTCATTTTTACCAAGTCAGATGTCTCAACTTCTACTTGAGAAGACCATACGATTTCATCAGGGTTGCCAGCATTGATCAATCCAAAAGTTTGTCCTTCTGTCAAAGTCATGCCTACTACTTTCTTACCTTCTGTTGCTGTAGCCCAGTTCAATTTGTAAGCCTTTACAGTGGCGTTCAATTGCTCATCAATGCTAGCAGCAGTCAAAGTGTTAGCATTTACACCTGCTACGAAGTGTGTGCCTACATAATTACCTGCTTTATCGAAGATAGAGATGCTGTATGTTTTGTTGTTGCGGCTAATACCGCGAGCGATGTTGTACAACACTGCGAAATACTCTTCAGTCTCGAAAGAAGCAACTGGCTCAGGGTGAACCACTTTGCTGCTGTATTGAGCGCTGCGCTCCAACTCAGGAAGGAACTGGTAGAAGTCCCAAGCAAGGCGAGTAGCCTTTACTGTTTTGCCTGCTTCGATTTGAACTTGCAAAGTCTCTTCGCTGAGCGTGTAAGGCAATTCAGCCTTAGGGAACTGAGCGATGAACGCTTGGAACGTAGGCTCTTGTGCATTGGCATTCAATGTGAAGAGGCTTGCGATAGCAAGGAACAGGATCGTAGATATTGAAGTGATATTTTTCATTGTATTAATCAATTTTTGTACTCGGTAAAGATTATGATTTGATTTGTTGTTGTCGTTAGATGTTTAGTATAATTCAAATTGGATGCCAAAAATGATTTTAAGCGAAAAAAAAATTATTTATTTTTTCTAAACGGCAATATTTAGACCTTTTATGGTAGAAAAGTCACAGAAAACGGCAAGCAAGTGACAAATATTTTTAAAAAATTTTTGTGCGGTATTTTTAAGATGCGGTTGATTTAAGTACTAGAACGGATATAATCCGTGTTTTCAACTTGATCTTTTAAGTTAAAACTTCCCTGTTTTTTAGTCCCGATGCGCTGCATCGAAACGAAAAAACAGGTTGTTTTAACTTAAAACCTCTTCGTTGCATTCCACGGATTATATCCATTCTAGTACTTACCAAAGAAGTGGTAGTATATCACGAATATTTCATGAGCATAGAATCAAAAATATGGGACTGGAATCAAAAATACTGCTGAATGGCTACAAAAAGCATCATTAATAGTACTGCGGCTATATCTAATAGCAAACCTGCTTTGAGCATATCGCGGGTGGAGAGCAACCCAGTACCATATATTATGCTATTGGCCGCATTGGCTACTGGCAAACCAAACCCAAAAGAGGCTGCCATGGTAGCACTCATTAATAGTGGTATAGGGGCTGTGCCAATAGTGGTGGCCAGTGCCGCTAAGATGGGCATCATCATGGAGGCTGTGGCGATGTTGGAGGCGATCTCACTCAGTACTACTACCGTTATCAATACTCCTAATAAGATTAACCAATATGGTAGCACGCTCAACCCTTGCATTTGGTGACCGATCCAAAGCGCCAATCCGCTTTGCTCAAATCCTTTGGCTAAAGCCAATCCACCACCAAACAAGAGTACGATGCCCCATGGGATTTTGATGGCAATGCTCCATTGGAGGAGGGGCTTGGACAGATCGCGGTGGGCTGGAATCACAAACAATAGGATAGCCCCTAATACGGCTACAACAGTGTCATTGCAGTACGGTATCCAACGATACCAGACCAAGGATCCAGTGATCCATGATAGGATCACCAGACCAAAAAGAATAATGATCCGTATTTCGGGGGCGGTGAGTTTGCCCAAAGCAGTGAGTTCTTGCTTTAAAATGCCTTCGTTATTAGTGTCTGATTTTATAGTGGTCTCCTGATTTAAGGGAAATAACCACAATAGTATGCGCCAGCAAATCCAGAGTAGTATGGTGGCAAAAGGAAAACCAATGATGAACCATTGCCAAAAGGTAATGGTAATATCCATTTTTTGCTTGACAAATGATACCAATATAGCATTGGTGGGAGTACCTATTAATGTACCAAGCCCTCCGATAGAGCAAGCGTAACCTACGCCCAAGATCAATGCTTTCCCAAAGTGGTCGTTGGGATCACCATCTTTACGCCGTGAAATGGCTACTGCCAATGCTACTGGGGTCATCATAACCGCCGTAGCAGTATTGGATATCCACATGGATACAAAACCGGTAGCAACCATGAACCCAAGTAAGATCCGTGCGGGATGATCGCCCATCAAAGCAACCAAATTGAGGGCAATACGCCGATGGAGGTTCCAATGCTCTATGGCTTTTCCAAAGAAAAATCCCGCAATGAAGAGGAAAATAATGTCGTTGCCGTATTCACTGGAAATGGTTTTGATGGGAGATATGCCGCATAATGGAAACAATACCAAGGGCAGGAGGGCTGTCACAGCGGTATTGAGTGCTTCGGTGATCCACCAAATGGCCATCCATGCTACAATGGCTCCAGTCATTTTGGCCGGCTCGGACAACCCCTCCGGTGTAGGGAGGCAAGTGATGAGCGTGAACAGGAGTGGACCACTGAGTAGGGCAATTAGGCGACGGTTCATTATTCGTTTTAATTTTGCATCAAAAGTACGTTTATTTTTATGTACCAAAACGAATATAATCTGCGTTTTCAACTTGATCTCCTAGGCAGACGCTTACTTTTTTTGCGATGACTCAACTATCTTTGTGCTTTGTTTTACTTTGTCACTTTACATGGTGTTGAATCCAAGCCTTCCCCTCGATCTGTCATGTCGTAGAGAAACGGAGACAACTACACAAGCCAACCTAACTGAAAATCAAAAATTATGTTGCTTTTCAGTCTTGGCAAGGATTAGTATTCAGTTTATCAAGGTCGCTACATTCTTTCTTGCTTTTGTCACTTTTTTCGTCAAAAAAGTAACCAAAAAGACTTGGCTGTATAGAAATTCTACGACTGCGCTACTCAAAAAAACGCTAAAACTTACCTTTTTAAAAAAACTCGCCGCATGATGGAGCGGGGACTTGGCCCCGACTCTTGGTCATGGCTCAGACAGTTTTTAAAAAGCCAAGTTTTGCCTACGGCACGCGTTTTTTTGAGTGCTTCGTCGGAATTTCTATAAGGCCATTGAAGTAGGGTAAATAGCAACAGCATTTTACCAATAAAAGTCATACTAGAAATTGACGACCCAGTATTCCAGATTTTTTAAAGTAACAAAGTAAAATTAGCAACGATGAACAAAACGCCTTAAAAAGCATTTTACAACAATCTTATATTAAAAAATAAATCTATAATCGCATGAAATTTTTACTACCGTCCCTTCTTGTTGTCTTGTGCTGTTTTTCCCAGATTGCTGCACAAAATAGCCCATTGCCAACCAGAATAACCACGCTGAAAACCAACGCTGCCAATATTCCTCTGGAATTTGATGAACAATCCACTTTCTTTTATACCGATCAGGGTCATATAAATAAGGATCGTACCAACGAATGGAATGGATTGGACTGGGATTTTTATACCCAAAACTTATACGTTACTGATGCCGCTGGCAACATTGTGGAAAGGATTTTTCAAAAGAGAAATACGGCAACCGCTACCTGGGTATCTGAAAACAGGATTTCTTATCAGTATAATGGTAACAACCAAGGCATATTCTCTACATTTGAACTATGGAAGCCCGGCACTGGCACTTGGGAACTCCGCTCAACGACAGAAACGACCTACTCCAATACTGGTAAAGTGCTCGAAAATACTTCGAAAATCTTCGTAGGAAACGTTGTTAGTTCTGGTACTCGCAACCTCTATACCTACGATGGCAATGATAGGGTCATAGAATTGTCACTGCAAACCTGGTCTAATGGCCCGTTCGTCAATAATCAAAAAATAAGTTACCAATACAATGGGGACGAGGTAGATATTCAATCCTCTTCGACTTCTTCATGGAATCTAGGAACCAATGCGTGGGCTGCATCGCACAAACGTGCTATGTATAGTTATGCTCCCAATCAATGGGTGGTTTTGGAAGAAAAACTCTTGAACAATGAATGGGAACCCTTTGCTAGATCCACACACCAAAGCGATGACAATGACTTACCCACCGTGAGCCTGTATGAAACTTGGAATACTACGACCCTGGACTGGGTGCTGACCAGTGGAACCGCACTGGAGTACAATATGGATCAATCCCTCTCAAAGTATATACTGAGCCGCATTGATAATAATACCGATGTGCTGTTTGATTTTTATATTGCTAACTATGACTACGAAGTTTTTGTAGATGTGCACTCCCCTACCCTAGCCGCCAAGGTAACACTATCGCCCAACCCTGCCCACGATTTTGTGCAGGTAGAACTAGACAATGACCAACCAACCGTTTTGCGCCTCTATGATGTGCATGGGGTATTGGTGAATCAAATGCGTAGCTATAGCAAATCCACCTCTATGCTACTGACAGGGCAGAAATCTGGTACTTATTTCTTGTATATTGAGCAAGGAGGGGCGGTCAGGGTGATGCCTTTGGTGAAGATGTGAGGAAGGCCAATGACACCATCTACGTGGTATCAAACCAATATCACTCGAACAAAGCCCCGAAAAGCCCCACCATGATACCCCCGAAAACGTATATTTGACTACTGAACGAATCCAAATCATTCAAGAAATACTTGAAAAAATTGAAGAGCATTGTAAAAAAGTACTATCGCTGTATAAACTTTCCTTGAGCAATGAAGAAATTGCCCAAGCATTGGGATTAAGCAGCCCAGAGTTAGCAAAAAAATATGCTTACCGCTGCCGCGAAAAATTCAAGTCATATGTATTGGAGCGCAAAGAGATTATGGAACATTTAGATATCAAGTACAGCGATGAAAAATGATGAGGCGTACATAGAACTAATAGATGGTTTTCTAACTGGGAAACTCTCTGAATCAGATCAGGCGGCCATGCAACAAGCAATGGATAGTAGCCCTGAATTAGCAGAAGCAGTAGCCTTGCGCCGTCTGGAATTTGACGTGTCCGAATCTATTATTGCGGATGATATTCGCCATAAAATGGCCAAATGGAGGGATCCAGAAAATCCTTCGGTTGGGTTGCCCAAACAGGATCAGGTACTTAGTACCAAATGGATCGCCGTGAGCATTTTACTCTTAGTGGTAGCGGGCATGCGTATCAGGTTTAGGAATTAACAATTTGTAATAACTTGATAACCAGTGATCTTTAAAAGAACAAAGTAATAAAAAAGGTGTTCCGTCTTTGTATCGTCTAAAATAAAAAGATAATGGAACACCCTACTTTAAAAAAAGCATGGCAAAGTAACGGCTTATGCAAAAGATTCTCAAGTCTATTCTCAAGTATTTTTATAGAAGACCTATCCGTTTTTACAGGTTTTACCCATCGGAAGAGCGCGATTACAGGAGAGATATTCGTAAACAGTTGCATTAGCATGGCAATGTCAGAAGGATGGGGCGGAAGCCTCAATCAACATTGCGGTGTACTAAATGAAGAATTTAAGGTACTGGTAAAAGAGCAAAGTCTCAACGAACGGTTCAATGAGAGTAGTGAGACAATGATGCGACATTTATTCAATTTGGTATTACAAAGCCACCTTCGTCTTGAAAACCCCATGGCGATGCTTGAACAGTTTGAGGAAGTTTACATTGAAGACAGTACAAATTTTGAATTGCCAGCGGTATTAAAAAAAGTTTTCAAGGGCAGCGGTGGCGGTGCCTCCGAGGCTGGCCTGAAGATAGATGCGCTTTACGGCCTCCGGTGGGGAACGATGGATGTGCTGTTTCATGGCAGCGCGGGTTCTGACAACTGGCAAGGTGTTCCAGTAATGAAGCGCAAATCCTTGCTCCTGCGTGACCTTGGATATTTTAAGATCGAAGATTTTGAAACAGTGGCGACGAATGGCAGTTTTTTTCTGTCGCGCATCAAGTATGGGGTAAAAACGTATGCAGATGCTGAGGGGAAGGAAGAAATCAACCTGCTGCGGCGGCTGGACTTGATGAAGGAGAACGAGACCAAAAGTTTTAATGTATATATTGGGGAGAAAAAACGCCTAAAAGTACGTTTAGTGCTCCAAAAAGCGCCTAAATCGGTAGGCGACCTCAAACGAAAAAAACTCAGGACAGACAAGCAGAGCAAGCGTAAGAACCTCTCGGAAGAGCGTCTGGCGTTTTGCGATGCCAATTGCTACATCACCAACATAGATTCCGATATGCTGAGCGATGATAAAATCATCACCCTCTACGGTTTACGATGGATTATTGAAATATTGTTCAAGGCATGGAAATCAATTTCTAACCTTGAGGAAAAAATAAACAAGATGAATAAGCATCGATTCATGTGTATGCTTTATGCACACATGCTAAAAACCTTGCTGGATACCAAGTTAGTACAGTACTTCAAAATCGAGTTCTGGAATCTTTTTGGCTTCAAAATCAGCGAATTAAAAGCATTTAGCGTATTGCGAACATTCAAAAAACAATTGTGGGATGCAATGAGAAGCGGTAAGGACAGTACAATTGACTTAGTTTTAGAACAGATTGCTCAAACTATTTTGGCACTCGCAGAGAAACGAAAACGTGGAAAAAAGAATCACACAATGACTTTTATATATTTGTTAATTCCTAAACCTGATACGCATGGGGTATGGGGGGAATTGCGGAAAACAAGAGTTCTCGGAAATCATTAAAATACTTTGACGATTATCCATTGAAATGGAAAAGGTCAACATTATTTCATCATTCAAATAAATAACAAAATGAAAAAAATTGTAATCACCATTTTTTTGTTGACAACAACGTTTTTGACCAATGCTCAAACCCAAACTACCTATTATGTTGAAAGTAACCAAGGATTCGAACAACCAGTACTTGATAAGTTGACCGAATTTGGTAAAAGTATAACCACTAAACAGGAGACCTCTACCTACACAATCAAATGCCTAACTACTAAAACAGGAATGGGCAGAGCAAAAGGTTCAATTATTATCGCTAATTCAAAATCTGGAGTGATACTAGCTCAATCTCCCCAAGAAAAAGGACAGACAAGTGCCTTCAACGGATATGCAAACCCTCAACTCATTGCGATAAAAAAAGCAGCAAGTGAGCATTTGGCGACACTGCTAGCTAAATGCTCAAATTAATAAAGAAACATACTATACTATGAGACAATTTGTACATTAAATATTATCAAAACATCGATATTGAACATGAAAAAGTCAATAATTCTCTTTTTTGCATTTTTTTGCTTTTACGCAAATGTAGAATCATTTAATCATCATTCTGCTAACAGTGGAAGTATATCCGAAAGAATTTGTCTTTCAAATACGGACGACAGTAAACCAATCAATTTGGATGAGAATGACGTAATATTATCAGTCTTGGAAAGTAACGTTTATGAACTGTTAATTGAACAAAAGTTAAATCAATCTGGAGTGTTAGTTTATTCAGGAAAGGAATTATTTTACGAAATTGTCGAGTCAAATGATGCTTGTTCAATCATAAAATACAGATACGAAGGAAAAATTTGGTATAACGTCATTGCATGGATAGTTACAGATCTATTACCCGATGCAGTTTATGAAATTTGTGTAAGAACATTTGGAGACGTGAAAGTTTGTGATGCTGTCTATGCAGCTACAAAAGTATTGATTGAGTTGCGCGGAGACAAAGTCGAAGAAGGAATAATACGCGGAATCAAATGGTTTGTATCAAAAGGTTCATATAAAAGTTCTGCTAAAATTAGCACAGGTGACTACAGCATCGCTTCTGCGGCAAAAACTGTTTTTGAAGCATACAGACAAGAATGCTCAAATGGAGGAAGTGTTCCTTGGGAATCAATATCAGTTAATAGAGGAGAAAGTGGAAGTTATCAAAAAACCAAAATATATAATTCTAAGTCCAGCAAGGTTCACGTAGACTATAGTGTAGGTGCTTCAACTTGGATGTGTATTGACTTTAACGCTTATGCCTCATTCACATTTGCTGATAATGTCAAATATATCAAAGTTTTTACGGGAAATGATGACTACGAATCATATGATATTTCCCAAGGAAAGTCATATAAAATAGTTTGGTGCAGCGAGCATGGTCAAAACGAACTTAGAGAATAATATGCTAATCGTCATATATTTTTGTGGAAATTTTATTGAGGGCAAACTCAAAACCGAGAACTATCGCTTCCCTGCCAACCGCCCGCTAAACGCGGCGGTGTGACAAGGAAGCAAACGTTCTCGGTGCAATAAAATACAATATTTCAAGCAATTAAATGAAAATAAAGAAAATTTAGACATGAATTTCCCTTGTAAAACAAGTTTGTTCTACAAATAATATATTTTGTATTGCCACTTGCAACTCACATAGAAAAATT
>JANMMZ010000033.1:0-11433 GCA_031373665.1 Saprospiraceae bacterium | reverse complement strand
CATTATCTTTTTATTTTAGACGATACAAAGACGGAACACCTTTTTTATTACTTTGTTCTTTTAAAGATCACTGGTTATCAAGTTATTACAAATTGTTAATTCCTAAACCTGATACGCATGCCCCCAAACCCCCTTGGCTTGTACCCGAAACTTCTTAAAACAAATTTTATAGGAAAGCCCTGCTCTCCGAGGCTGGTTTTGCCTGCGGCTGCATTTTTTGAGCGCTACGTCGGAATTTAGATAAGGCAATTGAAGTAGGCAAAATCATCACATCTTTGAATCGCCTTTTAAATGGTGCGCTCGATTTACCCTACTTCAGAGCCTTAGAAAAACCTCGGCTAGTTCCAAATTGATTGGCATGTATTACCTTTGCACACGAATTTAAAAAATGATCAAATATGTCTTTATTAGTCCAAGAATTTAACGAGTACCGCGCTCGCATGAACGATCGCATCCTTGCCAATGACAACAAAGTCATCAAGCGATTTTGGAGCCTTGACAATCAAACCTACCAAGAAGGAGCCTTGGATGTCAAGACCAAAGAAATGCTGGGATTGGTGGCTTCTATGGTGCTGCGTTGCGATGATTGTATCAAGTATCACCTTGGTAAATGCCACGAACTGGGCATCAATACCGATCAAATATTTGAAATTTTTGCCGTAGCCAATATGGTCGGTGGCTCTATTTGTATCCCACATACCCGCCGGGCGGTAGAGTATTGGGAAGCCTTGGGCGGCGAGTAGTATCGAGCGCATATAAAAATTGGGGACTGGCAGATTGCCAGTCCCCAATACGTACTTGAATGAATATAATCCGTGACCAAGTTATGGTTTCACCGTGACTTAACCTCGCTGCACCACAAAACGCTTGGTGTCCAGCATTTTGCCCTGATCCATTAATTGAAGGAAATACATGCCATTGGGCAGTGTACCAAGATCTATACTTTGTTGACCCGTGATGAGGTTGGTTGCTAATACCAAACGCCCTTGTGCATCCAGCACTTTTGATACCGCATCAGGGCTAAGGCTACCGCTATACATCAGGTTGATGAGATCCGAAGCCGGATTCGGGAATAAAGTCACCAAAACTTCATCGTATTGAAGGGTTGGTATGCTCAGATTCTCAGTATCGCCTTCTCCGTCAGTGATACCCAAAGGAGTGGTCAATGCTTTTGAAAGGGAGTAGAACGAGCAATTGGCCTTAACCCTCCAAGTATAAGCCGTACCAGATTGTAGCCCGCTGATGGTTGCTTGATTGCTTGGTACTGATCCTAAAGTGAGCCAAGTGGCACTTTGGGCAAGTTTAATCTGCAACGTATAATTGGTAGCACCTTGTACGGCTCCCCAAGTAATCACTGCCGAAGTTTGGTAAACACTCAGGTTTTGAAGCCCCGTAGGATTGGTGCAAGTGCCTCCACCGCCAGTACTGGCCGTGGTGAAGGTAGCGGCGGCTGAATAATCGGAACAATTGGCTTTTACGCGCCAATTATAAGTCGTAGATGCCGCTAATCCAGTCATATTTGCAATATTGGATGAAACAGTTCCTGCTATAGTCCAAGCACTACCAAGGGTCTGATATTGTATGGTATAACTACTGGCTCCAGTCACAGCCGTCCAAGACAACCTAGCACTGGTGGTTGTGATATTGGTCGTGTTCAGGTTAACCGGTATGGCGCAACCGCCGCCGCCGCCGCCGCCAGGTGTCACAAAATACACGGCATATGAATAACTAGAACAATTAGCCTGTACTTTCCAATTGTAGGTCGTGTTGGCTACTAAACCCATGAGATTGTAGGTGCTGGCTGTTATATTACTGATCGTAATCCAATCAATAGCCGAGGCTGTTTTGTATTGAATATTGTATTTGGTAGCACCTTGTATGGATAACCAAGTAAGGGTGGCACTATTTTGAGTAATATTAGAAGAGTTTAGATTTTCAGGGGCATTGCAGGTAGTGCCACCGCCGCCGCCGCCAGAGGTCGTGGTTGTAAATGAAATGGGCGTTGTAGCATCAGAGCAGTCCGTTTTCACCTTCCAGTCGTAAGCAGTACTGGCTAAAAGATTAGTCAAGTTTATGGTAGTGGCAGTAGTAGTGCCAGCATTGATCCATGTGCTTGATGAACTAGCCTTATACTCCACTATATAATTGGTAGCCCCAGTGACCGCAGCCCAATTGCATTTAGCAGCATTGGCTGTGATATTGGTAGTACTAAGGCTGGTAGGTGCTGTGCCGCTCAAGCCTAAACATGTTCCTGTAAGCACTTTATCACGGATACGATTGCCCGGATGCGTACCAAAACCGTGGTTAAAATTGATGCCGTTGCTGCCCAAATGGCAATAACTCATGATCGTGCCACCATTCACAGGTGGTGGGCCAGGTGCGCACCCGCCTTCCGAATTGACGCAGTTGTCAATGGCTCCATTAGGCCAGTTGCACGATTGGGTATGCCAAGCCCCGAGATTATGACCCAATTCGTGGGTTACTACTTCGATCGTCCAAGAGTAAGTGGGGACATTTTGAAATGAACCCGTGATCGCACTTACCCCAAAGGCATAGGCTTTAAAACAAACCACATCTACAAATGCGATACCGCCTCCAAGACTACGAGTGGTCAAAAAATGCGCCAAATCGCCTTGAAAATTAGTCCCAACCGTGTTGCGGAAGGCGGTCAGTACCCCACTGGTACTGTTTTGAGACGCATAAGGATCGTTACTTGTCCAGACATAAATGGTTGAAATAGCGACGGCCACGTTCTCATTGGCATATAGTGCCGCTATTTGGTTAAACATACTGGTGACATAATTGGTTACATTGCTCGTGCTAGAGCCTTTGTCCACATACAACTTGTAATCACATTCAAAATAAATTTTGACTACTTTGCAGCCTACCCCACGATCACTGACAGGTGTTTCCTCATTGGGAGTCATGTCAATATCATCGGTATGGCAAGAAAATGGGTTTTCTTTTTGCAAATCTTTCGTTCGGTACAAGATGTACTCTGGTTGGTCTTCCAATAGTGCCAATTCATAGGTGCCGCTTTCATCAGCAAACATGGCCGTAACGCCCTCTGTGGTAACACTGAGGGTGGCTACTGATTGGTCATTGTTTTTGATAATACCTCGATAATGCACCGATTGGTGAAAGGGAATATTGGTTTGTGGATACGTGCCACGGGTATTTAGGCTGAATTCAGGGACTAACAATTCTACCTTGGCCAGTTCCAGTTCTATCAATAAACCTGCTGCAGTAGGAATCTGGAAATTTAAAGTTGCAGGTGCTGCATGTAATAATTGGTCTGTGGCTTCCTCATCAATTTGGAGGATGGTTGCGTTTTTTACTGTTTGTTCAATATTGCTCCGATCATTTGACTCAGAAAATAATAAAATAGGCGTAAATTCGCCACTGGATCGGTA
This sequence comes from Saprospiraceae bacterium, assembly GCA_031373665.1. Classification (GTDB taxonomy): domain Bacteria; phylum Bacteroidota; class Bacteroidia; order Chitinophagales; family Saprospiraceae; genus M3007. The sequence goes on along the minus strand of JANMMZ010000033.1, from coordinate 8,020 downwards.
AGATTCTAGCCACTGCGCTACTGGAGACGCACTTTCGTTGAGTTGGGCTTGCAAATTGAAAGATGCACTCAAAATGAGTACTAAGGATAATAAGAAGGATCGGCAACAATTGATTAAAGAAAATGTGTACATATTATAAAGACTAAAAGTGAAAAAAATCAATTTAAATTCAGAAATACTAGATCATATTCCTGATGCTATCTCACTGGTGCAGCGTGGGTTATATTATCACGATAGTTTATTTGAGTCAATTCGGGTATTTTCAGGACAAATTCCCTTCATACAGCAGCATTGGGAACGCCTTGAACGTGGGCTAAAGTTGATGCGTTATGATATTCCTGCATATTGGTCAAGTGCTTTTTTTGAACATGAAATACTAAAAATTGCGTCACTGAATGCACGTATTAGGCTCACGGTATGGCGCGGCCAAGGTGGTTTGTACGCCCCTTCGGACAATACCCCACTTTTTTTGATTACGGTACAAACGTTAAATGCTACGGTTTTTGACTGGTTAGAGTCTGGATTAAAAGTATGCCTGTCAGAGACAGTCAGGCTTCCATTGGATGCTTATTCGGGATTAAAAACCCTTAATGCTTCTCGCTATGTTGCGGCAGCCTTGGAGGCTCGTGAACGGGGGTTCGACGATGCAATCATTTTAAATTCAAGGGATAGTGTTTGTGAAGCCGTTGGCGGTAATGTATGTTGGATCAAATCCAATCAGATTTACACCACGCCGTTGGCAGATGGCGCATTAACCGGAATCATGCGGGGTTTATTGTTGACCTTAACATTTGATATTGATAAGCCCATCATCGAAAAATCTATTACTTTTGCGCAACTGATCGAGGCCGACGAACTGTTTTTGACCAATGCTATTAGGGGTATTGTCCCGGTATCGAATCTTGAGGGAAAGGACTTTGAAACCCATCAAACCAAGCAACTTTTTGAGGTACTGGTAGGTTTTATTAGTCAGAAAGTAAAATAAATTTCCATGTGTTTTCTTGTATAAATGCTATGTATTCCATGCTTTATATAGTATAAAAAAAATTAATTAAAAACTAAAACTTTAACGTTTGCTCATGCAAAAAATTTTGATAGCCAACCGTGGAGAGATTGCCTTGCGGGTTATGAAGACCGCCCGTCGGATGGGCATTAAGACCGTTGCGGTGTATTCGGAAGCCGATCGAGAGGCTCCCCATGTGCGTTTTGCGGATGAAGCCGTATTGCTCGGCCCTGCCCCTTCTGCACAGAGTTACCTGAAGGGCGATGCCATCATAGATATATGTAAAAGGCTCGGTGTGGATGGGATTCATCCGGGCTATGGTTTTCTGAGCGAGAATGCCGCATTTGCTCAAAAAGTACAAGACGCTGGCATTACTTTTATTGGCCCTAACCCACATAGTATCCATATGATGGGCGATAAATTATCGGCCAAAGAGGCTGCTAAGAAGCACAACGTACCTATGGTTCCGGGTATAGAAGAAGCCATCACAGATGTGGAAATGGCTAAACAAATAGGTCGAAAGGTTGGCTACCCAATATTAGTCAAAGCCTCTGCTGGCGGCGGTGGCAAGGGCATGAGGGTGGTGCAGCACGAAGGCGAATTGCAGGAGCAAATGGAAAGAGCCATTTCAGAGGCAATTTCTGCCTTCGGCAATGGCGCAGTATTTATTGAAAAATATGTCACTGGCCCGCGCCACGTGGAAGTACAGGTGATGGCTGATACCCACGGCAATACGGTATATCTTTTTGAAAGGGAATGCTCCATACAACGCCGCCATCAAAAAGTGGTGGAAGAAGCCCCCAGTGCCATATTGACCCCCGATTTGCGCAAAGCAATGGGCGAGGCTGCGGTGCGCTGCGCCCAGGCTTGCGACTATGTGGGAGCCGGTACGGTGGAGTTTTTGGTGGATGTGGATCGAAATTTTTATTTCCTAGAAATGAACACCCGCCTCCAAGTAGAACACCCAGTTACGGAAATGATTACTGGACTTGATCTTGTAGAATTGCAGATTAGGGTGGCGCGTGGAGAGCACCTGCCGTTTCAACAAGAAGACCTACAAATAACAGGGCACGCCTTGGAATTGAGGGTTTATGCAGAAGATCCATTGAATAATTTTTTACCCTCCGTAGGTACTTTAAGCCGTTACCGGATCCCAGAAGGGTCGGGCATACGGGTGGATGGTGGCTACACCGAAGGGATGGAAGTACCTATTTATTATGATCCGATGTTGGCCAAGTTGTGTGTACACGCACCTACTCGACAAGAGGCCATTCAGAAAATGAAAGAAGCCATTGAGGCTTACGAAGTAGAGGGTGTCGCTACTACTTTGTCGTTTGGTCGCTGGGTGATGGATCATCCAGCCTTTGTAACTGCCGATTTTGATACTCATTTTGTGCCTCAATACTTTACGCCTGAAATACTGGTGACGAGTCAAAAAGACAGTGAAGAAGTAGCGGCATTGTTGGCTTTGAAGTTGCACTTGGAACATAAGCGCGTGCTTAAAGTGCCCAATCCGGGTTATTAAGCGGCTGTAACAAGAGCCTTTATTTTTTGTTAGTACAAAAAACAAATTATGCAACCAATAGAAATTGCAACCATCGGCGGTGGCTGTTTTTGGTGTACGGAAGCCGTATATCAAGAACTGAAAGGGGTTATCAAAGTAGAAAGTGGATATTCGGGCGGTAGCGAACGCGATGCTGACTACAAATCGGTCTGTTCTGGCTTGACCAAACACGCTGAGGTGATACAAATCACATTCGACCCGTCATTGGCCTCTTACGAACAGATTTTGTCCATCTTTTTTACGGTACATGATCCCACTACCTTAAATCAACAAGGCAATGACAAGGGGCCTCAATATCGCTCCGTAATATTTTACCACAATGAGGCGCAAAAAGCCATTGCAGAAACGGTTATTGTGGCAGCGCAAGCCTTATGGAGTGACCGTATTGTGACGGAAGTATCGCCGTTGACGGTGTTTTATAAGGCGGAGGCTTATCATCAAAATTATTTTAGAAATAACCCTAATCAAGGGTATTGCTCGTTTATTATTGCGCCTAAGTTGAAGAAATTTAGGGAGGTTTGGCGGGGCGTCGAGGGGTGAGAGGCAGGGTTGATTGGTTCTAGCAAGCCAGCCTCGGAGAGGCTCCCCATTTGTAGAAATTTACATTTTACCACCATCTCTGTAGAGGTCGCCCATTTGTACGAAAAATGCTAGGAATGATGCCGAAATTATCAATAAAACAAACGGCAAAAGTGTTCTAAAAAATCAATGATTATTCATCTATTAACGCATGGCAACAACGACTAAAACAATAGTATTTGCAGGGGCTGGGCTTTCAGCCCTGACGCTGGCTGTGGAGATGAATCGCCATGCTTATTTTGATGACTATACATTTGTACTGATAGACCGGTATCGCAAAGATACCAATGACCGAACTTGGTGTTTCTGGGCTCGGCCAGAAGAAAATCTGCCGCCAGTGATTCATAAAACTTGGGAGAAAAGCCTGTTTTTTGGCTCTTATTTTGAAAAAATTCTTGAAATGTACCCTTATCAATACCACATGATACGGAGTAAAGATTTCTATGATTGGGCTCAAGGGGTGCTGAACAAACGAGGAAATACCCGGTTTGTATTTGCCAATATTGAACGATTGGACGCTGAGAGCAAAACGGTTCATACCGATCAAGGTCAGTTTGCTGGAGACTGGATCATCAATTCCGCATTCACGGCTGTGCCGGTATTGCCAACGGGTACTGATTTGTACCCCACGCCTGCCTTCTCTACATTGAGCCAAACGGCAGTGGATGCTCCCGATCATACTTTTTTGTTGCAGCACTTTAAGGGCTGGATCATTGAGACGGATGCTCCTACGTTTCAAGAAGATCAAATTACCCTCATGGATTATAGAATAGACCAGCATGATGATACGCGCTTTGTGTATGTGCTGCCGCTTTCTGATCGGAGGGCTTTGATTGAATTTACGGTGTTTTCTCCAGCCTTACTCAGTGCAGAAGCATATGATAATGAATTAAATAAATATATTAAAAAATATTTAAATATTAGCGAGTATCGGGTTGAGGAGACTGAATTTGGGGTGATTCCAATGACTGATTACCCGCTTGAATATGCCTCAACGGAAGGCGTACTCCATATTGGCACAGCTGCTGGCTTTGTAAAATCCAGCAGCGGATACGCTTTTTTGCGCACCCAACGAAAGTCAAAATTACTGGTGGCACAGTGGATTCGCGATGGGAAACCCAACATCAATGCCACCCAATCGCCTTGGCACTTGCGCCTCTGTGATACAATTATGCTGCGAGTGTTGCGCGATAAGGTAGTGGGGGGGAGCATGTTTTTTAGTCGGCTGTTTGAGCGATTGCCCGCGCCGCTGGTGTTCAAATTTCTCGATGAAGATGTCAGCCCAGTCGAGACCTTGCGTGTCATGAACTCGGTACAGTTGTGGCCATTCATCAAAACTACTTTCAAACTACTGCCGGCCTATGTCAGGTTATCTCTACGTCGCCACTGGCGATCAACACCTTAAGGAGTGTCTGGTATCGGCATCAAGCCTTCGCCGAAACGTACCAACAGCGCACATCACCTTAATCACTGATGACCAAGGGGTTTCAAGTCCGTTATTTGATCAAGTTATTTTTTTAGAAAAACCACCCGGATCGGGATACCTGTACAAAATAGCAGGATTGAGGGCCAGCCCTTATGACCAAACATTTTTTATAGATTCAGATACTTGGTTTTGTGATTCTTGTTCCGAATTATTTCATCTTTTGGATTATTACGACCTATGTATATGCCATTGTCCCAATGATGCTTATACTGTATATGATGCTGATAATCAGGCGGTTGTAGGTTATCACGCGTACAATACTGGGGTCATGGTGTTTCGCAAAAATGAATGCACCAATCGCCTATTGGAGGCTTGGTATGTTGCCTATGAAAAAGGGATGGATAAGTATCCGCACGATCAGCCGCCGCTGATGGAAGCCCTGTTGTACCATGAGGTAAAGTTGTGCGTTTTGCAAACCATTTATAATGCTCGCACCCCTTACCCTACCTCATTCATCGGCAAACCCGTTAAGATCATCCACGGCCGCCACCGCAATTACCCGCGCATAGCACGCAAATTGAATCGGCACCTGCACAACAGGGTTTGGTTTCCACCTTTGTGCTTGATTTTGTATTTTAAAAGATCCTTTTTATTTAGGTGGTATGTGGGGTTGAAGCCAGAGACTAAACAGGTCTTTAAGCGGATCTTGTTTCGGTCTTAGATGTCTTGGCTTTTGGACTTGGCTAGATTTTACAATACTGGAATCGGGCTTTTGGGCATAACCGATGTTGAACGATAGCATGTAAAGGAGGCCAAATAATTTTATGGATATGTTCATGTTTGAAAATTTAATATATTTAAATTCTCTTTATTTCATCACCACAAACCGACCCGATTTTTGGACAGCCCCATCACCAACGATTCAGTAAAAGTACAAACCATTGGTCAATGTATGTACTGGAATTTTATATGCGTCATTGTTTGATGGTTCGGATAGTAATATTGTTTTGCTAAAGTAGGGTTGGGTCGTTGCTAGGTAGGGGAGAAAAAGGAATAGTGGACTGCACCACGCGGCCTGACAAAAAAAACATAAACCACCAGAAAAGATTACCTTTGCGACGCAACACCTACAGGTACACCTATTATTATATATGTATGAAATAAAAGGAGGTACTAATACCGCTTTCGCTGCTCCATCGGAGTCATTCATTATTCATTATTAGTCATTCCACCATGCCATATATTATAGAGGGCACTTCGGTTCAGCCATTTTTGCAAGAGTTATTTGCTTTTGATGCCCTACTTAATGGCATGAGACAGTTTTTGCCGCCTTCGTTATATGATTATCTCCTGACTACTAAAGATCAGATCACGACCATTGAAGGTTTTCAGACCCGTATTATTTTGCCTATTTTGAATGCTATCGAAGCCGATAGTATCACAGCATTGACAACAACGGGGTTGGACCAATTATCGGCGGATGCGCAGTATTTGTTTATTTCTAACCACCGAGATATTATCTTGGATTCGGCTTATCTCAATACCGCCTTGCACCACCAAGGCTTTCGTACCAGCCAGATCGCCATTGGCGACAACCTGATGCGTCATCGTATATCGGAGTTGATTTTTCGATTGAACAAAAGTTTTGTTGTAAAACGCAGTGGCTCTCCGATGGAATTATACCGATCTTCTGTAACGCTGTCTGATTATATCCATCAAACCATTGGTTCTGGGCGTGATTCTGTTTGGTTGGCCCAACGGGAAGGCCGCGCAAAAGATGGGAATGACCGTACCCAAGCCGGTGTCTTGAAAATGTTGAGTTTGGCCGCCGGAAAATCTGATTTAGTCCCTTATTTCAAGTCTTTCAATATCGTTCCGGTTTCTATTTCTTATGAATTTAATCCATGCGGCTTACTCAAAACACAAGAGTATTTGGCCAAGTTGGATGATCCTGAATACAAGAAAGCATTTGATGAAGACCTAAAACACATATTACTAGGTCTAAAAGGCTCCAAAGGAAGGGTACATTTTCATTTTGGCCAGCCTTTAGATGCGCAATTGGACGTGCTCACGGACGCGCCTAATGCTAAAAGGCAATTGGAAATATTGGCCGAATGTATAGACCATCAAATACATCAAGGCTACCGATTGAATCCAGTCAACTATGTGGCGCATGACTTACTTACCGATACTCAACAGTGGGCAGGTCATTATACGCCAGCAGAATTTGAATCCATGCGTCAGTTTTTTCAATCACAATTAGATGCGATTCCTGCACACCGATTGTCTGAAGGGCGGGCTTATTTGTTGGGTATGTATGCCAATCCTTTATTGAACCAACAATCAGGATTATAAACAGTGTGACCTATATTATGACTCACGAACTACCATCGGCCGGTCATTCCTAGACCATTCGCTCCAAGAGCCAATGTATAGATGTGGGATTTCCAATCCGGCATAATCCATCGCCAATAAGGTGTGGCAAGCCGTCACCCCAGATCCACAGTGCACGATGACTTGATCGGCTTGGCGGTCATTTAAGAGGTTTGAATACATGTCCCGGAGTTCCGAAGGGGATTTAAATAAGCCATTGGTATCCAAATTATTGGAAAAAGGAATATTGATAGCCGCTGGGATATGCCCTGCGATGAGGTCTATTGGTTCTGATTCGCCATTGAATCGGTAAGCGTCGCGGACATCTATGATCACCGATTTTGGATCTTGGGTGGCTGCTGCCACCTCATTTATATCCGACAAAGGCAAGATCCATTCGCTTAGTGGGTAAGCACTGGTAGGTGCGGGCGTTTCAATATCTGCGCTAAGGGGGAAATTGGCTCGGATAGCGGCCTCCAACCCGCCATTTAATACTTGTACTTTTTGATGACCGATGGATTTTAACATCCACCAGAACCGAGCGGCGGCATTGGCCGCATTTTTATCGTCATATACCACGACGTGGCTATCGGGCGAAATGCCCAACTGCGCCAATACTCGCGAAAACTGAATCATGTTTGGTAAGGGATGCCGCCCACCATGGGCAGGGTCAGGGCCTATGTCGGAGAGGTCTCTTTCCAGATCTACGTGTAAGGCACCAGCCAAGTGGCTGGTCATGTATCGCTCTTGTGCGCCAGCCCGGGCATCTATGAGTACAAAGCCTTGGGCTGCGGCCGCCGAGGCCAGTTCTTGGGGTTGTATGATCGGAGTAATGGATGACTGAATCATATTGTGGTGTGGTAATTTTGAGGACAAGGTACATTAAAATTGAAATCTTGGGTGCTTTTTTGGGGTTATTCGATAATGACGCGCCTTTTTTTAAAAAAAATCTCAAAATGTTTGGCAGTTACCTTTAGATGGTAGTATCTTTGCCCCGCTTAAAAGGCATGTTTGGTGTCTTAGCTCAGATGGTAGAGCAATGGACTGAAAATCCATGTGTCCCTGGTTCGATTCC
>JANMMZ010000009.1:0-150420 GCA_031373665.1 Saprospiraceae bacterium | reverse complement strand
ACCGAGGCATTTCACAAGAACGATTGCCTTTTTATCTGGGATTTTTTGAATTCCTTCATAATATCAGAAAAAGAGGGGGTAGTGCGCTCACTGGTTTACTCACCCTTTTGATAGCAACTTGAAATCATAATTGAGCCAAATATTTTTATACCCCACGGGCATTCACCAAAAGTGGATGCCCGTGGCAATTTATGTGATGATGTTCAAAAATATACTTTTCCTGATGGCTGTACTATCAACTAACCTAAACGCTCGCACAGCAGAAGGTATGTCCAAGGCATCAAACACTGTTTTTGAGCAACCACCAGACTCCATCCCGTTGCCCATAGCCGAAATCACTTCTACTCGACTATTGCGACACGCCATTGGCCAAAGTCAGGTTACTTTTGATTCTTTGACCCTCACCAGTTATCAGGCGCGCAGTATCTCCGACCTGATTTCTGAAAACACCACATTAGATGTTCGAGTGTATGGGCATGGATTGAGCACCTTGACCACCCGTGGAGGCGGCTCGGCACATACTGCTTACCTATGGAATGGAATCAATATTCAAAATAGCATGAGTGGCGTTTTGGATCTCACTTTGATACCCTTATCAGGTATCGGTAAAATGGGTTATAAAAACGGGGGCGAAAGTGCTCTTTTTGGCGGCGGTGCCCTATCGGGTGTATTATTTTTTGATCATGAAATATCTAAGAAAAAAGGCTTTCATGCGTCATTTAACACTGTTTTCGGTAGTTTTGATGATTTTAGACAACAAGGCCACCTTTCTTTGGGCAACGGCCGCATTGCTACCCAAATATCAGTTGTCCATCAACAAGCCGACAATGATTTTCCCTTTAGAAATATTGCCCGTATCAGTAGCCCTATCCAAAAACAAGTAAATGCCGCCATGTCCGCGCTAAGTATATTGCACCATGTGTATGTGCAAATAAACCCGCGAACAGTAGTGAAAACACACCTTTGGGTTCAAGAAATGGAAAGGCAAATAGCCCCTACGATGACCGTGGTGAACACCGCAGCACTCCAGAACGACCGCAGTTGGCGCGGATTGGTGGAGATAGCGCACCATACCCGCTCCAAAGGTGTGTGGCATAGCCGCTTTGCATTGATGGAAGATTTATTGCTATATCAGAGCCAAGTAGTGCCACTATCTACCAATCGTGTTAAAAATAGATTGGCAGAGTTAGAATATGAAGGGAATTTTTTGTCCAATTGGGCATTTAGAGCAGGCGTTAATTATACCCAAAATGCCGCAAAATCAAACAACTACAACACCAAACACAGTCGAGATCGGGTTGCTTTGTTTTTTTCACAACACGCTACCATAAAGTCTGTTAAGGTTGGTTTTAACATAAGACAGGAAACCGTCAATGGACAACTCATACCCACTACAGCCAGTATAGGTGTGGAACAACGTACAAAGGCACTCAACCATAAGTATGCGGTATGCTGGCGTGGTTCCGCAGGTAAAAACTATAATTTACCCGGACTGAACGACCTCTATTGGGATATTTTAGGCAATCCCAATCTAGTGCCGGAACATAGTTGGTCGGGGGAGTTAGGTGCTGATTTTTTGACCCTCCCAAGTACAGATCAAGCGATATGGAACAAAGCCCTGCACCTAACTATTTATACCATGCGTATCCAAGACCGCATCCTTTGGGCTCCAGGTACCGACGGGCTTTGGCGGCCATCCAATCTCTATCAATCTAAATCTAAGGGCTTGGAATTAGCAGCCTCGACCAATACCAAAATCCAATGGGGGCATTTACAGGTACGTGCAGGGTATCAATACTGCCATGCCGTGAACAAAGAGGGATTCCAGTTAATTTATGTACCCAAACACCAAGGAAATGCCAATATTACACTATCAAATGCCAATTGGTCACTGCAATGGCGGCAAATTGCGGGAGGGAGTCGTTTCATGAATGCTGATAACAGTGCTCATACCAAGGCTTTCCATCTTTCTAATGTAGAAGCACAATGGAATCCACCTTTTGCCCGCAAGCGTATCAACATAGCCCTTTTGGTTCAAAATTTATTCAACACCGATTATCAGGTCATACAATATTATGCCATGCCCCGCCGAAGTTTTCGATTGCAAGTCGGGATTTATTTTTAGGCATAATCATCGGAATACCTATCTTTGCAACCATAAACCATAAACACTTGTTTATGATATGTACATGTAAAACATCAGCACACCCATGTTTTTAGAAATATTCAAGAGTAAAATACACCGCGTCCGCGTCACTCAAGCAGACCTAAACTATATTGGAAGTATCACAATAGACGAAGAATTGCTGGAAGCCGCCAATATATTTGAAGGCGAAAAAGTACAAATTGTGAACAACAATAATGGAGAACGTTTTGAAACCTACACCATACGCGGAGAGCGAGGTAGTGGCGTTATTTGCCTCAATGGAGCAGCCGCACGCCGGGTTCAGGTTGGTGACATCGTCATCATCATCTCCTATGCTTATATGACTCCCGAAGAGGCCAAAGACTTCAAAGGCATCGCTATTTTCCCTGACGAAAACAATCGTTTGGTGCGCGGGAATGCATAGGTCGGCTCATTCATTGCTATGAGAAAAGAAAAAGGGTGCGCGCATCGTTTTATTATCTGATATAGTAATTTTTTACACGATGGCCGCGCTCGAAACCTTGAAGAAGCCATTATGTGGCACGGAGGCGAAGCCGAAAAAAGCAAAGAAAAATTTAGGATGCGTTCAAAAATCGAACGCCTAGCATTGGTCTCATTTTTGGAGAGCCTTTAATTTGATTGTTCGCTGTAAGAATTACTAACTGTTCACTTAAAAGCCTTACTTTTGCGTTTCGGCAGCAAAAGACATAGATACTCTTTCTGTAAAAATTTAAGAACTATGGAAGGTTTACCACCAGTTTGAAATGTTTTTGTGGGTGCGACAAAATAAATGAAGGTTATAAAAAAATATGGATGGCACTTTTTGAATCTGCCTTAGATGATGCTAAATATGCCTTTAAATCAGGCAAAATGGTCACCAAACTAATGCTTCTAAACGGAGTAGTGTTTGTGTTTATGATGGTTGCTTGGCTGGGTATCCGTTTGGTTCACTCCGACCCAACCATGGCCAAAGAAACCTTTAATTGGTTTTATCGGCTTTTTTGTACCCCATCCAACCTTGGAGAACTCATCCGTCAACCGTGGTCTCCCATTACCTCCATGTTTTTGCATGTTGATTTCTGGGGGCATTTGATCGGAAACTTGATGTTCTTAGCGTTGTTTGGTCGGGTAGTCAGCGACTTAATCGGTGATAGGCGGGTACTGCCCATTTACTTGCTGGGTGCGCTCTTGGGCGATGTTTTTTACCTTTTACAAACCAATCTTTTAGATCCTAACGCCTTTTATTATTCCTTGGGCGCATCGGCTGGCGTGATGGCATTGGCGGGTGCGGCACTCTTGATTGCACCTGACCACGAATACTATTTTTTACTACTAGGCCGTATCAAATTGCAGTATGTCGTAGGCGTATTGGTGCTGCTAGATTTTGTGTCCATTGCCAGCGATATTAATAAAGGAGGGCATTTTGCACACCTTGGAGGGTTTGCTTTTGGTCTCTTTTTTGTCATGCGCTTGCGTGAAGGACGCGATATGGCCGAACCGATCAATAATGCTTTAGATTGGATCAAACAAAAGTTTGATTGGAAAGGGAGAACCAAACGGACACCTCGGAAGCCCGGGCACAAGGCCGTGCGAGTCTCTATCGGTGGTACGGAGCGCAAACCTAACCATGTCAGCGATGGTGAAGACCTTAGTTTCCAAGAAAAATTGGACACCATACTTGATAAAATTAAATCACAAGGCTACGAAGGCTTAACAGCAGAGGAAAAGGATTTTTTATATCAGGCAAGCAAAAGATAAGCATTCGGTATAATAAAAACGAAATTCTGACGATTAACTGACTGCAAGCCAAAGGGCATATGTACTTTTGCGCTCTTTGTGTAAAAGCAATAAAACAAAAAAATATATAAATGGAAGTATTAGTCAAATCGGCGCAACTATTATTGAGCCTTTCAATCTTGATCGTTTTGCATGAAATGGGTCACTTTGCCCCTGCAAAATGGTTCAATACCCGCGTCGAAAAATTTTACCTATTTTTTGATTTCGCACCTTTCAACTCCCTATTTAAGTACAAAAGAGGCGATACCGAATATGGCATTGGCTGGCTTCCATTGGGTGGTTATGTGAAAATATCTGGTATGGTGGATGAGAGTATGGATACCGAAGCCCTCAAACAACCACCCCAACCTTGGGAATTCAGATCTAAACCAGCCTGGCAGCGGCTTATCATCATGCTGGGTGGGGTTACTGTCAATTTTATTCTAGGTATTTTACTTTTTGCCATGATCCTCTTTACTTGGGGCGAAACAGTAATACCGATGTCAGAAATAAAAAATGGATTAGCGATGGATTCCCTCCTGATTCGTCAAGGATTTAAAAACGGCGACCATATCCTAAAAATAGGCAATGAGCCTTTTGTAGATATGGATCCGGGCAAACTAATCTCTGCCATCGTACTGAACGATGTACGCCAAATCACAGTGCGCCGCGATGGACAAGAGCAGGTCATCAACTTACCAGAAGATGCCGCCCGTCAAATCACCCGTGAAAAGATCCCAAAAAGTTTGCTCATGCAACCACGGATACCCTTCTTTGTAAATGACGTGGCTCCCGGAAAACCAGCCAAAGAGGCAGGCATACAAAAAGGAGACCAGATCATTGCTTTCAATGGTCAATCCCTCCTTTGGTTCAATGAATTTGCACCATTGGCTATGCAAAACAAAGGTAAAGCGATTAATCTAGGTGTTTTGAGGGGCAATGACACCCTCAATGTGCCACTGACGCTTACACCCGAAGGTACGATTGGGGTAATGACCAAAATGGACGGTTATTTTCAAGTAAATCGCAAGCATTATTCCTTTTTTGAAGCCTTGCCTGCTGGATTTGAGAAAAGTAAAGAGTTTTTGAACAGCCAATTACAGGCCTTTAAGCAAATGTTCAGCGGAAAAATCGCAGCCAAAGATAACCTTGGTAGTTTTATCAGTATTGGTAATCTATTTCCCGCCACTTGGGATTGGGAAATATTTTGGCTAATGACCGCCCGCTTGAGCATCATTTTGGCATTCATGAACCTATTGCCGATTCCGGCTTTAGATGGTGGCTACGTGATGTTCTTGATCTGGGAGGTTATTACAGGACGTCGTGTGAGCGATGGCTTTATGGAAAAAGCCGTCACCGTTGGTTTCTTCTTACTGATGGGCTTAATGGTATATGCCTTTGGCCTTGATATTTGGCGACATGTAATCAACTAAAGATTGCTTTTAATACCATACCAAAATAGGATTTTCCACTTCAATCGCCGTGGGAAATCCTATTTTTATTTCACCATACCTGATTCAAAAAGGCTTGATTCTCTCGAAAAATCAAGGTGGGGATTGGTCTGACGCAAATCATCAATAGCCTTCAATTGAGTACTCAAAAACTGCTGATGCAGAGGAGTATCCGCATGAAAAGGGCGATGCTGGCTGGCCGTGACAATACGCTTAATGCGCTCATTGATCACTTGAGTGGATTCCGAAAAAAACATAGTGCTAAAAAACTTCCAGATATAGTCTTGTGCCACGGTAGAGGGATGGATCATATCGTCGGTATAAAAGCGATAATCACGCAAATCATCTAAAAGCAATTCATAAGCTGGAAAATAACAGGAATCTGGCAAATCGGAGAGAATCTGCTCAATGGCTAAAACCAAGGTAGCTTTACTCCTTTGGTTTTCCACGACACCTTGTCTCAAATGGCGTATTGGGCTCACTGAAAAAATGATTTTCAGGTCAGGATTCTCCGCTTTCACACGCCTCAATACCGCTGTCAATTGATCTGACATAGATGAAACCGTCAATCGTTCCGATCTGAATAAGGCACTGGGCATTTTGTGGTTATTGGCCACGATGCTCTGATCCGATACCAATCGAAAAACATCGGCTGTACCCAAAGTAAGGATAATATGGGTCGTTTTTTTCAAAAAAGCAGATCCTATCTCAAAGGATTTTTGAATATTATCAAGGGTTTTTTCAGGAGAAGAATCTGAAAATTTGCCGTGATGTAACCAACTGTGCCAAAGACCTTGGTATTCAAACAGATTCCAATGCTGCTCACTACCAGCATTATCCAACAACATTTCGAGGCATTGTGCCATCGAAAATGGGTTATAAACAATGCCAAAAGGATTGATTAATGCTGAGAATTTTTGATCCCTCAAGCGATGCCCGATATGCTCGGTAAAGCAGGAGCCGATCAACAGTATCCGATCCTGATGATCTATATCGAAGGGGGCTTTTTCAGGGGTTATGACGGTGCGGAACAACATAAAAATTATTCAAATACACGGCAAGTCAATACCGTAATATCATCGGGATAAGACATTCTCCCTTTGAATTTGTCAATATGCTCCATCAATACTCCATTCAATTCGAGGGCATCCAAATGCGCATGCTCAAGCAAAAAAGCCTCCAACCGATCTTCATCGAAATAATCTCCAGCCTCATTTTGTATATCTGTCAAACCATCGGTATATAGAAATATAAGGGCTTCGGTAGTGAGGCAAAGGCCTCCAATTTCAAGAAATGGCAATTCAGGTAGCCACCCAAGCGAAGTACATCCATTTTTCAGGCGAGTAACCTCTCCATTCATGATGAGCAAGGGTTGCGCATGGCCAGCATTGACATAGTGTAGGGTCCGCGTTTCTGAGTCATATTTGGCCAAAAACAGGGTAATAAACTTATCGCCTTGGGTAATGCGCCAGACGGCCGAGTTCAATTCATGCACTGTGGCTTCTAAGGAATCGCGACGCGACATAACTGCGTGAAAACGCGCTTGAAAATTGGCCATCAACAAGGCTGCCGGAAATCCTTTGCCTGTAATATCTGCTATGCAAAAGGCTATTTCATTGTCAGGAAACTCTAGCACATCATAGTAGTCGCCCCCTACTGCAAAGTGAGGTTTGTATATGCTTGATAATTTGTATCGCGGCCCAGAGGGCAATTTGGACGGAACCAGCGTTTTTTGAATATCCGCAGCCACTTGTACTTCGCGACTGGTGATTTCCTGTTGCATTTGTTGGCTAAACAGCCGCTTGTTTTCGATGGCCACCGCTATAACATTGGTGATCGTAGTAACAAATTGCACCTTGTTATATACATCGTTATCTGTACTGTCAAAGCCTCCCAAGAGTACGTAACTAATGGGCGAATCTTTGTGCATGACAGGTATAACCAAATCAAATTCCTTCAATAGCAAGTGGGTACTACCCTCAATGCCTTGTTTGGTTCTATACTTGGGCAGTTCATCCTGCACACTGTGCAATAGCAAGTCAGGGTCAATACCCAGATTGGTTTTGCATTGCCAAATTTTATGATCCTTAAAAAACAGGGCCATTTTGCGGATACCCATCTCCCAATTCAAAAAGCTGTTGTACATGCTGAAAAGGCCATCAGCCGAGACATTCTCGTTGATAGCCTGTGTGATGGTCAGCAAACTATTGATCTGCAACTGCTTTAAACTGACATCCCTTTCCAATTTTTCAATACGAGAAAGGGTCGTTTTTACTTCCTGCAACTCCGGCATGGCGGCTTTTTTACGTTCAGATAATATTTATTTATTCTTAGAATCTGCCCCCAAGGTACACAATCCATCCATTTACTCATGAAAATATTTGATAGTTTGGTGTTTTTTATACCTTATTGGGCTTGAATACAAAATAAATTGACACATTTCCCGTATAAAGGCAAAAAATTCAGAACTTTGCGCCATCAATTTTTTGACATAACATGGAAGATTTAAATAAAATAATGTCCGATGCCAAAGCGTATATGGACAAAGCAACTGAACACCTTGATCACGAATTACTGAAAATCAGGACAGGGAAGGCTTCTACCTCCTTGGTGAATGACTTGATGGTAGATTATTATGGCACACCAACGCCGCTACCACAAATCGCCAATGTGCAAGTAAGCGACGCTCGTACGATTATGATCCAGCCTTGGGAACGCAATATGCTTGGCCCTATTGAGCGTGTGATCATCAATTCTAATATGGGTATCACGCCTGCCAACGATGGCGAAACCATCCGAATGAGTATTCCTCCACTTACCCAAGAACGCCGCGTAGAACTGACCAAAAAAGCAAAGGCTGCTGGGGAAGAGGCAAAAGTGGGTATTCGTACTGCGCGGCATAAAGGCTTGGATTTAATCAAAAAAGCCGTTAAAGACGGCCTCGCCGAAGACCTTGGTAAACGGAAGGAAACTGAATTGCAAGATCTGGTCAACAAGTATGTAGAGCAGGTGGATAAAGTGATTGCAGTAAAGGACAAAGAGATTATGACTGTTTAAATTTAATCATTATTACTTATAAATCCGCTGGGATGAATTTAGAAAAATACTTGGTAGTAGCCGGCATTCCGGGTGTACACAAGGTAATAGCAACGCGCACGAATGGCTTCATTATTGAAGATAGAAATGAAAAGCGGTCTCGTTTTGTACCGATGCGCCAATCGCAGGTAACACCCTTGGCTACAGTTGGGGTTTATACTTACTCCGATTCCGACGGTGAAAACACGATTCCACTATCTGATGTGTTTCAAAAAATGCTCGACCAATCCGAGGCAATACCACCAGTCAAGCATGAATCGCCAAGCCAGGTGCTGCGCGATTATTTTACCGCTGTTTTGCCCGATCACGACCGTGATCGCGTGCACATCAACGACATTAAAAAATGCCTCAAGTGGTTCACCTTCATGCATGAAAAAGGGCTTTTTGACGAAATAAAAGCGGCTGATGCCGCTGATGCGGCAGAAAATAGCGAATCAGTCGCAGAGCCGATACCTGCGGTAGTGGAAGAAGTAAAGGTACCTGCTGAACCAGAAAAACCTGCACCAAAGGCTAAAGTCAAGGCTAAAAAAGCATAACTATGAATTTTTCAGACCGTAGAAAATAATGAGTTTTCTGCGTTTTTTCTACTTGTTCTGTTTGTGCTTGCCCATTACAGCGGCGGCGCAAACAGAACAAGCCTTGAAGTCTCCACCCAATTCTATTTCTTGGGCTTTCGATACGCACTACGGTATGGTATGGAAGCATACACCCAAGATGACCGTCCAAACTGGCAAAGCCCTGTTTGGCCAAGAGTTTGGTATCCGGATCCAAACAGGAGGTCGGCGTATTTGGCACCAATGGCATCGTTTCCCAAGTTTTGGTTTAATGCTCATGCAGTTAAATGTAAGCGATGCCGCCCACGGGCAAATTTGGGGTATTTTACCCAATATTAGCATTCCTTTGTCTCGAAACAGCATCATTAAACCCTTTTTCAGGGTGGGTACGGGTGCTGCATGGGTGAGCCGCCCCTATAGTTATTTCAATAATCCCACTCAAAATGCCATTGGTTCGCACTGGAACACCTCCGTCCAATTCAGGTTTAGCGCAGAAGCGCAATTACACCCTAGTTGGATTTTGCGCGCAGGTGCAGGGCTGACCCATGTATCCAATGGAGGCGTTATTTTACCCAATTTTGGACTCAATATCCCATCTGCTTTTGTCGGGTTGGAATGGAAGCCTGCCCGAGTAATGGTGAAACCATTTGCCCAAATTCCACTATCTAAAAAACCGCAAGGGCGGCGGTGGGGCTTGATTGCCGCGGTAGGGTTGGCGAAGATCGAATTTAACTCTTTTGATGGGCCGCGTTATCCGGTTTGGCACGCTAATCTATCGGTGTACCGCATGTTGAAAACTACCAATAGGTTGTCTTTAGGACTTGATTATGAGTACAATGGAGCCATCAGCAATTGGAGATCTTATACCGGAGACTTTAAGACTCAAACCGAGGCTAGGATGGGAGCGACTAGAATCGGGGCGACCCTTTCGGAAGAATTTTTGTTTGGCAGTTTTTCCATCCACTTATTGGCAGGATACTACGTGGGGCCATCTACCATCAATCGTTACACACTAGAGCCTTGGTATTGCAAATTGGGCGTTCGATATTACTTACCAAGCATCAAGTATGTGCCTTTCAGGGCTTATGCTGGAATCTGCTTGAAATCGCACGTTGAAATTGCGGAATATGTTTCTTGGCAAACAGGCTTGTTGTTTTAGTTTCGAACTAGAACAACTAAATCAGAGTTCTACCTATCGTGCTCCTACAAGCAACCCTTTTAATGGTTTGCCCATCAACGCAAAAGAATGTTTTTTTATAAAACTCACGCGCTGCCAATAAGTCATTTCTATCTTTTTATCACTTTAAAATTTTATCACTTTATGAAAAACGTAGTTTTAATGATAGTCTTCACTGCTATCATAGGCAAGTTGTTTGCCCAAGATCAAGTGCTGCCACCCATTGTTCAGGAGCCTGAAAATCTCGGCATCGTTGCATCCTTATCGAAATCTGAACCAGCAGCCGTTGATCCTAATCAGGTCTCACAAGCAGAAATTATTATACTTCGCAATACTGGAATTTCTGGTAGCGCGGTGCGGTTTCGATCATTTTTAGGCAATCAACTGTTGGGGAAAATTCGCAATAAACGCTTTGACATCTACTTAGTACCAGCGGGTAATCATGAGTTCTCAGTACAGTTTTCGGGTAAAAATAAAAAAGCAAAGGGGTTTAATATTGTAGTCGAGCCCGGAAAAAAATACTATATAATGATGGTACTCAAGTATGGTTGGTTTGTCAACAAACTTTACGCTGTGGAGGTCATAGAGTCATCGGCACTACGACAAATGGAAGGATTGAAGCCCATGAAGTAATCGTCTGTTGGAGGGCATAGCAGCCTCTAATTGTTTTTAGTTATAGGGTCTTGTGATGGCGGTGGTTCATGGTTTTCAGGATTGAAACAATGTTTTTCGAGTGCTATCCATCACCACTACTATCCCAAGATTAATAAGTAATCGGCGCGTCCAACCGAGCAGTATCAGTGTTTAACCAAGGCAATACATAGCCGCCAGAATCAATTTTCACCTTTTTGAATTGGAGTTGCAACCCTTGCCAGTCTTTTGCTAGCACCTTGGTTTTAAATAAAAATAACCGGTCTAAATGGGGCAGTTGACTTAACGCCGTCAATCCATTAGCGGTAATATCGGTATGGTTAAGATTGAGATAGTGTAGGTGCTTAAGTTTCGCCACTGCGCTCAAATTGGCGTCGCTAATATTGGTTCCATTCAGGTGAAGGCGGCTAATATTTTCTAATTTTTCAAGTACCGGCCACACCGCAGGTGGAAGCGTGGCATCGCTACAACGAACCCATGTGATATAAGATGCCAATGGCAATAAAGCCTGCCAAACGGTATCGGAAGCATGGGTTGCGTTGACAAAATTGAGGGATAAATAGTGACTGCCTTTGCTCACAGGAAGTACTACAATGCCTGCATCTATGAGCGGCTGTAACAGCGTTGTTGGAGCGGGTTGATCTGGCTCATTGGGCGGTAGTTCACCAGTTAAACCTGATTGTTCGGCAGTGGCTTCACCACTATCGAAAGCAGAGATCAAGTAATCAGACCCGTAAGTCATGCTACCGCCTAGGTGGCCGGTTAGCATAAGCATCAAGGCTACCAAAGTGCCAACCCATCGGCGTTGTTTGATGAAACAGGCTATGAGTGCCACCAAAGCCGTTCCAAATCCCAGCCATTGATGTTGTTGTACCTCGCCCAATTCATATCCGCCACCTTGCTGTAGCCGCCACCCGCTGGCACAGGCTAGCACAGCCGCTACCGCTCCAATCACCCAAACGATAAAAAGAGTCGTTTTAAGGTGCTTATAGGTGGGTAATAAAACCAACCATTCGCAAAGTGCTGCAAACAATAAGATCCCTATGGGTAAGTGAACAATAGTAGGATGTAGCATAGGGGCAATAGTTTGATTAGCGAATAATGCCGCCGCCAACTACGTCGTCGCCTTCGTAAAAAACAGCACTTTGTCCTGGAGCAACGCCTTTTACATTGGCATGAAATGACACATGAATATCAGAACCTAAGGAATTGATGGTACTCATGGTACCTCCATCGCGATACCTGATTTTAGTCACTGTATCTATGCCTGATTCTGGAAGGGTTTCGTATTTCATCAGATTGGCCTTATACACCATCATCCCATTGCGGATTAGGTCTTGCTCCCTACCTAAGACTACTGTATTGGTTTCGGGTCTGATTTCGGTAACAAACATAGGCTCGCCCAGTGCGATACCTAAACCCTTGCGTTGGCCTACTGTGTAGAAAGGATAACCATCGTGTTTGCCCAGTATATTACCTTCTGGATCGGTGAAGGTTCCACCCCTGACGGCATCATCCAGCCCATCAATGCGGCGACGCAAGAAACCCCGATAGTCATTGTCGGGTACGAAACAGATTTCGTAACTCTCGGCTTTTTTGCTGAGTTCGTCCCAGCCTCGCTCGGCAGCCATTTGGCGTACCTCCGGCTTGGTGAATGGCCCTAAAGGCATCCGCGTACGACGGAGGCACTCTTGGCTTAGTCCCCAAAGCACGTAGGATTGGTCTTTTTGCTGGTCTTTGGCGCGAGTAATGTATTTGCGACCGTCCAACTCGTTGATAATGCCGTAATGGCCAGTAGCAATGAACTCACAATCAAGCATATCGGCGCGGCGCAAGAGGCTATTCCATTTGATGTGGGTATTGCAGAGCACGCAAGGGTTGGGGGTACGCCCAGCCATGTATTCATCTACGAAATTATCAATCACGTAATCGCCAAATTCATCGCGGATATCCACTATAAAATGGTGAAAGCCGAGTTTTACGGCTACTTGACGGGCATCATTGATGCTGTCCAATGAACAGCACCCAGTTTCTTTCTTACTGCCTCCAGAGGTGGCATAATCCCATGTTTTCATGGTAACGCCTACCACTTCCCAGCCCTCTTCGTGCAAAAGGACTGCGGTAACTGTACTATCTATGCCGCCAGACATGGCGACCAATGCTTTTCCGTGCCGACTCATTACTTCAAGGTCTCTAAAAATGATTGTGTTTGCGAAGCATCTTCGCCGCTTTTCACTGCTAATTTCAGTGCTTTTTTTGCGGTTTTAATGGATTGCTTTTTTTTGCCTTGCTTGGCATAAATCCTAGCGAGGGTATCGGTGTTTTGATAGTTCTCCTGTATTTTAATGGCGGCTTTTGCCCAAGTTTCCGCTTGGTTGATATGTATCGGATCTGTTAAAAACATGGCAAACAAAGAGGCCATTTCGTTCATCTCATCGGCATCTTCCATGGGATACTTTTGGTAATGATCAGTGGCTGCGTTGGCAAAATTGTCCATATCCTCTTTTTGCCTGAAATAGGTCATCCGATAGGCAGAAGCCATGCGTTCTCCTTTCTCGGGATAACAACTGCCGTAGAGCCTTTGTACTTCACCGAGTGGCATATTGGGGTGCCGTTCCGGATAAAACTCAAACAGGTCGTCAATTCTTTTACCAACTTCTTTTTCGCCATATTTTGTTCCAAATAGGGCGCGATTTTTTGTCATGTATTTAAATCCTTCCGAAAATGGATCGTCCACAAATTTATAGATCAATTCCATATTTTCAGTGGATGAGAAGTCATCTTGCACTTTAAGATATTCGTTGGCAATCTGCCCTGCGCCGGGATCATATGCCGCACTTTTAGCCCGCACCAACTCCAATAACAACCCAGAACTACGGTCTCCATTTTTGTATCTTTGGAGCAAAGTCCTAAGGTTATGCAGTGGATCTAAGGCCAATTGTCCAAGTTCTATAAATTCCTTAGTGCCATAGAATCCGGCTACTCGGTGCATGATCTTGCCTTCGGTATCCAAAAAAAGTAGGGTTGGATAAAGATCAATCCCATACTGACGCGCTAAGGCTACCCCTTCCCCTTTTTCCATATCTATTTTGATATTCACAAAATTGGCGTTGTAAAACGCCCCAACGGTAGAATCAGGAAAGGTATTGGCAGTCATTTTTTTGCAAGGGCCACACCAAACAGTGTAAGCATCCAGAAAAACAACTTTCTTCTCAGCACTGGCCTTAGTCAGGGCTTCTTGGAGCGTACCGTGTTCAAATACCATGCTTTGAGCCGATAAAATACCGGGCAATAGCGATAAATATAGCAATAATGATTTCAAATTATGATTTCAGTGAGTTGATAAATTGATTGATTTTCTCCTTCAATAAAGGATCTTTTTCTCCAGCCACTTCCAAAGCCTTTTTAGCCGTTTCTTGCGCCTTATCGTTATCGCCCTGACGTTTATATACATCGGCTAGGGTCATGTGGTACTCTGCATTACCGAGGTCTTGCACGACACTCTTTGCCCATTTTTCAGCCAGCAACAAGGCTTTTGAATCGTTGGGGAAAGTTCTCAATAGATTAATGACCAAGTCATGGAGTTTTGCCGAAGGCGGTGCCAATTCGTCCTTGTAACCTTCTAGGGCTTTTAGATAGTTTTTGGTATCTTTGGTGGCCTTAAAGTAACTCATTTCTGCCTCGTAGCCAAACATCTTGGCTCGGTCAGGATTTCCTTCCTTCATTTTCTTTTTTACTTCATCAAGGAGGGTTTGGTCTTTAAACTCCACGGCTTTCTTGACGGTACATTTGCAGGCGGTTTCTACCCGTGCCTTGTATGCTTCTGCGCCTACTAGGGCGATGAGTGCGTTTTTGTTTTTGCACATCAGGTCAAACACTCGGCTATCGGCGGCTATCGCACCTTCCAAGATGAAGCGGAGGTTGAACTCCGTGCTGAGGTCTTTTTGCGTTTTTAGGTAGTCATTGGTGATTTTCAACGATGGCTTTCCTGCGCCATTGAGGGCTTTTACGTAATCGAGCAACATCTGAGGGTCACGGTTGCCTTCGCTGTAGAGTTTTTCAAATTCTACCGAACGGTCATTTTTGCCCATTGCTTTTTTGCCTACTTCCAAGAGTTGCTCTACGTCTTTCGCGCCTATTTCGCGCGTGACAATTTTACCATTTTCATCAATAAAAAACAAAGTAGGATATGACTGAACAGTATATTTTGAAGCAAACTCTGTATTGTCAGCGTGTTCCATATCAATTTTCAGGTTAATGAAATTGTTATTGAAATAATCGCCCACCTTTGAATCGGGAAAGGTTTCTTTCGCCATACGCTTGCATGGGCTACACCAAGCAGCAAAAGCATCTACGAAAATCATCTTTTTTTCAGCCTTGGCTTTTGCCAAAGCCTCCGGCCAAGTGCCGTGAAAAAACTCAATACCTTGAGCAGAAATGCAGGTTATTGTACAAAAAAGGAATAGAACTGCAAAAATGATTTGCTTCATAAACATCAAATATTTGGATAGTGACAAAAAAACGCTGCAAGATACGGGCATTTGCAGGTTTATTGGCCTTCTTAAACGTCAATGTTTGGTAAATGGTTTTTAAAAAACCGTTTCAAGCACTTCCGTGGTATTCAATGTGCCGAAATTAGGTACGTGCAATTGAAAAAAGAGCAATAATTTATCAAGCAATTGTTTGCGGTCTGTGCGGGTTAGGGGCAAATTATGACATTCTTCAAGAGAAACTTCCATCAAATTGAGCATTTGACAGGTTTGAACTCCATTCATAGCATGACCATGCAGGGGTTGTTCTGTCGTGAAAATACCTTCTTTTACATCAAAGAAGGCTGCATCGGTTTGTGCTGTTTCTACGACGGGTTGAAAACCCAGAAAGGTAGAAAGGTGCAATAAAAAGTGGAGGTGAAGGTTGGCAATGGGCAAGGTGGTGGAATCCAACCATTGGGTATTTTTCCAAAGGTAATCGAATAAATCGCGATTTTCTTCTTTTTCTTGAATGCTTTTTCGACACACTTCGGCCATAAAAAGAGCCACCACCCCACGTTTAATATCAAAAGGGATACGCTGATAAACAGTATCAGCCCTGATCTCTTTGATACGGTTGAGAGCATCGGGGGAGTCTTTGAAATAACTCACCATATCCACAACAGTCATGGGCTGAAACAGGTTGAAAGGCATCCGCGATTTGGCGGTGCGCACGCCTCCACCAATAAAGGTGTGGAGGCCTTTTTCTTCCGTAAATATATCGGCAATTACGCTTGTTTCGCCGTATTTGACGGTTCGGAATACGATCCCTCGTGTTTTTAGTAACAAGTGCTGGTGTGTTGGCTATTCCGCTATTGGAACAGGTGTTAGCACCGGCCGCAGTACTACTACGGTACGGCGATTTTTTTGGCGGCCTTCGGCCGTTTCATTGGATGTAAGCGGATAAAATTCGCCCCTTCCAATAGGGCTCAATTGGTTGGCATTGACGTTGTATTCCCTGATGAGTAGCCGTACCACGTTGGTGGCTCTTTGCAGACTCCAATCCCAAGTATCTTTAAGTGTTTTTTCTTTGGGTGGCACTACGTTATCTGTGTATGCCACAATCTCAACATCCAAATCAGGTCGTGTGGAAAGGAACTTCGCCAAGGAATCCAACAGTATTTTTCCTTCGGCACTGATTTGCAAACCTGATGGCTCAAACAGTGCCCTATCAGGAAGAGTCAACTGTATTTGATCATTTTCGACCACAACGTTGATACCTGTCTCCATTTTAGAGACATAGGCTTGTACCAGTGCCTGCTCTAGGTCACTATTGGTTTTGGCGCGTTTTTGCTGAGCCGCTTTTACTTTATCAACAATGGCTTCTTTTGCCTTTAGTTGGTCGCGGGTGGTGATTAGGTCTTTTTCGACGGTTGTTTTTTCGGCTGATAACTTCGACGATGATTCGCCAAGGCTTTGGGTACGAGATTTTAGTTCGTTGTTCAGGTTGACCATATCAGATTCTTGTCGGCCAACGGTTTTATTGCAATCGCTCACTTTTGAGATGAGGTCAGCGGCCTCTTTTCTGCGTTCTACCAATTCCATCACGAGTACTTTCTCGCGTGCTTCGGCAGCAGAGCGACTACTCAATTCAGTACGATACAAAGAGGCTTTAACACATGCGCCCAAACTTAACAGACAAATGCCTGCTAAAAAGATACTAGTTTTCTGCATAGTAGTAATTTTTGTAGGGGCAAATGTAGTACGTTTTTTACATAATCTTGTTTTCCTTGAGCAGTTCGCGTTGAATACCGTTCAGCAAATTTTCGAGGGTCAATATATTAGTGCCAGAAGCCAACACCTGCAAAGCGCAATATTGTACGATATTAACGATGTTTGCCCCCGTCAGTTCGTATTTTTCAGCAATGGTTTTGAGGTTAATATTATCTGCTAACACTAGTTGATCGGGAATGGTTTTCTGCCAAAGTACGAGGCGATCTTCGGCACGTGGCACCGGAAAATGTACCACGGATTGGAATCGTCGAATGAAGGCATCATCCATATTGCTTTTAAAATTGGATGCCAGAATGATCAGCCCCGGATGGTCTTCCACCCGTTGCAAGAGATAAGATACTTCTTGGTTGGCGTATTTGTCGTGGGCATCGCGTACGCCGGTTCTTTTTCCAAATAGGGCATCGGCTTCATCGAAAAATAGGATCCAGTTTTTATGGGCTGCCCGTTCAAAAAGCCCTGCTAGGTTTTTTTCTGTTTCGCCAATATATTTTGATACAATGGCGGAGAGGTCAATCCTAAACACATCCATATTGATGTGCTTACCCAATACAGATGCGGCAGCAGTTTTGCCTGTACCGGGAGGCCCATAAAACAAGGCCCTGTATCCTGGCTTGATTTTTCGCCCCATGCCCCAATCGTTGGCGAGGGTATGGTGGTGAGCCAACCAAATTTCTATTTCGCGAAGTTGTTGCCTTGTCTGGGGTGTTAGTACCAAATCATCCCATTCTAATTGTGTTTGCAGATGCTGGGCCGGAAACCTGCTACTCATAGCGGGTATGGCTTTGATCCCAAATAAAAAAAGTTCCGCGAATTCGCGATTGAGTATGAGTCGGCCGCTCATGGCGGGTTCGCTATCGCTCATTTCTTCCAAATAAACAACCCTTGATTTATTGAAAAAATGTTCTGATCCAAAAATGTGTTGGACTGCTAACCTTCGATCCAAGGCTTCTCCGCCAAGGAGAAAAATGGCGGTTTCACCAGTTGGGATAAAACTACGAGAATTGATTCCTTTCACGCCGCCGATTTGCGGAAAATCACCCCCTTGGGGCATAAATTCTGTTATGGCCTTGTCGAACATATCTGGTCGGATATGGGTTGAAAATGCAGTGGTTAGTATCACCAGTTCATCAATACTCAGTCGGTTTTGAAGGATAAAATGTGTGAAAGGTGCGTCGTCTTCTTTGAATACTGGTACAGATGGGCCTGGTGCCATTTGGCCAAAGTGATTGGCCAGTCGAAAGTGGATAAGGGCTTCCAGAAAATCTAGTGCTGTGATGAGGTTGGGTGTCATGCGTTATTTTTCTTTGACAGTGTAAGGTGGAGTACCTGCTGGTAGGCTGGCGTTGAAGGCTTTGATTAATAAACGAATATGACGCGCATATACGCTGGTTGATTTATAGGAAGTACCCATAAGGCTTTCAATCGAATGACCTTTTTTCTTGGCTCGTTTTGTCTTTCCAGTTATGCCTTCTATGGTGGTGAGATCTAGGTCGTCTGCACTGAGTTTGGCTTGCATCGCTGCTGGTACTTCTGCCTTAGATCCTGGCAAATTATACTCATCGCTGGCTCCAAGCAGGTGACCAAATTCATGGGCAATGGTTGATGCCATTGTTTGATCATCTGAAAACCAACACCCTTCATTAGCCCTGCCCGCTTGTAAAGTGCCAGGACACTTTTGGGAGCGATCACCTAGAATAAGGACTTTTGTATTAGCACTACTGTTGTCATATACAAAAATGGGCACTACCGTAAAATTAAGTGGATTGCCTCCATTACTAATGGTAAATTTATTGTTCCACACTCGAGTAATAGCGGATATCCATGCATCATGTATTCCACGTTCGCTATCTTTCATGAAAGAATAAGGTTGATCGGGCTTAAGCCCATCCATAAACGCAATTCGCACAATTATCCGCAGTTCTTGTCTGGTAGCATAGGCTGTCATACCATAATTACTTCCGTAATATTCTAGGTTATAAGTGCCTGATGCGTCTTTTTCATAGTGAACCTCACTACTCCTAAAACTTAGATCTCTAGGTTTGCTATGTTCACTATCGCGTAATATCAAAATCCTAAATAACTCGATCATGTGGGGATCATCCTTATAAACAGTAAAAATAACTTCTTCTAACATATCCCAATATTGGGTTATAAATGGCTCTCCATCTGCGATGATGATGGCTAGTGCATCCGTTGCCTCCTTAATAGTTCCAAGGCTTAATGCCATAGATAAGCGTCTTTGAGCCGCCGATATTTCATTGTTGAAATAAATAATGGTAAAGACCGTCCAAAGGCTTTTTCCACGGAAAACTTGTCTGATTTCTCTCCAAAAAGCATTGTCTTTTATGATTAATTTTGATTCCGATTCGGTTAGCGTTCTAATTTGGGTACTAAATCCTGTAGCATCTGATCGCCTCAGCG
The DNA here is from genome assembly GCA_031373665.1 of Saprospiraceae bacterium. Taxonomy (GTDB): domain Bacteria; phylum Bacteroidota; class Bacteroidia; order Chitinophagales; family Saprospiraceae; genus M3007. The sequence continues at coordinate 130,885 of JANMMZ010000009.1, read as the reverse complement.
GCGCGAGTATTCGATTGCGGAGGGTTTCAAGGTCTGTTTCGCCAAATGGGTCTATCAGCCCTTTTTTCTGAACCCCCGACGGGATTCTCCCCTGCTGCACCACATGCGTCAACTCATGCGCCAACAACCTTTTCCCCTCCGTAGTACTAGGTTGGTATTCCCCTGATCCAAATACAATATCGGTGCCAGAAGTATAAGCCTTGGCTTGTATAGTCTGGGCTGATGATGCAGCTTGCGCGTCGGTTTTGATCCGCACTTGTGAGAAATCGTGGCCAAAACGGCTGCCCATAAATTGCTGGGTACTGGAATCTAAAGCCTGTCCAGTACCTGACGATAGGGTTTGGGCTACTTCGGGCGGCGCGATTTGTCCACTAGAGTTAGCGGTTTCTTTTCGTTGCACTTTTTCTTCATCTTGGCAAGTGGCGCATTTGCGCTGAATGCTGCCGATATTAGAAATAGGTGCAAAAAAGGGGATGTTGCCTTCGGGCATCCGCATGACCCTGTCGGCCATTGAATCGGCTTCTTGCTCGTAGGCATCGCCGGGGGTATTCACAGTGAGTTTGGATTGGAAAAAGGGAGGTGAGTCCGAGGGTGGTGCCTTGGATGGGGACGTATTGGATATGGATTTGTTTTCTTTCATCATACCGTTTTTATAGACCTAAAAGATCTGTCCTGCCTTGAAAATACATCAGAAGAAACGAACCTAAACCACCTCTATGTACTACATAATGATCGGCCAAGGTACTAAACTCCCCACCATAAGTAGCATAGTTAATTCTAAAATCAGGATCTGATGCCAATTGGCTGTGTATAACATGCCGCGCGAGAAACTCTGCACCTCCTTCCATCAATATTCTTGTAAGTGCTGGATGGGTTTCGGCAGCACTTCTATAGGCTTCGTTTACATAAAAGTGCATGGCCTCGTGTACGATTATGTGACCCATATTTCGAGAACGGAGCGGAATATCAATGTGTCGAACAAGCCCAGAGCCAGTAGTATTAAAGGTTGTTTGTCCTCCAAATTTGGCGGCCTCATAAGATTGTACAAATGAAATGGTATCTGCTTGGAGAATTACCTCTGCTATACTATCTAATAGGATCGGGTCTTCACTACTCGTAATACAGATCATAGCAAGATCGTCAGTAATGTGTTCTAAAGCAGCCAATGCGATGCGCCGACGGGCAGCAGCAGCAGTGGCGGCTCTTAATACACCAAATGCTACTGGATCATGCATGGTTAATGCGGCTGGGTCAGTGATGTGTCTGTCAGCAGGGATATTAGTTCCCAATTCAGCTCTAATAGCAGTTTCTGCCCGTTGAACCATATTGGGTGTTGCCTGTATTTGCGTGCCTTGGCTTCTACCCCTTGCCAACGAAATTTGCGTTTGCATATGCGATCTAAGGCTTGCAACCATTCCAAAAGTAACAATCCTTTGTCTTTTTTCGGCATCTGTGGGGCAAGTAGGCACAGGAGCAGCTGTTTTTTGTACCGTGTGAGGTGCAGCAGCAAAAAATGGCTGCTGCTGTTGAGCGAGCACTTGCACTGGCGGCGATTTTGAAATGTGATCAAACATGGGAGGGCTATGGGACAGATAAAACGGGAGCGGAATAGCTTAGTGCAGTTAACCCAGTGCAAGGGAATTGTCTGGTTGGTGTTAAATCACGCCCAGTACTTGTGGCCAAAGACAATTCGGAATCCAAGCGTTGAGCTAGTTGTGGATTTGAAGATCGAGTCATTGTTCTATGAATCCAAAATTTAAAGACTTTATCATGTGCAGAATGCGATGCCAAGGTAGCAAGATAATATGCTTTGATACGGTTAACAGCTGCAGTTAAGGCCGCTGCGTTAGCAGGCGCTGCTGTATTGGTAAGAGCCGCAGCATCCGATATCAACTTAAAATACATCAACAAAGGGGCGAATTGACTGACTGATTGTACAAAACAAGTAGTGCCATTATCTCGCAACAGATATGTATGGTGAAACTCCCTAATAAAAGTTGTTGTCCATGCGTCCAACTCAGATAGATTGCCCGTAAGTGTACTACCTGCTGTGTGTTGGCGGATATGATCGAACTCGTGATTTAATGTTACTAACGTTTCGTAGTAGTCATTCCCTTGTAAAGATAGAGAACTTAATATCACATAATCATTACCTCCAGAATGCAATGTGTACCCAGCATTGGTTCGCAGGCTTCTACCACCAGCAGCGGCCGTTTTAGTAATTAAGCCATCATCATAATTAATTCTTTTACTAGCGGTTGTATAAGGGACTAAATGACTTGGCGTAGGCGAAGTATCGCTTGCGCTTACACTTGTTACATCAACAACTGTAATGGTACTGCCAATAACAGACTGGATTAAGGCTGTTTTATCTGTTGACGTTGTGGCCGCAGTAACACTCGCAGCCCAAGTGGTTGGTGCTGTTGAAGTTGGCCCAAAGTCAACCCGCTGAACCCCCTCCTGACCTCCCCCCTGCTGCACCACATGCGTCAATTCATGCGCCAATAACCTTTTCCCCTCCGTAGTATTAGGTTGGTATTCCCCAGAGCCAAACACAATATCGGTACCAGAAGTATAAGCCTTGGCTTGGATAGCCTGGGCTGATGATGCGGCTTGCGCGTCGGTTTTGACCCGCACTTGCGAGAAGTCATGCCCAAATCGGCTACCCATAAACTGCTGGGTATTGGTATCTAAAGGCTGGCCATTACTTGCTGAGAGTGTTTGGGCTACTTCAGGCGGTGCGGTTTGTCCGCTAGGATCGGTGGTATTGGAAGGTACTTCTTTCCTCCAAAGAGATTGTCCAAATGAAGATCCAGTGGTAGAACCTCCACTTAAATCAAAAGTACCACTCAAGAAAGGAATAATCGGAGTACGAAACCCTCCTGGAGGCAAGGTGCGTTCAAAATTTTCTGCTATTGTTGGATAGTCACGTGAAATGAAACTACCAACTGCTGTATTTATACTAAGATTCATGGCTTTAGTAGCAAGATCATGTGGAAGCCCCAATGTTCTATACTGTCTATATCCATAACTCCAGAAATTGGTAACGTCGTCCTCAATACTTGGCATCAGGTGGTCTGCTCTCCTAAGCGTTAATTCAGTACGGATTCCAAGCCAATCAATAGGTGGTGCGCCAGTTCCCAAAGGAGTAAAAGAATTGGGTTGGCTAGCGGCCCAAAAACTTGGCGACAATGATAAGGGAGAACGCCGATTAGTGCCCGTACCGCCGCCGCGCATACTTAGACTAGTAGGCACGGCAGGGGTGGTTGGAGGTGTTTCCTCCCGTTGTACCAATGGCTTCCGCTGCACTTTTTCATCCTCTTCACAAGTGGCGCATTTGCGCTGAACATTATTTATTTTAGAAATAGGTGCAAAAAACGGCGCATTACCTTCGGGCATCCACATCACCCTATTGGCCATAGCATCGGCTTCTTGCTCGTAAGTATCACTAGGGGTATTGACGGTGAGTTTAGGCTGAAAAAAGGGGTTTGCCAAAGCGGTGGTTGCCTTGGGTGGGTTTTGAGTGCCAATTTTAGTGGAAGTTTCTTTCATAAGTTCATCATATTATGGACTTGTAACCGTTCTGCTCCCTGAAGAGGAAGATGTACTTGCTTCTACTGGATTATCTTCAAAACCATCCATAAAATACATATCTCTAAGTTGCGACATGCTGGCACCTGGATTGCGTTCCCAAGCGTCGTGATGAGGCAGCATAGTTTGGTAAGTATGCTCATTCATTTGAGCAGTTAGATCTTCCATCGTAGAGATATTCAATATGCCATCTAAAAATAAAAGCGTCGTTTGCATCGTAGTCATTAAGGGGTTTAAATGACGCGTCCCAATCACATCAAGGTTTGCTCGGGTGATTGCTGCTGGTAATATTCCTCTTCTGATTTCATCCATGTAATTCAATGTGGTACAAGCATTGAAAAACCAGACTCTATACTGTTCTGTATCCCATTCACCACGAGTAGTCATTCTTTCAAAATCATTAGTCGAGCCATAGGTGACATCCCTCCTATGCGAATTTGGCCGCCTGAATCGCCCAGACCTATGTCTTCGGGTACGGTCTCCAAGCACAATGTTTTCGGCAGCACTTCCAATATCATCAAAGTCAGGGCCAACACCACCACGAGCATGGCCAGCGTACGAACTCATTTCTGCATGATTCAATGCATTTAAAAAAGAAGCAGCTGCCCCAACTCCTGGGGTAATCACACTTAGGTTGATGGTAATTCGTTGCGTTCTAGTGCCTCCCGCTCTCAATGGATATGTAATACTCCTTCTTGATATATATCGTTCAATACCAGGGCTCGCTCCTCTGACAATCCGCCTAAATCTTCTTGCGCTAGTCCAAGTGTGAAGTTGAGTCATCCATCCTGGATTTGATCCATGCTCATCAAAGCCAACTCCGACTACCATATCTAAAGACCCATCTGCAAATAGCCGTTCATAGTCAACGTAATGCTCTGCGGGAGGAGTACTTCCCCCTCTTCTAGTGGCAGCAGATGCTCTAGTACTTGAGCCGCTGCCTGCCAGACTATTGATTAATCTGCAACGTTCTCTGCGACTGGAAGGAATAGAAGCGGACATAGTGGCTGCCCTATCTGCAGAAATTCGACCTGTTTCGAGTAGCCATTGAACACCCCTTAAATACTGCGATTTGGATAACCGATCTCTTCTACATTGGGGTCTGGCAACCCGTTGAATCATAGCACCAATACCCCCCTGCTGCACCACGTGCGTCAACTCATGGGCCAACAATCGCCTCCCTTCGGTAGTGTCAGGCTGATATTCTCCTGATCCGAACACAATATCGGTACCCGAAGTATAAGCCTTGGCTTGTATGGCCTGAGCCGATGATGATGCTTGGGCATCGGTTTTGACCCGCACTTGCGAGAAATCGTGACCAAACCGGCTGCCCATAAATTGTTGTGTACCAGCATCTAAAGGTTGGCCAGTATTCGATGAAAGGGTTTGGGCTACTTCGGGTGGCGCGGATTGTCCACTTGGATCTCTGATCTCCTTCCGCTGCACTTTTTCATCCTCTTCACAAGTAGCGCATTTGCGCTGGATACTCCTAATATTTTGTACGGGCGCAAAAAACGGAGCATTGCCTTCTGGTATCCGCATGACCCTATCAGCCATAGCATCGGCTTCTTGCTCGTAAGCGTCGCCGGGGGTATTCACTGTGAGTTTTGGTTGAAAAAAGGGGATTGCCCCAGCGGCGGATGCCTTGGGTGTATTTTGAGTACCAATTTTAGTTGCTGTTTCTTTCATAGGATTATATCCATTCCGGTATTTCGGAACCGTTCCTTACCATTCCACCATCAATCTTTCTTGCATCCAAGGCAATTTAACCACAGAGAAGCCCCAAGGCAATTGATCAAATAAGATGTCTTGACCCAATCGCTCCACGTTCAGTTGCCAATAATCCGATTTTTTGGACAAATGGCCACTGCGATGTATAAACCCTTGGCGCAATCCGTCGGGCGATGTATTTTTAAGCGCGTTCCAATGCCCTATCAGGGCTTTTAGTAAGGACTCTGCTTCCTCTTTTTGCTGTTCCGTGGACATTAGCCAACGATTTACAGGCTGATTGGAGGGCATATCGCACAATATTTTACACAATGTCAATTCATTTTCAGGACAATCCGTATGCCCAGTACCTAGGTAGAAAAGCCATTGAACGGCCTGTTCTCGATGTGTTTCACTGATAAATTCGTTTTGATCGTTCAACAGTGTTAAGGCTTGAAAGAACATCTGCAAAAATGGATGTATCAGCACCAACCCAGCCAAGGTGACGTATTGACCATCTTCATTGAACGTTGTGTCTGGGTTTTTATCTCCAATTGACTTCTTCAGATCAATGGATTGCTCATTGCTTTTGTCCTTTGGTTTGAGTGTTTTATTTGATCCTGATATTGCTGAAACCCAAGCCTTCATTTCTCGTTGCATCTCATCCAACTCCAAGCGGTCTGTGATGAGGTGTTCTAGTATAGTTGTTCGAACTGCGGTTCTGATCTGTTCCTCCGTGACACGACTTGGCAGTTCCAAATTTTTTGTCTTCGAAAGAGCCAATAATAGTTTTCGAGGCAGATCAGCGGCCTTCAAAAAAGGCTTTAATGCAGGCATTAAAAAACACGAAAAAGCCTCAAAAAGGAGATCACTTGCTTGTAAAACAAACCGATTTTGAGTACCTTGGTCAGTTTTTATCGCTTCTAAGAGTTGTCTAAAAACCCGTGAATCTCCTTTCTCTATCAAGGCTTTTTCTATCAGATCTAACCGTTTTCCAGTAGCCCACCAAGGGAAATATCCATTTTTTAAAAAGTAAATATACTGCGCAACAATACCCTGATCCTCTTGAGTATTTGGGGTATTTGCCGCTGAATACACTGTTGACTTGATTGCTTTTTCAAGTTGTTTCCGCACTTGATCCAGCAATTTTTGTTTAAGATCACCCTGCCAATTGGCCAATTTAATATCACCCAAATCAAGATCCAGCCGATCCAACCTGATAACAGTACCCGATGGTACTAATTTGTCAAAATCATCGCTTAAATCGTGTATTACCTGATTAGATAAATACTCACCCAATTGTTGGTGCATAACCAAACCCGTTGCTTCCTGATGGCAGGAAACATCTATACTGACTTTTTGGATGATATGTTTAGAAGCCTGAATCAACGGAATATTTTGATGATTCCTCCCTTGATAATGTTATTGGAAATACTACCTGCCCCCGAATGAACCGTTGACATACTACTCAGTACTTCCACCGAATTGGTACTCATAGAGCCAACATGTACAGATACCATATCCAACAATTGTGCTTCGTCACTACCTACGGAAATATCAGTTGGCATTTCAGCAATACTTTTCATCACTTCCGAGGCTTCCTGATCGTAATCTTTCAATAAACTTTGGTAAGTCACCTCCTCTTGGTTACTTCGAATTCCCTTGGTTTCATAGTACGAAATCAAGTCTTTTTTCTTAGTCAGGCTCTCTGCCTTAGCCTGTGTAGAAGGCTTTGTGAATGAACCAGTCAACCCCGGATTAGTCAATCCTCCTTGTTTACCAAGATTGAGTACTGGTAGCCAATTTTTAATAAAGCCATCGTTGGTGAGGGTATCTTTATCAAACCGAATGCCCAAGTCACGCACTTTAAAATCAAGTGGTTCCACCGCCTTTGTGATACCAATGTCTTTGAAATAATGGTATTTATCCAACCATTTGAAATTATTAGGATCAATTAAATGGATTGGTGGTTTGGTATCAGCCACTGTTGGTGGGGTGATGTCAACATCAGGATCAAGGTCAAATTCTACGGCATACGGTAGCGCGAAATCTGCTACTACTCTGTCATTTTGATGCACCACCACAAAGGTGCCGCCTACGGGTACACCGCCCAAGTGTTCTAATCCAGGATGCTGATTTTGGAAATTATCAAAAATAAATTGCCGCTTCACAAGATCGGTTTTTTTATTCGCGATATCCATCAAGCGATCCAATTGGAAGGCATGGTTGAATACTGCAAAATGATGCAAAGGCGACTCCGTAGCCGTTTGGGAAAACTGTTGTACGTTGTTGTTGATTTCGTAACCCATCTTTACCGCATCGGTATAGGGTTGTCTAAACATTTGATAGTTTTGAGCAAAAGACTTGGCTGATACATAAACCGCGCTGGAGGCTTCATCTATTTTGCCGCGCATGGTGGTAGCCATACTTTTGGCATTGGTCACTTTGGCGCGTACCTCTGAGTCGTTGGCAACACTGCTATCTATATCGGGTTGGTGCATTTTGCTTGCATAATCTTTGGCCAATTGCAACCTATCAAAGAGGCTTTCACGTTGTTGATGCCAGACTCCCTCCCAAAATGGCAATTTGATGCGTGGCGGTAGAACGAAACGAGTAATATCGTTTTCTATCTGTACCCCTTCTACCCTGAAAGGCAGGTTATATCGGTTTCGTAATTCGGTCAACAATTTGAGTGCTTCATCCTTTTCTAAGCCGTGGAGACCATCTATTCTATAAAAGTTACAATCTTCATGGACATAAGCCAGTGGCTCTTGGCCTACGGCATCGTTGGGATCCACTGGCACATGATACCCACGTATCGTATCAGCATTGCCACTTCGTTGTTTTTCAAAATGCCAATATTGGTTCAAAGGACTGCTATCAATAATCTGATAGTACTGTGGTATGGCCTTATCGCCCAACAATCCGCCTGTTTTTGAAGGAAAAATTCGGATTCCAGCCGCTGGGCGTGGCACTCGAAATCCACGCAACATGGCATCAATCCTAAACAGGTATGCCGTGATTTTCTCTGAAATTTGAGTACCATTGTTCAATTGTGCCGCCTCTATAAATCCATGACGCAAAGCCGCGTTTGCGGCGATGACTCCCCCTGCTATAATATGCTTTGGAAACAGGGTTGGGGCAATCACACAGCGGCTTTTTTGAGTCGCAGCCGCCTCGTTTAGTTCCTTGAGGCCATAGGCAATATCCTTCATGGCTGCGTAGGCAAATTGCACCCCATTTTCAATGTCCATAATGCCTGATATACGATCAGATAATATGATCCAATCAGATCCAAACGTTGGTATTCGTGTAAAATGAGCATAATGCTTCACCGTAAACTCCAATGCATTGCGCAAAGGCCCAGAAGAGTCCTTGATTGCTTTTTCAAATCGGTTTCCCAAGTTGTTAGTCCCCGTGATGGCAGTGCCACTCATCACCACCCTTCTAATCGGAGCTGTTGGAATCGGGGGTAAGTTTTGCCTATCCACCAATCCATTAGCTGTCAGATCACCTTCATTCAAGAGCAACACCTTGAGTTGGTTGATTTGCTTCGGCCCTAGATTATCACAATCTGTATCGGTACAATCTTCGGGTGGTCGCAAGTAACTTTCCAAATACAAGACCACCACCATTTTTGTAAGGCCATTGACCGTACCAATAGGCTGGACAGGCAGATCAGTCTGGGCAGGTGCTGTACTCAATAGTTCAAGCATGGGCAGCACGGTAGTACCACTACGCCAAGGTGCGTATATGGCTCGACTATCAGAAAAGGCCCGGACGAAAGCATAGGTTTGGTCTTGTTCCAAACAAAACAGATCCCCATCGGAAGTCAAAGCCGTGCCTTTCGTCACGGTGACAGCACCTTGTATGTTGATCCCCACCTCCAAACCACAGACGATGCCTGCGCCGACGAGTTTGTTTCTAGTCAAGCGGTGTTGCCGCTCCAAGTGATCTGTAACAGTATTTAATTGAGCAGCAGTCAGTACCTGATTGTCAACGAAATAGTTGAATTCAGGAACGGCAGGAGCGGCGAGTTTTACTGGTATATTGTCCATAACTATGATTTTTTTAGACTCCGTTTCCGGGGTTAGAGTGTTCCTATTTGTGTTCTACCTAAAATGACTGGATTCCGTTCGTCACCATCATCTTTACAGTCGTGCAAATATCCTTCGGGATAAATGGTATAAAGTTGACCCAGTATTTCGAGCAGTAGTTTGAGTTTATCGTTGGCTGCGGGAACGGCCTCCCTATTGCTTTGTTTTTGTAATACTTCCAGCCAGTCTTTGTAACGCGATTCAAATTCGCCCGTTTGCTCTTTTCCGATCCAGCATATTTTAGGCAATAAGTGAGCGGGCAATTCCATGCGCAGGTTTTGTTCAAAAAACGCCCTGAAATCCATATCTTGAAAACGAGGGGCATAACCGGGCAGCACTATATGCACCCGATAACTATACGGATCTATGGGGCCACAGTCGTCACAATCGGGACTGCAACAAACAGGCAAAAAAGGGTCTGTTTTTTTCATAGGTCGCAACAAATGATGCTCCACTACAAACATCCCCTCTTCGCTCAAGTTTCTTCGTATGAACTGAGTCAGGTAAGCAATAGCGTCCGCTCGTGCTGTTTCACTGACAAAATACTCGATCCGTCGAGCAATAACATCATTTTTGGATCTGTCAATGATATTGAAATAAAAACGCCCATTGGAAGCCGTCAATAACTGGTAATTATCTTCAGAAGCGGCCAAACGCACCGCCAAACGCAGTTCTTCGGTAGCTGCTTCGCGAGTATCAAAATGTTTACTGCTACTCAAAAGTATTTTTTCGCGATCCGTGTCTATGACCCTAAAGCGCAATTCACTGGTAGTATCCGTATCTATTTCTTCATAATAATTATGAAATATCTTGGCCAAATTCCGTTGTAATACGTTAAAAATACCAGATTGTCGGGATACTCGGTGTACAATACCTGCTATATTTGCATCTGAAAGTTTTTCTGGGCTATTGGTTGGATCGTACCAAATATGCTTAGGAATAGCATTGTCCAAGGCATCTTTTATGATAGCCCCTTGGGTATTCACTTGAAGACGGTTGTAAATATCCATCGCCTTGAATCGGTCGCGACTAATTTGGGCATATTCCTTAAAAAACACCCTCTTGTCGGCCAAAATATCTTGAGATAGTTTGCGCCGCCGGGTGAGGCTGTGCATTTGTAGCACGTAATCATTAAAGTTTTCAGAAAATCTTGCCATCAAATGATCTAAAATACGATGCCTGCGCACATCAAAATGGCTCGACCCATTTATATCAGGTTTCAACTCTCCAGAAGCTGATACAAGGCTTTGAGGCAAGTCCGTATAATTTTGATAGGCTTCCGCTATATTTGGCAAGTCGCTAATAACTTGATGAAAATAACTCTGCCCTAAATCTTGGTCTCCTTGAAACAAGGTTCTGATATTGGCCAATTGAGACATGAAATCGGCCAATATTTGATCATAAAAAAGCAAGTACGCCCGCAACTGCTTCGATTGTGCCTGTCGGAGGGTACGTTGAGCGTCAGGCACGTTGGGTGTGCCGTGTTGACCAACTCCATAGGCTTGGGGTAGGTCATTTTGGATACTACTAAACTCTTCGGTATTCAACTTTTCAAGTTCTGGCAGTGCTATGTTTTTGTCTGAATTGGCAATGTCATTTTGGACAACAGCAGCATCCTCTACTAGTTTATTGTATATTTCTTGTATGCGCGCACGATCCACTTCAAAAGGTAGCAATCCTTTATAAAATTTAAACCTCGATTTGTCTTCGCATAGGTTTGGTAAAAAACCCGGTTTCACTGGCAAAAGCCAATGTTCTTCGGTGAATTGACCCAAAGGAGAAAGAGACTCGGCGCAGTCATTTATATGGATTTTTTGAATCAACTTTACACCCGGAATATCCATAATCACCCGAATGATATCAGAAAGCCTGATTTCTTTTTTAAGATCTGATTTTATCAGTTCGAGATCATCCACAAATCCACCACTTAACAGCGGGCCTTCGTATATTTTTTCCGTACCCAAGCCTTTGGCTTGCATTTCAGCCAATGTATATCGCCGTACCGCTGGGTTAAAATGCAGTTGAAGTTGGTAATATATCTGGGCATACACCGATTCAATATCGGCCTGTGGGTGCAGTTCTATATCGGCGCAAACCCGAATATCGTGCATGGGAACTAAGGTCACTTCCGCTAGGTCTTCGCCAAGGTTTCTATGGGCATGGTAGGTGCGGCGAACCGCCTTTATGAGGGCTTCTTCTTTCTTTTTTTTGCGATTGGCATTCGTTTCCTCAGTGATACTTTCGTCGGGCTGAACCAATATATCAAAAATGCCTTTCAGTTGGAATGCTTTACGGCTGTGATGGCTCGGTATGGCGGCCGTGGTTATTTTTTCAGTGGTACAGTCCACGTCAAAATGAAACGACCGATTGGGTATCAACCAAGCGTTTTTTACACCCGGCACATCCAATAGTAATTTTCTATAATCCAAACGAGTGACAGGCGCAACAGGGAGTATGTTTGCAGCAGTCAGAAAATGACGTTGCAAAGTATTAGGCTCCCCATCGGCAATCAAGGACTCGATGGGCAAAGAAGCCCGATAGCCTAACTCCGTGATGGCATAGCACAATACCTCCAGTATGGTGATACCCGGATCATGGCTGTTATAATCAGTCCACAACGATCCATTGACACGCTCCAGATAGCGCAATCCTTCTTGACGCAATAAGGCGTAATCAAGGCTAGGATCCTCCGCAGGTTTATTTGATATGGTATAGGATGCTGACATTTTAATTGGACATGAATACTGAATGATTAAATATGGGGCATGATCTGATGTTGTGCCGCTGGCACTAAAATGGCCTTGGCTGCACTGGCTTGTGCCAAATCCAATGGAGGCGACAATACACCTGCAATGCTCAAGGTTCTCAACTCAAAATCGAGGATATAATCTATGTATTCCAGCCGTTCTATGGCATAGATCAAAGCGCTTTTATAAAACCGACCATCGAAGTCAACACTGCCGCTTTCACTATTGCTCCAAGGAGAAATCAAGCGAATGAGGTCTTTATTCAGTTCATTTCGATAGTGCCCAAAATCAGGCTGATGAAATCTTACTTTGAAAGAAAGTACAACCTGTTCGTAATCGGGATTTTGCACAAAAACCTCAATCCCCGCCGTAGCATGTGCCGTAGCATATTCCTGAATGCGATCCAAGGTATCCAAAGGCAACATGGGTCTCAAAGGGTCGCCCGCATGGTAATTTCTAAAATCTGGAATAGCCACCAATGTGAGGTCGCCCGGCGACACTTCACTCTCACCGCTACAATGGCTGATGCACTTCACTTGAAACACCTCTGAGAATTGCTCCAAGATCAAGCGTTCATAGTCCCAAATACTAACAGCCCTTTGTTTGTGGCGGAGTCGTTCTGATACCCTTGTATAATAGGCTAGATCTGATTCCGCTGCCCTTCCTCCGAAGGAAGGGTGTGGTTGATTTATTTTCTTGACTAGGTTTTCGGCAATCACGGCTTTACTAATCGTTTGTGCTGCCAAAGCAGCATCTAAATGATGGGGGCTATTGCCTTCGTTTTTATACGCAACCATGATTCCTTGGGCTTTCACCTCTAGGATTTTACAAACTGCATCAGTATTGGCACCTACAGAAGCGCGTAGCCAGATCAAATCACTGTGCATCAACGTATTGTCGGTACTGGCAGAGGCTGGTATTTCAAAACGAATTAGACCGGAACGGAGCAATCCATTGGTGCGATCTATCAATATATTTTTTTCATCTAAACCAATCCATTGATTGCGGCCAAGCACACTCCATTGTATCTTTTCAGGCTTTTTTAGTGGATTGGCACTGCCTTCCAATACTTGTACCAATAGGTTGACCGTTTGGCGAGCCGCCAATTGCTCCAATCCAATGAAAAGGGTACCGGCACCGCCTGGCATAGATAGTAGTGCTGGTGCGGTACTACCCTGATGGTGTATAAACCCATGCACCTCAGCCTGTCCAAAACAACCCACTTGGAAAAATTGAATGCTGCGGTTACTGAACGTACTGCTATCCGTAGTTTGAAGCGACTCTTCAGGGGTTTCTGCTTCATAATCGAGGCTAAACTGATTGAGTTTAGGCACAAAATGGGTGTCAAATGTTTTGTCGAATCCGTTTGTTTTATGCGACACATCCAAGGTCATTTGGATACCTAAATGGGGTGATTGCATCAAAAAGTACGGCATAAAAACAGCATTATTCAATAAGAATGTTGAAATAGCCGAAGTCGAAAATTTATTACTTTTCAAGGAAACATTCCCTTGTTTTACCGACATTTTTTGGGCTGGTGCATGGCTTTTAAAAGTGGTTGTCGCACTAGCCAATTCATACCCTAAGATCATGGGCCAATAAAACTGGATCTGTGGGATAGCAATCGTTTGGCTTCCACCGGAGGTTAAAGAAATCACTTGATTCTGACCAGCCAAACGGCCACTCATCACTCGCATATTGGCGCGGTAGTGGTAGTTTGGATCGGTTGGAAATTGTAGCCAGTTCATTTTTACCGTAATACTGCGCAGTGGTTTTGAAAACGTTTCTTTGGAGGTGATCTTAAACCTTGCGCCACTAACGGGGGCAGCAGTACCAAACGGTGCAAAAGTCCCATTTTTATCAATGGGACCTTGGGTGCTTCCAAGTTCTAGGCTTTGATCGCCTTGTACTTTCAAACCAATTTGTATAGATTGTACCCGCACCTGCTCCAATGTACCCATAAATGGAGCCGCACTTTCTGAATCGAACAAAAGCCGCATGATGGGTTCATTTGTATTAAAATCGCCTTCGTGTATTTTAGGTTGATAATTCGTGATGGCTTTCAGGGTAGCGCCGACGCGCTCTACTTGAAGGCTCCATTTTACACTGGAATCGGCTTGTACAATGGTTGTTCCAGTGGCTCGAAATGGCCCCAACCAACCTTTTTCACCAGTCACATAGATGCGTAAGGCATTGGAGGCTTGGTTCAGTATTGCTGGATTGGATAAAGGGCTTATTTTTAGATTGATGCTGATGTCGCGATCACCACCTGTTAAGCGTAATATAGGTGCGGCCACTGCGAAGCCGATGGGCGCGGCAGTATGGGCGGCATCGCCCAAAGCAAGCCAAGCAAATGGCTGTTCAGACGGCACTTCGCCCAGACCATCACTAGAATTGGCAATGGGAGCAATATGCAATTTGCCGCCTTGGTATAAAACCGTTTGCAACCTTGACACTTTGGCTTTGTTCAGCACCGTATCTTCCGATGCTTCATAAAAAACAGGCCGCCCTGTATCGTCTTTTCCTGCTTGAAATCGAGTACCTTTTTTTAAGAAATAGTCATGGGCGTGTTTCGCCAATTCAAAAACCAAATGTACAGAATCGCCTGTTTCTGATTTCTTTTGTATTTGTAAAACCGATTGGTAGTAATAATCTAAATGTTTTTGGGTCAATTTATTCATTTGCCTTTGGGCATGGCCGAACAACTTCAAAAAGCACAAAAAAAGCACAAAGTGAGGCTCTTTGTTGGGCATTTGCTCCAAGGTCTCAATGCTTTGCTGATTCACCTGCGATAAAAAGGCTTGCCAATCGCCCGCTTTTTCATCGTTGTGGTCATAATAGATCAATTCCTTAGCGTATTCCACGGCAAAGGCCAAGATTTCCTCTGCTGACCGGTCGTCAGGTTTGAAAAATGCAGGATCCAAGGCAGGCAACAGACGCTGGCTTTGCGTTTGTCCGCTGCGTTGAAGCGGATGCTCATGTCGGGTAGTTTTGGTCATAGGGCTTTCGGATTACCTTCGTTTAGGTAGAAGGGATAAACAAAATTTTGGCGCGAGTTGGTACTGCGTATTGTATATTGTATCTCAATCAAAATGAGGCCATCGTTGCCACTATCGGGGCTGATTTCTACAGAGTCGGGGTCAATGCGCGGTTCGTGATAAAGAATGGCATTGCGCACCATATCGGCCATATACGACCGAAAAGTGGTGGTGAGTGACTCAAACATTAGGTCATCCACATTGCACCCAAAATCGGGGCGCATGACACGTTCTCCAAGGCGGGTTGCCAAGAGTATTCTAAGGCATTGCCGTATATCTTCGGCATCTTGTACCATATTTACGGACTGGCCGTTTTCTCCAAATTGAGGAGGAAAAGCCCAGCCACTGCCAAGAAAAGAAGATGTTACCATAAGATTGTGTTGTTTCGATTGTTGTTTTATCCGATTATTACAGTAGCATCACCGCCGATAATCATTCCACCAGATGCTGTTGGGTCTCCCATGCGGGCAGCGGGCAATCCGCCAATCAGCACCGAGGAAGATCCCATAGCGATCATGTCAACAGGGATGGCCGCCGCAGTAACCATATCAGTAGCCCTGGCCGCTGGTAATCCTCCGATTAATACCGTAGGTTCGCCGGGTGGCATGATAGGTGCTGGGCTTCCATACGATGATGGGCTCACATGATTGTCGGTTATTCTTGCTGCTGGTGGCATCTTTTATTAGTTTATTTTTACCAAACTGCCCTTTATTTCGAGCATTCCGCTGGCTTTTAGTGTTAGGTTGGCTCCAGATTCTATGACGATCCCAGAGGGATCCATCGTAACACTGTTCCCGTTTTCATCTTTCAGGCTGATCGTGCCGCTTTCTTCGTCCAGTTCTATTGTTTTTCCTGCGGGCGTTTTTAAGGTTACCGCTTTTTTTTGATCATCAAATATCAGTTCCATTCGAGATCGACTAACAAAGCCTTTGATGTGGTTGTCGTCTTCGAGGGGTTTCGGTGTAGGTTTATCAGAACTGTGCAACATACCCAATACGACAGGTTCGTTGGGATCATCACCCAAAAAACCTACCACGACTTCATCGCCTATTTCTGGCCTAAAAAAAGCGCCCCGATCATTGCCCGCATCCAAACACGCTAAACGTGCCCAAATGCCTTGATCTCCTTCACTGAGCATCGGTAGCCGTACCCTTATCCGGTCTTCGCTAAGCGGGTCTCCGGCTAATTGAACCACCACTCCTGTCATCAGGCCATTGGCCGCGGCCGTAAGCCCCGCCGCTGGCGGAAGACTAACATGGTATTGTTCCACAAACATTTCGGTACTCATACCAAATTGTACATGCGAATACCAAATACCATCGTTGATCTCTTGGGTGACCCCGCTTACAAATACTTTTCCATTGAAGCGATCACCCACCCCAAACAACTCAATGATAACCCCTGGTTTTACATCGGCTCGGCCTTGAAATACGACCCGCCCGCGCAGTTTGGCCATTCGTTCACGCAGCAATACTGCATTAGCCCAAGTCTGCAATTCGGTATTTTGCCCAAAGCCTGCGTGGCTAATCACCAATTCGCCGCCATTGATGGCATCGGCTAGATCGCTACCTGATAAGTTGCCTGCCGCACCGACACTGGGCTCGTTGGCTTCCGATTGTCCCATCTCTTGAGAACTGCTTTCCCAAGCCGTGGCAACCACGTTTTTATGTTGGGTTCGGGCATCCATTTCAGCGTCAAACTCCAAGATAGAACCACCAAACATGGGACTCACAAGTGGTGTTTGATCGAAGTCAGGTGCTGCTACATTTACTGTTCCTTCATCTACAAAACAAAACAAGGCATTGGCTTCGCTGCGCATTTGAACAAAATCCCAATCGGTCGTACCCAATTGCACCATTTCATGGTGCTTGGATCCAGTTGTGGCTACTGTGGCACTCACATCGGCGTATTCACTAAAAATGCTCTCTATGATTTCACTGTCTTTTTGATCGTGAAAATTGCGAAAACGCCGCCTCAAAGTCATCGCAAACACAGGATCTTTGCAGTCTATCATCAAAGCAAATTTGTTGGTACGTACCTTGATGCTTTGCTTCACCACCACCCCTTTGAAAACAAGGGCTTCATCACTGTGATAACCACTATATATCTCTATTTTTTTACCGGGTATAAACAAATCACTACTGCTTACCTGAAAATCTTGGGTAGCAGAATCCCCATCCAAAATCACGATCCGAGCAGAAGGTATCCGGTTGACCTCTTTATAGACAGAGATGGCTTCTATCGCAATGCTTAACGGGATTACTTCCCCTTCTATCTTTATCGTAAATGTGACTAAATCTGGACTTTGTGCAGTCGCAATAACACGATCTCCCGGCATATCAAGATGATTTTATGATGGGTGGGAAAATAATTTTTGCACCTGTCCTCAATTTCCTAAAATTCACAATACCATTGGCGCGGGCCACTTCAACATAATGCTTTGAATCTCCATATATTTTAAATGCCATAAACGGCAAATGAGTGCCTTCCGGCACTTCGCGCTGATGGGTTACATCAGGGGACCGTTGGTCTTCTCTGGCAACCCGAAGTTCTACATCTGTAAATTTTTCAAAAGAACACCTAGCAGTAGCCCTGATCGGAGTGCCATCGGGGCGGAATAACTTAAAGGTTACTTGCATATTGACCAATTTGCAGGAGACAATCAATCTGCCCCAAGCCAATTTCAGGTAATAAGGCTGATGCCCATCAGAATTGTACCCAACCAAAATGCGTTTTAGTTTTTCAATGTCGTCAAATACGCCATTGGGCATGGGCAAGGCATTCGGAATGGCTCCTGTGCGGTCAAACATAAACTCAAACTCCAAGCGTTCGGGTCTGATTCGGGTATAGGCGTTATTGGCTGCGCTATTATTTATCCCTTGCGTATCTGCAAAATCAACGCCATAATTCATACTGAATGAATCTGGATTGAGCATCACCCGCACGGCCAAATCAGTAACCTCCTGCTCACAACGTGCATCACTAAATGCCCTGATTTGCAGTTTTTCTAACCCGCCTTGTGTACCAAATATAGACATAATCAGCGTTCTTTCTTCTGTTTAATAATTTCGCTAACCTGTTCCAAATAGTCTTTCAAGAGTCGTTTTTTTTCTTGTTGACCCAAGTCTGTACCACTACTGGAACTGGCTGTTGAGGATTGATTGTCTGCAACAGTCACTTTTATGTGCAATTCTTTTATTTCTATGGGCATTGAGTCGTACTTTTCTTAAAATGAAATATTAATAGACACCACTGGCGGCATGACTTGTGTGAAATAGCGATATTTCAACTCCAAGGTCTCGATCACCAATTGGCCTTGTTCTGCGTTAAATTCCCCGATACTCCATTTAAGCGGATAAGCCCCTACCACACTCCAAACCCGCAGCGGCACATGTTCGGGGCCTAACAGGCTCACCATGATGTCCACTGGAATGATATTTAAGTTTTGCAAAGCATCCAAACACCAATTGGTCAATGGAGAAGGAATGGGTTTTAGACCCCGCTTGAGGATGAGGTTAGGAAAGGTCTGTCGCGCCGGCAAGGCATGTGAAAACCGGTTTTCACCACCCTCATTGTAAGTTTCGGGGCTGATACTCATTTCCAAACCACTCACCGACTGAAAGCCCATATCAATAGGGCTTGCCAGCAAAGGGTTAAGGAATGTGACCAAAAAATGAAATCCAGGTATGGGTTGCAGCAATTCCATTGTTAGTTGTGTTCGATAGCCAAGCCTTCGTGTGCAATCTCCAGCGATTCGATGGCTACTTCGTTGCCGTCGGCCTTCAAATCTGTACTTTGTACTTTAATCGGAAAAGCATTTTTGATTTTCCAAGTCACGACTGGCTCATGATTCTCATTCAATAGAGAAATAGTGATATCACGACGTTCAATGGTGTTTAGTTGTACTGTGTTCCACCACTCGTAGTACTGATTGTCGTTCTTGAAAGTACCCCTTTTTAAGGTAATATTGCCGAATTTTTGCATGCCGGGCATCTTTGTCTTATGATATTCAGGGCTTGATCCCTCGCGGTATTCGATTACTTCGGTCTCTACATCGAGTCCGCTCACTTCTGTAAAACCAATACGAGTACCTCCCCATTCAACACGGAAGTGAAATTTTGGAATTGGATAATTTGCCATTATGTTGATTGTTTAAATTTTTATAGAATGGTGTGTATCCTTAGGACACTTGTAACTTGTGCATGAACCGCAATACGATGAATTCCGCAGGGCGCACTGGTGCCATCAGTACTTCTACGATCAAGCGACCATTGAGTACATCATTGGCATCCATAGTATCAGGCATACCTACGCGCACTAAAAATGCGTCTGATGGTTTTGCTCCAGCCAAAGCACCTTGCCTCCAGAGTAGGGTTAAGAAATTTTCGGTCATGGCCTTCACTTTTATCCAAAGATTGGCATCATTTGGTTCAAAAACGAATTGAGAAGAAGACTTTTTTAAGGATTCTTCCACCATGTTAAACAACCTACGAACATTTACATAACGCCACTCATCACTGAAGGCATCCAAGGTGCGAGCACCCCAGACCAGTGTACCCTTGCCAGTGAAGTTACGGATGGCATTGATGGATTTTCCGGTGGTATCATCCACGTTGAGGTTACGCTGTATTTCATCATTGATCATCACCATCGGTTTGATGATCTGGTTAAGGCTCACATTGGCGGGTGCTTTCCACACGCCCCTTGAATTATCAACCATCACATATACCCCCGCAATGGCGGCACTGGCGGGCAATACTGCTCTTTGCTCATTGATAAGTTGCCTCAACCGTGCATCAAAAGCAGCCGTGAAAACCCGCTTGACATCAGCCAATGTAAGGTGGTCAATGATGGCAGCCTGAATGGCAGCATCGGCGGCAGCTACAGCACTGGTGGCAGCAGCCACAGCGGCGGCCTTGGCACCAACATCCACTATATTGACAGCGGTCGCATCAGTGAGGGCGGTTTGTGCCAACACAGCAGCAGCATTTGCGGCAGCCAATTCAGGCGCAGCCACTAAATCTAAGAGTGCAGCATCCCTGACAGTATTGGCCGCTACAATTGCAGCCCTCGCAGCACGGAGCGCAAAATCTTTGGCTTCGGGAGCAGTTGTAGGCACGGCGGCGGCCAAGGCAGCCGCGTTTTGAGCCTTTATTTTTTCTTCATCTGCTTTGATGATAGCCCTGATATGAATCAACTTTTGATTGTTCAAAATACCTCCTGTGTGTGTAAATGTCACTCGTTGGTCTTCGTAGTGGAAAGGCAAACTGGTTTGCAACCAAGGATAGTAGGCAGCGGCATATTTCAAGTGATTGCTGCCGATACCATCGCGAAATGCGGCAATATGTACGTCACGGTTGGCTTCTTTGTCGCCATTATAGACATCGCAGAGCAAAAACCGATCGCCCCTGACGTTGCATTGGCTGAGTGCCGCAGTGAGTACATCGTAATAATCGGTGCCTTGAGCCAGATTCACCGCATCGGGGAATAAGATCAAAGTAGGTTCATCGGCATTTTCGATAGCCGTAATGCCACGGGTATATGCCGCAACCGACGGAGCGGCCACAAAATTGCCCACAGAGCAGATGTAGCAAGGACCACCACCATTGGAAAAATAATGCCTAATGGCGTAGTGCATGTTATACACCAATGCCGAAATTTGTACGGAACCCATTTGATCCGCCGTAACGGTTGCGGCAATGGTTTGCGATAGGGCTGTTCCAAAATACTGCTCATATTCGAGCATGGAAGTAATGCGCTTGACATAAGGTGTGGCGGGCCAAGTGGCTACATCACGACCGAGATCATCTTTAGCCGTTTGTGTGTGTGCAATAAAGACCGGAATGGCGGTTTCTACTGCTGCAACGGATGGTGGGAGGAGTGAAACCTCATCTACATAAACACCCGGTGTACGAAGGGAAGATAGTGCTAATGCCATATTTAGTTTAAAATTTGAGAAAGAGTAATGTTATAGATTGTAGTTCTTATTATATTTTATGGTTCTACTAATATTTTACCAGTCACTTGTACACTTGTGACCACAGATACTTCGGCTTCGACCGTAGTTTGTACCGGAGTCAAGCGCAAACGATACAGTGCGGATGGGAAATATTTGCTACCCAAAACACCCCATAGGTGATTGAGTTGCTCCATGCTTAATGAGTGGAGGTCTAAATGTACCTGTTCTAGACCTATTGGGAAAGGCTCTAGGGCATTGTCTTCATTAAATGCATATTTTCGTTGAAAAAAGCCAATAAGACGTGAAATTTTGGTTAAGGCAGAGCCATAGTTGCTATCCGCGCAACTAAACAGTAAGTAGAGATTCAGGTAGAGTGGTGGCTGAAACTTGCGGGCGCGTTGGTTTTCGAGTACAAAATTAGGGTTGTTCTTAAGTGTTTTCTCTTCTTCGATATTCACCAAAGTCAATACAACCTGTGTTTGGAGGCCGTCATCTCCGGCTTCATTGCCAGACTCGACCCTAGCGATATTGCCCAAAATAACAAACTCACCCGCGCCACCAGGGCTCAGGTCACGGTTAATTTCATTAACTAGAAAACGTAACGTAAGATCAATCATTGGTATCGGTATTGGAATACAATACGGTTAATGGTATCAACACTACCAAAGGTTACCGCTTGCATCAAAAAAAGTGTCTGTACAAATCCATTGGACGAATTCTATTATAAATATTAGTAGAATCCGTAACATCAAAAAAGGAATAACTTAAACAGGGGGAAACGGTACGTAGGCTTCGGTTTTGTCATTTGGTTGTAGGATATCAGGGCAATACGGTTCGGGTAAAGTCGGTAATCGGTCGCGAGTATAGTATTCGGATTAAAACTTTGGTAGAAGGGTGGTTTGGAAGACAATTATAGTCTCTAAGCGCAGGAATGAAATATTTATTGTGTGCCTGCTGTTTTTTTTTTATAAATCAGCCTTTTTTAAGTCCTTGATTTGTAAGGTCCATTTTTTTTCGCCGCGCCACTCTTCTTGTATTATATTAAATGCCACATCAAAGGGAGCATCTTTCACAGAATCGAAGGCTGCTCCAAAACCAAATCCGACCCCAGTCAAAATGTGGTTGCTGTGCGGATGGCGCATAGAAAACCGTACATGATTATTAGCCATCATCTGTACTTTGCCAGTATAGACCACATTTCTGGCTACAAAAACGGGGTTTCTGTTGTTGGGGCCAAATGGCTCAAACCGATGGAGCATCGCTCCAAATTCTGGCGTGATCATATCTAGGTTTATGGTAGCACAAATATCCAGAAATGGCTCTTTCATATCGTCAGTAATAGTCTTTTGCGCCAGTGCTTCAAATCGTTCTATAAAGGCTGGGATGTTTTCCGGGGGCATTTGGAGCCCTGCCGCATGGGCATGACCGCCAAAAGAGTAAAATAAATCTTCACATTGAATCAAGGCTTCATAAAGATCAAACCCTTGGATGGATCGAGCCGACCCAACAGCGCGGCCATTACTTTTAGTCAATATGACAGCGGGCTTATAATAATGCTCTACCAACCGGCTGGCGGTGATACCAATCACACCTTTATGCCAATCTTCTTGGTACAAAACGATGCTTTTTCGATGCTCAAAATCGGGCAATTGCTTGTACTGTTCATGCGCGGTTTCCATGGAGGATTTATCCACTTCTTGGCGGGTTTTATTACGTGTTACCAAATTGGCGGTAAATAGATTGGCATGGTTCAAGTCTGTGGCCAATAGGAGCCTGACGGCATCTCGAGCATCGCCGAGGCGACCCGCTGCATTGATGAGTGGCCCAAAACCAAACACCAAATCACTGATGTTCAAGGGCATTTTTTTGTTACTTTTTTCAAACAACGCCCACAAGCCTAGCCTTGGCGCGGTGTTGATTCGTTGTAATCCAAAGTGCGATAGAGTCCTGTTTTCACCAGTCATAGATACTATATCGCAAGCAGTGCTGACCACTACAAGATCCAAAAGAGGGAATAATTCTTCATCAGGCATGTTATTTTGCAAGGCGTATGCTTGTATCAGTTTGAACGCAATGCCACATCCGCTCAGATCTTTGAATGGGTATTGGCAATCAGGTCGTTTGGGATCAAGAATGGCTATCGCCTCAGGTAGTTCATCATCAGGTAAATGGTGATCACAGATAATGAAATCAATCCCATACATTCGTGCCAATGATACGGCCTTCTGCGATTTGATCCCGCAATCCATGGCAATGATGAGTTTTGTCTCTGTGGTGCGCGCATACTCTACCCCTGCAAGGCTCACCCCATAGCCTTCTTTGTCTCGATCAGGCAGGTAGTAATCAATATTACCATAAAAACCTGATAAGAAAGCATACATCAATGCCACAGAGGTAGTACCATCCACATCATAATCACCGTATAGCAAAATATGTTCTCCATTGCTGATAGCAGTGCTTATTCGTGCTGTGGCAAGTTCCATATTGCGCATCAGAAACGGATTGTGGAGGTCTTTCCAAGAGAAGGTAAAAAATGCCTTGGCTTCTGATGGCGAGTGTACCCCTCGCTGAACCAGCAACTGGCAAAAGATACGATCTAATCCCAGAGCCTGTTCTAGGTCTGATACTGTTTTTTCGTCCGTATTAATGGGTAGCCAACGCATATAAATGATTTTTTAATATTGCAAAGGTAGTCTCTGTGTTTTAAAATATGCAAAAAAATAAGGGACAACTCAAAAAGAGTGTCCCTTATCCATTTTTATGCTAAAAGATTAAGTTTTCTGACCTAATCTCTTGTTATTTAGCGTTGAACCACGATGCGACGCATAGCCGTTTCAGAACCCATCGTCACCCGTAGGGTGTAGGTTCCGTTTGGCATAGCAGTCAAATCCAGTGAGCGGCTCACATTGCTGGTTTTGCCAGCATCCATAGTAAGTACATTTTGACCTAAAGTATTGAATACGTCAAAACGAACATCGGTAGCCGCAGCAGTAGTCAAGTTCAACTGCAACACACCCGAAGTTGGGTTTGGTGTCAATGTGAGAGCCTTTACCGAAGCAGGATCTTTGGTTGGAGTGCTTAGGCTTGTTACAACCGTCACAGGATCAGTACACCCAGATGGATCTGCGATCACTACGGTATAAGTACCACCTGCTACACCCGTAAGGTTTTGTGTGGTAGCACCATTGCTCCAAGCATATTCAAATAGACTAGGATCACCAATTAAACCGGGGAATCCACCACTAGGATTCAGTGTAACAGTGCCGTTAAGGGCACCAGCAGCGGTCTCATCCGTTGATGTGAAGGTAGCAACGACTGGATCAAGTACAGGCAAAAGCGTCAGTTTTACAGAGGCACCAACTACAACGCAAGCAGTGAGTGGATCAATATCTTGAAGGAATACACCATTGTTGGTAAGATTACCATCTACACCATTACCGATCACTACTGGCGTGAACCACCATTCTCCATAAGTCAATGGATTACCGTTGTTCGGAAGAGCGGGTACATATTCCGCCGCCGATACTCCAAAACTACCCCAAAATCCTGCATCATCCGGAGGCCATGCACCAGCAGGATCGCTGGTGGAAATAGCCCAACACATACCTTTTACAACACCTACAGTAGGGAGTATAAATGAACCATCAGTAATCGCAAGTCCAGTATTGGTTGCATCTAAATTACAAACAAGACCATTATTGATGGTCTCATATGCACCGATTTCAGCTGCATCACAATCAATCACTTGACCACGAGACACAGAGACACAAAACTCACCAATGGCTACTACGCCACCAAAGTTGTATCCATCAATAAGCATGTAGTATTGCTGACCTGCTACCGTTTGTACATCAACTGCTGAGCGCCAATCAGGCATACCATTGGCAAAAAGGTCATCATTGCATTCTACAAGCGTATAGTTGCCACAAGAGCCTGTATAGATCGCCATTTGTGTGTCACCTGGATCATCTTGAGCAGCACCAATATAAGTGGTAGCATTACAAGGTACGGTTTCGATGTGGTATAGTTCACCATCACCACTGAATGTGTACCACATAGATCCATCAGGACTAACAGTTGGGGTAGCCTCATTCCAGCAATCCACATCAGGATCAGAAGGATCAGCAGTCGCAGTTGTATTATTGTACAAACCTGTTGTCAATACTACGCCTTCTGCACCGCCAAAGTAAGGTGTAAGATCCACTGCGGAAGCACAGTTGTCAGGATTGAACACAACATCTGGCAACTTAACATATTCCACTTCGTCAACATAGAATGTATTGGTAGCATTGGCAGAATAGAAATCTATACCACCAAAAGTCTGTGTATAAGCCCACTTGCGCACCAACACATTGTTTACTTTCAAAGAAGCAATGTTATTGTCTAGGTCAACATCAAGCTCTACTGGGAACCACTGCGCTTGAGGATAAGTGCCGCCAACTGCTGGCAATGGAATATCCATATTCAAGGTCTTATCAGCATTGAAATACAGTTGTGCAGCAAAATTTGCCGTTGGTACTGTAGGTGGAATGACCTGAGTAGTTTGTATATTGATATACGCTGCTTTTGCATTTTCTACGTATTGCTTCCATTTCAAGCCATAGTGTCCGCTTGACTTATCGCCCAACTGCAACACTTGGTCATCATTGGTGGTTACTTTCATGGACTTAGTGCCATTAGAAGCAAAAGTAGTACTGACCACAGCGTTCACAGCTGAAGCCTCATTCAGATCCCAAGGAATCCAGTGTGGAGACTGGGGGCTGATGTTGCCGACATTATAGGTCTCCATATCATCGCAAATGATGGCATCAGGGTTTAGATTACAAGGCACTGCACAGGGAGCACAAGAAGATAAACAAACCGCAGGCAAGGTAACGTCAGTGCCAGAAATATCAACTTGACGGTTATAACCACCAAATCCATCACTCACACCACAGGCACTAGGAACATTTTCCCAGCCATTAGGGCCATTTTTGAATTTATACTGTACTGTAGCACCAGGATCCAATTCTTTGGTAATAGTCCAAACGCCATTTCCAGCATTGGCCATTACTTCATCTGTCCAGCTATTAAAAGATCCTGCAATGCGTACACCCGCTGGATCAATCACTGGTACTAATGATACATTCACCCTAAATGTAACAGACGTAGTAGGTGCTACATAGTCATACAATTCGATGTCGTCCAGTTTCCAGCCATATTCAAAAAATCCACTCCAGCGGAATTGAACCAATACTGCTGCTTGGCTATTGGCAGCGGGAATTGCCATTTCAGTGAGGATGGCAGACGGTACAAGTGCTGCTTGAGCCAAGCCATAAGATGGCTGATCGTCAAAAATTGGATAAGCCGTCCATGTAGTACCCGCATCAGTGCTGACACGAACCTCTACATCAGATCCTTCAAAATCGGCAAATTGACTACGAAACCGCAACCCTACGCTGGTATGACTGGCACAATTGATGGCCGGAGAAGTCAATAGCGCATCGTGCGTAACACTACCATTTGCATCCGAATTATAAAAGGCAAAGCCTTGGGTAGCAGTAGGCGAGCTAAATGCAGCTGGAGTACCAGTGAAGCCCATTTGGTCGGCCACTACAAGGCTGCGTTTCCAAATTTCGGGGCCTTCTCCTACATTTGCAGAAGTCCAAGCACCAAAAGATGCTGGAGTATTAAAGTTTTCAGACCAGAAAGTTGCCTGTGAAGAGGCGTTAAAGGCTCCGAAAACGATCAGAAACAGTAAAAAAAAGTTCCTGAATGTCAAAGATTTTGTCATAATTGCAATCTTTAATTGGTTAACAGTATATACATGATATGAAAGACAAAAGTCGGTAAAATTACCATACTAGGTAGTATTTCACCGTAAAAATTTACGGTTATGCCAGAATCAGCATAACACACCTTAATATATTATCATTAATTGGTGGTGATAATATTCAACTCGAAACGACTGATCAAATCAGTTACGCTAGCGTTTAGTACCTTCATGTTTTCCAGTTTCTCTCGAGTAGTAATGGGTTTAGCGGGTCGGAGAATCGCCTGTTCTTGTACCTTTATTTCATCTATTTCAAACCGCACTTTTATAACAGGATCGTGCAATTTATGTCGTAAAAAATCAAGTAAACGCGTGGCTTCTTGCTGCAACATGCTCCGATGAGTGGTCATGCCTACGGTGGCAAACAAAATTTTATCTTGTATGGAAAGCGTGGCTCCTTTCATGACCTGTTTTAAGATGGGCGAATCTAAGGTGCTTGCAAAAAGATCCCATTCGGTTTGCGCATTAACCAGCGTAAATCTAGTTTGCAGGCTTGCAATATGTGCATCTTCTTTGACTACAGCCTTTTCATAGGCATCAAGGCTTAGTGGTATTTTTTCTAATTTTCGAGACCCTGTTTCTAAGCCATTGACCAAGGTTTTTATCTCATTAGTGGTTAATATATGTGCATTAGGGGGTTCATTTACGGTAAGAGAAATAGGCTTTGATACTGGGTACGCAGTGCCGTTACCATTATTTGCATGTCCATTGGCTTCATTGGAGTGTCCATTGGTTGGCAAGGCGGGCGTTGGATTTGATACAGGGGTTAATTCCCTATGAACTGGATTTTTTTTTTCCTGCAATGTCGCCTGTACCGCCCGCTGTATATAACACATCTTCAAAAGTGCCATTTCAACATGGAGGCGTTTATGGCGAGCCATTTTGAAATTAATATCACAGTCATTGCAAAAATTAAGCGCAGTCAATATAAAGGAAGAAGGCGTAAGGGCAGCCTGTTTCCGATATCGATCTTTCAGTGCTTCGCCTACTTCTAGTAGTGCCAAGGTAGTTTCATCTTTGCAGACGAGTATGTTGCGTAGATGTTCGGCCAACCCATTCACAAAAATATCGGGTTCAAATCCTTTGCGCAGAATCAAATCAAATAGGTTGAGTATAGCAGGCGCGTCTTCTGCCAACAGGGCATCCGTCACTTGGAAGTAATAATCGTAATCAAGTATGTTTAGGTTCTCAATGACATCATTATACCCTATTTTTTTCCCTGAAAAACTAGTGATTCGGTCAAATATAGAGAGTGCGTCGCGCAAAGCACCATCCGCCTTTTGGCTTATGATGTGGAGGGCATCTTCTTCTGCAATGATATTTTCTTGTCCACAAATGTTTTGAAGGTGCAACACCATATCAGCCACTGTGATGCGCCTAAAATCAAATATTTGACATCTTGAAAGGATGGTCGGAATAATCTTATGCTTTTCGGTGGTCGCTAATATAAATATAGCATATGGGGGAGGCTCTTCCAGTGTTTTCAAAAACGCATTGAAGGCTTGGTTGGAAAGCATGTGAACCTCATCAATAATAAATACCTTATAACGGCCATGTTGTGGTTGAAACCGAACCTGCTCCGTCAAGGCTCGGATGTGTTCCACGGAGTTATTGCTGGCTGCATCCAATTCTATAATATTGAATGATGCATTTTCATTGAATGACTTGCAAGAACTGCACACATTGCAGGCTTCATAGTCTTTTGTCCGGTTTTCACAATTGAGTATCTTGGCTAAAATACGGGCGCAAGTTGTTTTTCCGACCCCGCGAGGGCCAGTAAATAAGAACGCGTGCGCCACGTGATCGGTAGCAAGGGCGTTTTTGAGGGTGCCAGCCACATGCTGCTGCCCCACTACGTCTTCAAAACGTTGCGGACGATATTTACGGGCGGATACTACAAAGTTACTCATGCTCCACAAAAGTACGGATTACTTGGGAAACAAACACTTAATTCACACTTAACTTTCCAGAGTGTTGATAAATAATTTGAGTGGCCATTCGTAACGGATTGAATATCATCAATCTTTGCCACCCTCCCCTACAAAATAATTTTCCTTATTCTTAAATAAGATGTTGAAGGTCGTCATACTTCCGTAGCATCGGGTGATGTACTGCTGTAGATTGACTTTGTCTTCATCATCCAATTTTTTGTGCGCATTTACTTGTTGCTCCAACACGCGGAGGCGATCACGCATCATCACGATTTTATGAAAAAACACATCAATTGGAACTTCTTTTGGCGCAACACCATCTGCTTGCATTACCAGTTTCCCATTTTTCCATTTATCGCCCAGGGGTATCACTTCAAGACTGGTCGCTGACCAAGTCCGCAAAATACGCATCAGCGATTGTTCGGCTTCCGTAAAGGTGACCGCCTCTTCTACAGGGATATGCTCGACAACCTGCCAAGTATCATAGTCCTTGCCGACCATTTTTATCCCAAACTGCATAAAACAAACTTCATAAGCCGCTATGTGCAGTCTAATGATTACGCCATCTCCATAAGCGGCATGTTTTACACGGGATCCAATTCCTAGTATATTATTCATTTATATGATGTTTCTATAGATAACAATACGCAAAGATAGAAATAAGTTTCACTTTGCTGTTTTGTCGTTTTTAATAGAAAAAGGCCACGAAACGCATGTTTCGCGGCCTTTTATATTTATTTAGTCCACAAAAATCAATACCTGTAGTATTCTGGTTTGAACGGGCCTTCTACTTGTACGCCAATGTAATCGGCTTGAGAGCGGTTGAGTTCTTCCAGTTCTACCCCGATTTTAGCAAGGTGCAGACGTGCTACTTTTTCATCTAAGTGCTTAGGCAGCATATATACGTTTTTGCCGTATTTTTCTGTGTTTTGCCAAAGTTCCAATTGAGCCAACACTTGGTTGGTGAATGAATTTGACATCACAAAAGATGGGTGTCCAGTACCACAACCAAGGTTTACCAATCGGCCTTCTGCCAATACAATCACATCGTTTTTTTCAACTTTGTAAATATCAACTTGTGGCTTCACAGTTACTTTTGTGTGGCCGTAGTTGGTGTTGAGCCAAGCCATATCAATTTCATTGTCGAAGTGGCCAATGTTACAAACAATGGTCTTGTCTTTCATCATGCGGAAATGTTCACCAGTGATGATATCACAGTTGCCAGTAGCCGTCACAATAATATTAGCCCGTGGAATGGCATTAGCCATACGCTTCACTTCAAACCCGTCCATGGCTGCTTGCAAAGCGCAGATTGGGTCAATTTCAGTAACAATCACTCGTGCACCAGCACCTTGCAAAGAAGCAGCAGAACCTTTACCTACGTCGCCATAACCAGCCACTACTGCTACTTTACCAGCAATCATGATGTCGGTAGCGCGGCGGATAGCGTCCACAAGACTCTCTTTGCAACCATATTTATTGTCAAATTTTGACTTAGTCACAGAGTCGTTGATATTGATAGCAGGCAATGGCAAAGTGCCTTTAGCCACACGCTCATATAAACGGTGTACACCTGTGGTGGTTTCTTCCGAAATACCACGGATGCCTTCTACCAATTCAGGGAAGTGATCCAATACCATATTGGTAAGGTCGCCACCATCGTCCAAGATCATATTCAATGGCTTTCCGCCTTCAAATGCAAAAATGGTTTGCTCAATACACCAATCAAATTCCTCGGCGTTCATACCTTTCCAGGCATATACTGGGATACCAGCAGCAGCGATAGCAGCGGCAGCATGGTCTTGAGTAGAGAAAATATTGCAAGAAGACCAAGAAACCTCTGCACCCAGTTCGATCAATGTCTCGATGAGTACTGCAGTTTGGATGGTCATGTGTAGGCAACCCGCTACACGGGCACCTTGAAGTGGCTTAGAATTGCCAAACTCTTCTCTAAGAGCCATCAAACCTGGCATTTCTGCTTCGGCAAGTTCGATTTCTTTACGTCCCCAATCGGCGAGGGCGATGTCTTTTACTTTGTATGCAGGGCGAGTTTCTGTTGCTACGGCCATTTGCTGTTGAGAATAAAAAGTGATGATGCAAAAATGCGCTTTACCTCTCACATTAATTAAGAGGTACGGGTTTTTATTTGGCGAATACTTTGGAATAAGACACTAAACAAAACATCCTTCTGATTAGTTGTCAAATAAGGCCGCAAAATTAGGGAGATAAGTTTCAGATTTTCAAATTTTTCGGAACTTAGTTTGGTTTGTTTGTAAAAAAATAACAAAAAAAACACTTAGCGCAAAAAAAATGAGTCAGATCGTGGTGATCTGACTCATTTTTAGGTACTGTTTTGTAAAAGTGTGGCTACGCGTTTTGGGTTTTAAACGACCATACTTTTCTTCCGGCATAAATCCCAGCCAGCAAAAGGGTATAAAGAAAGGTAGCGAACATGGTTAGTGCTTTTAAATAGTGGTGTATGTATTTATAGTACTAACGGATGCCGCTGCCAAAACGCTGCCAGGCTTTTAATTTTTTTTTAAGAATCCAGATGAGGTTGTATTATTAAGAACAACCGTTTTTTAAAATTCCAAGATCAACCCTATACTTGGTAGTAAATTGCCCTCCGTATTTTCTAAAATAATGGGAATCGCATTGGATCCATCAGACCGTAGGGGCAGGTTGTCGGTGGTGACAAAGGTGCGCCCATCGGCACTGCGTTCGAAGGTATAATTGGGCGGTGCTGGATTTACGGTGTTCAACAAATTTTGAACATCTATGAATACATCCAAGGTGACCCGTTTGAAATTCCATTTTTTATCAATCCTAATATCCATTTGGTTAAAACTCCCGAGTCGCAGCGAATTTAAGCGAGTATTATCCAAAACACCTGTTCCGATGCTGGCGTAACTACGGCGGCTGGCATCCAGATCCAACGGGGTATAAGGAACACCGCCTTGAAAACGGTATTTTACACCCAGTTCCCAGTTGCGGCCAAACTTATACCCAGCCACACCTGATAGTAAATGACGATTGTCCCAAGCAGAAGCAACAAGATCTCCGTTTTTATTAGAAAATTTTGACCAAAACAAGGTGTATGAGCCTGAAAAATATAGATTTTTGTTGAGTTTTTGTTGCGCAAACAATTCCAAACCATAAGCCTCTCCAGTACCAATGGCTAGCACTTCTTCATTGCCAAGTATCCCAAAACCACCACCCTGATTGGCCAATGAAATGCCATTGAATGCAGATACTGGATAATCCTCGTACTTTTTATAGAATCCTTCCATCGTGAACCGAAGCACCCGACTTGGCACCCACTCTACACCGGCCACCAAGTGATCACTTTGTATATACGGTTGGTTTTGGTTGACGAGGTTGCCAGTACCATCGCGGTAGCCCAACACTGTATAAAGCGGCATTTTGAAATAACGTCCAGCTGAAGCATTCAATTTCCACTTAGGAGCCACAGCATAACTGATGCTGGCACGCGGACTCAGGGTACGCAACAGGTCGGTGCCATTGTCAGTAAATGTATTGCCATCAGTACGCAAACCTACTGATACCCCAAGTCTTTCATTCAAAAAACTGCGGTTCAATTGGCCAAAAAGTCCAAAACGCATGAAATCAATAGCCGTTTGAAACCTAGAACTTATGGCAGCCTGTACAATATTGCCTGCAGAGTCACGCACTTCGGGCTTTAGGCGTAAGTAAGAGTTATTGTTATACTTGACGTATTGCGCTACTGCGCCAGCACTCCATTTCCAAGCACCTACGTATTTATTAATATCAAACCGCAGTTTGTTTTCAATTTCTTGGCTTTGGATACCAAGTATGCGTTTAGCCTCATTGGTTTGTTTGCCATCACTGTTATCAGTAAATTGGTCGAGTTTATTATCAAACATGTTTCGGCTAAACGTCAGATTCCAAAACCCACCATCAATCAAGCGTTTCAAGGCAAAGCCTTGGGTATAATTCCATTGGTTGACACTCGGAACAGAACTCAAGATGTATAAATTTTCGGGAGTGGACTCTTTGGGGGCTTCAAAATAAAAATCGTCAATAGCACCAACCCCAAGTGCGGTGAAAGTCGTTTTTGAATTGATTTTGTGGGTTATTTTATACTGAAAATCCCAGTAATCAGGTCGAATAGGCAATCCAATGGCCTCAAATAACAATTGCAAATAAGAGCGTCGAGCCGATGCCAAAAACGTCGTTTTACCATTCTTTTTACCTAGAGGGCCTTCCAAGGTTAAGGCAGTTTCGGAAGCACCTACCCTTATGTTACCCTGAAGTCCTTCGGGATTCCCATCTCGTTGTCTAAATTGCAACACCGAAGAGAGTGTATTGTCATACCGTGCATTGAACGCACTACTGGCCAATGTAGCATCTTCTATAAATGATACATTTAGGATGCCCGTAGGCCCACCAGCAGCACCTTGGGTAGTAAAGTGGTTGATGACCGGGATCTCAACCCCATCCAAATAGAATACGTTTTCGCTAGGGCCACCGCCCCTGATAATCAAGTCATTTCTGAAACCGCCGCCTGTACCTGCAACCCCGCCAACCCCAGGCAGCACTTGAACTACCCTGCTAATATCAAAGTTACCTCCAGGATTACTTTTGATCTCTTCCACCGATAGGTTTTGAATGGATAAAGGCGTTTCCATGGATGCGATCCGCACTGATTTATTTTCAGATACCACCACTTCTCCCAATGAATTGTTGTTCGGCTCCAATTCAAAATTCAATTGATTGGCATTGCCTGAGGTGATGACCACATTGTAGCGTGTTTGAGCCGTATAGCCAAGGTATGTCGCGGTGATATTGTAGGATTTGGGCGCGATGCCGACCAGCCTAAAATTGCCATCTACGTCAGTACTGGCACCCAATTCAGTACCTTCCAGTTTAATCGTGGCACCGATTAGGGTTTCTTGAGTCAGTTTATCTTTGACTGATCCGGTGACCAACCCCAGATTTTGTGCGTATATTTGCCCTGTGAGAAGGAAAACACAGCAAATAATGGTTATAAATTTTGTCATTTTTGTTGAAATAATTATTGTGATTATCATTAAACAGTTAAACAAAAACACAAAACAATTGTTGAATGATTCAATTCTTTTTTTAAAAAAAATTATTTTTATATCATACTAAATGCAGGCGAAGTTCATAAAATCATTGCTAGATTTGGCAGAATCATACGAATCGGAAGGAGGCAACACGACAGACCTGCAACTAGAGGATTTTGTTAGTTGGTTGGTTTCTACCCGAAATCGCCAACCCGAAAAAGACTCTACGGATGTGATACCGAACCACCACGGCTTGATCGCGATGTATCTAAGTTTTATGGGGCGTTACGCCGCATTTTATTCTAGGCGCGTCTTTAAAGACACTGCCATCTACTCAACCGACGACTGGGGAATACTAATCACGCTATACCCTGGCCAGCAA
Source organism: Saprospiraceae bacterium (assembly GCA_031373665.1). Lineage (GTDB taxonomy): Bacteria > Bacteroidota > Bacteroidia > Chitinophagales > Saprospiraceae > M3007. Next base: position 96,552 of record JANMMZ010000009.1, on the reverse strand, counting down.
TATACCAAAACCGAGGTGATACGGCGGTGTTTGAAGGAAAAATCATCGGGAAATGAAGTACTCAAACGCATGATAAAGCAGGGATTGATAAGAGAAGAAGCCCACCCCACGGATGGACGATCAAAACTAATAGCCTTGACTACTGAGGGTAAGGTAGCCTATCAATCGGTAGAATCAAGGATTTTGCGCTTATCCAATGTAGTAGTGGCCGACTTGGATAATCTAGAAAAAAATACGCTATTAAGCCTACTGTCTAAGATGAATCGCTACCATCAGCCTATATTTGAGGCCTGCGACGAGGAAGCCATAGGCCGATTGTTGGGCGTAGGTGGACATATTGCTTATTAGCACAAACATACGCAAGCTTGATTAAAAAAAAGGAATTTATCAAAGAAATTAATGTTTTTTTGATATTCCCCCTAAAAACTACCTTTTCAAGCACCAATTTTCTTAATTTTGTTTAACGCAATGTTAAACAATGGCTAATAAGTTGCTTATTTTCAAAATCTTATCAAAGGTGCCGTAAAAAATCGTACCTTTGCGCCCACTTTTTTTTAATGATAGCATTTAAACAATTAGGCATTGCCGATGATCTTCTGCAAGGTATTGCCTCACTGGGCTTTGAAACGCCCACCCCTGTGCAGGAGTTGGTTCTTCCCGTAGCGCTTAACACTGACGATGATATCATCGCCTTAGCGCAGACGGGAACCGGAAAAACTGCGGCCTTTGGCCTGCCTCTCCTTCAACGTATAGACCCGAGTGAGCGTAGTGTTCAGGGTTTGGTGTTGTGTCCTACACGTGAATTGTGCGTACAGGTTGCTAGTGATTTGGAGAATTATTCACAATTTGCCCATCAGTATAAGGTGGTGGCAGTATATGGCGGTTCAAGCATCGAAGCACAGATCAGACAGATCAAAGCGGGTGCACAAATCGTGGTGGCTACCCCCGGTCGTTTGATGGATTTGATGACCCGCAAGGCCATTCGTTTGGACTCTGTGCGCCGGTTGGTATTGGATGAAGCGGATGAGATGTTGAACATGGGCTTTAAGGAGGCCATTGACTTCATTTTGGGTGCTGCTGAAAATCGTAAGTCTATTTGGTTGTTCTCTGCCACTATGCCCGATGAGGTTCGCCGCATCGCTGCTAGTTACATGAGTTCGCCTAAAGAACTTTCTACCGGAAAGCGCAACCAAACGAACGAAAACATTGAGCACATCTACTATTTGTGCCGTGCGGATGATCGGTATGATACCTTAAAACGCGTGGTAGATGCCAATCCTGGTATCTTCGGCCTTGTTTTTTGTCGTACCAAAATTGAGACCCAAGAAATAGCCGAGCAGATGATCCGCGATGGATATAATGCCGATGCTTTGCATGGTGACCTTTCGCAAAACGACCGTGACCGTGTCATGGCGCGTTTCCGTGAAAACAACCTGCAACTGCTCATCGCAACCGACGTGGCAGCACGTGGGTTGGACGTTTCTAACATCAGCCACGTTATCAACTACGGTATTCCTGATGAAATTGAAATTTACACCCACCGCAGTGGCCGTACTGGCCGCGCCGGCAAAAAAGGTGTCAGTATCAGTATCATCACCGCGAAAGCGGAGGAGAAAGTACGGCTGATTGAGCGCAAAAGCAAGGCGATCTTGGCGAAACAAATGATTCCAACGGGTATGGAGGTGTGCGAACAGCAATTGTATCACATCATCAGCAACATCCACACCCAAGAGGTGCACCATGAAGAGATTGATCCCTACATGGCTCGCGTCTATGAGGAATTGAAGGACATGAGTAAGGAAGACCTTATCAAGAGTTTGGTGAGCGTAGAGTTCAACCGGTTCTTGGCTTATTATCGCAATGCACCAGATATCAATGTATATCCAAGGGGTGATCGCAGGGGCGCAGCCGCTGCTGCACCACGCGGTAGCGGTGGTGGTGCTGGCGGCAGTATGGCGCGGTTGTTCCTCAATGTAGGTGAAATGGATGGGGTGAATAAAAAAGACTTTATCAAATTATTGTCGCGTTCGTTCAGGGTACCTACCCAGTCCATCGGCCACGTTGATATGAATAGGGCTTATATGCACTTTGATCTTGATGAAGCCTATGTTGGGGTGGTTCGGCAGGGATTGTCCGAATTCACGATCAATGGCCGTCGCGTACGGGTGGACGATGCCTCCGCACAAAAGGAAAAACCCTACAAGAAAGAGGAGAAATCCTTTGACAAGTGGGATCGGAAGAAAAAACACCGGTAAATCTATCCATGCGTTTTACTCAAACGACATTGAAGAAAATCGAAGAGGTTTTCAACGAAATTGACTACGCAGTCCGCTACGAGAAGGGCAGTTTCCAAAGTGGGTACTGTCTAGTAGAATCGCGGCGGATTGCCGTAGTCAATAAGTTTTTTGATACCGAAGCGCGAATCAATTGTTTGTTAGACATCCTTTCCAATATCGAATATGACCCTACATTGCTCAGCGATAAATCGCGGGAGATGATCGAAAAATGGAAAAAAGGCAACAATGAACTGTGAAAATTACCTTACTTGGCACCGGCACTTCTCAGGGAGTACCCATTATTGGGTGCGACTGTAGGGTATGTGCCTCCTCAGATCCACGCGACCAACGACTGCGCACTGCCGCACTGCTCCACCTAGATGATGGAGCGCAAGTTGCCATTGATGCTGGCCCTGATTTTAGGCAGCAAATGCTCAGGGCTAATGTCAAGCGATTGGATGCCATATTGCTTACCCACGAACACAACGACCACGTCATTGGCTTAGATGACATCCGCCCATTCAATTACACGAGCAGGCGCGCGATGCAGGTGTATGCCCAATCTCGTGTCGCTATAGAGGTGCGTAAACGCTTCGAATATGTGTTTGCGGAGCCTATTCCTGGATTGCCACGGGTGGATCTATTGCCGATAGATGCCGATAGCATTGTTGAGATAGGTGCGACCAAGATAGAGGCCATAGGCATCATACATGGACGGCTGCCCATACTGGGGTTCAGGATCGGCGATTTGGCCTATATCACTGATATGAAAACAATAGAGGATTCCGAAAAAGAGAAGTTAAAAGGCATACGAACACTAATTGTCAATGCTTTGCACCATGACGAGCATCCAACCCACATGAATCTGAAAGAGGCATTGGCCTTTATTGAAGACATCGCTCCTGAACGTGCTTACCTGACCCACATGAGTCACCTCATGGGTCGTTATGATGAGGTAACGGAGATGCTCCCTGCGGGGGTTATTTTAGGGATGGATGGGATGGAAATTTTTATTTAACCCTACACTCCACCCTCCTATTTTTCTGCCGACCCGATTCCGTATCATTACTGTCTATAGGTTGTGTTTCTCCGTATCCTTTCCACGTGATTTGTGTGGTTGGCACGCCTTGGGCAATCAGCGCATCATACACTACTTTGGCCCGTTGTTCGGAGAGCGATTGGTTGGAGGCATCGTCTCCAATTTGATCGGTATGGCCACCTATTTCGAGTTGAATGGTTTTGTTTTGCAACAAGGCGTTACCCAAGGCCACAATAGCAGATTTGGAGGCTTCTTTGAGGGCTGATTTTCCAGTATCAAAGAGCAAAGCCGCTTCAAAAGTATATTTTTTTTCGTTGAGGAGGGCTTCTGTGACTTCGTCGCCTTTGTCTTCTTTGATGACAAAATCATCGAAACAGTAGTAAGAAATACGCTTTGTTTTTCGCCAAAAGTCGAGTTTATTGTTGTTCAAATCCAAGTTTTCTCGCTCTTCGGTACTCATGTTAATATCAGTGACAGCATCCGAAAATAAATTACCAAAAACAAAATATTGATACGGGTGCACGGGCTTGAAAGTGAGGGTGATTTTTCTCCATCCGTCGGGCGTGGTGATGACCTCACCTACGTTTACTTGCGGCTTTATGGGGAAATTAATTTGGGCATCTTCCATGAATTTTTCTCTAGGATTGATCACACTTTCTGAAAAATGAAACCCGAAATTATTGCAAGCAATGGCTTTGGCCTTGGTATTGTTTCGGGCTTCAGCATCGGCCTTGGATAGTTGGGCGTCAGATTTACCAAATACCTCCAGTAAGTGCCGAACGCCTATAGAATCATCGGTGTAAGCCCAGAAACTTATTTTGTACTGTTTTCCTACCTCCATTTTTTTGTGAAGACTCCCTTGTACTACCTCGTGGTAATCAAAAGAAAACATGCCATCCTGAAAAGGATGGTACATGATAAGCCCCAACATGCGCTTGCCCTTATGTGGAACCGGAAATTTGCCGCAGTTGACCAAGGAATCCCAAACCAATAGATCAGGGGTTTGGTCGTTGTAGGTGGTCCAGCCTTGGGCGCAAGTATTGATAACACCAGAAGTAGGCGAAAACGTGCAGGGTTTAGGCTTAGCCTTCCAAATACCGGCTTGGTCGGGTGATTCTCGCTCAAAACTACCATTAACCACTAGATTTTGTGCCTTTTGAGCACATAAAAAGGTGGGGAATAGACATAGGAATAGAAGAAATTTGTGGTGGCTCATATTGGGTAAATTTACCATTAGTTGACACTACACTCAACACCAAGTTTTTCCATGGCATCCAAAAACTCATTGTCCACATTTACCTTTCGGGCTTGCGATACCAAAGCCACTTTTTCCTTATTTTGGTAGTCCATGAGTTCCATTTTGAGTTCATGTTTACCTTTGTGGTGCTTGCAGAGTGCTTCTAATTTATCAACTAACCCAACATCAAGCCTTTCTATCGCGATGCGGAGCGTGACGGATTTTGTTTTTTCAGCACCCACCGATTCTAATAAACGAACATCACTCACCATGAATTCCATTTCTTCGGAGTTGTACCGTTGTTTGTACTCGCCTTCTATATAAAGGCTGGCACCATCGTCAAAAAAGGCTTTGAACTTTTGATAACGATCAGTAAACATTGTTATTTCAAGGCTTGAGGTATAATCTTGGATCGTAAACCGACCCCATCCGGTACCCTTTTGACTGATTCGGTGTTCTGATTTGCTGACAAAGCCCGCTATACTGACCTTTCTTCCTTTAAAGTTTTCTATTTTATCTAGTGAAGTAGCAAAATTTTCCCACTCATACCTAAAGTCATCGAGTGGATGCCCGCTCAGATAAATACCCACTACATCTTTCTCTTTTTGTAGCTTTAATAACAGATTCCAAGGCTCTGCCTTGGGTATGGTAGGCTCTGCAATGCCTATGGTTTCCGAAAGGTCTCCAAAAAGTGAATTGACCGACATGGATTTTTCTTCTTGGTGTGCCGCTCCGTATTTCAGTAGGTGTTCTATAAATGATTCGTATTTTTCGGAGGGCGTAAAAAAGACGGCGCGATTGGGTGCATAGTCATCGAATGCTCCTGCCATAGCCATGCTTTCCATCACCCTTTTATTTACTGTTCGCAAACTGACACGGCGCATAAAATCATACAAATCTTTGAATGGCCCTTTTAATTTTCTTTCTATGATGAGGTTTTCTACGGCGGCCTCACCCACGCCTTTCACCGCTCCTAGCCCGTATCGAATGTCGCCCTTTTTATTGACCGCAAAATTCATCAGCGATTCATTAATATCAGGGCCTTTTACTGACAGACCCATTCTGCGGCATTCTTCCAAGAAAAACGTGATTTTTTCAATATTATTTTGCGAATGGGTCAGTACCGCAGCCATGTATTCCGAAGGATAGTGCGCCTTTAGATACGCCGTCTGATAGGCAACAAAAGCATAGCAGGTGGAGTGCGATTTATTGAAGGCATACGAGGCAAAGGCTTCCCAGTCAGTCCATACTTTTTCAAGTTTTGCCTCCGGCATCCCCTTAGCAGTAGCACCGGCTATGAATTGACCCTTCATTTTATCCAGTACCGATTTCTGTTTTTTACCCATTGCTTTGCGCAATACATCGGCATCTCCTTTGGAAAAATCTGCCAGTTTTTGCGATAGCAACATGATCTGTTCTTGATAGACGCAGTTGTGCAAAATAACATTGTTGCCAACAAAATTATGGATGCCTTCTACGGTGATGTCATAAACAATTTCGGGGCCAATAGGAACAATATCAACGATTTCTTGCCAGCGGACATGCATCAGTTTTTGACTGCGCGGCAGGTTATATTCCTGAGACCACATTTCTACTAGGCTCGTAGGAACCCTATTTTTTCGGTGCTTTTTAGAGGGTTCAGAATGTTCGCCTTTTTGTTCAAATGCGTCCCTGAACGCTTCTATATCCCCAACCCATTGAGGTTCCACCTCTTCGGCCACAATAGTCCTACTGATGGTATCTCCTAACTCTTTATACTCATAATCATCTGGTAGTGGCTCTACCGGAGTGACCATGTGCTTTACTACGTGCTTATAAAAGGCAGGTTTATCAAAGACCACGATCCGAAAAGCATCCCGTTCTATTTTTTTCTTTTTTTGTACGTGGATATAGTGATTGACGCTGGAAAAAATACCCAATCGAAGCAATAATGTCTGCACTTCACGGGCTAATTGCTCCGAAAATGTTTTGTAATACGTGTTGTGCTCATTGAACTCTCCAGCACAATCCCATAGGGATGCCAAAAACACAGCAATGGCCTTGTCGTCCAAGGAAAAAACAAAGGACGGCACCTTGCGGTGCTGGTACATGGGCATGGATGAATTGGTGTCTAATAGCCATTTCCGTACAGAGCCCATCAAGACCCGTACTGGGGAGGTCTCTTTGGAGGTTTGAACATTGATTTCTATTTGGTGAAGGCCATTATCGTAAGTAAAGGCTCTTGGCATTACGTCGCCAAAAGCAAGGACACAGTCAATGAAGTATTCAGCCAATTCAATATGGCTGGTTGTAAAGGAAAGAATGTCTGTTTTGCGGTTGTAAGCCCCGAAAGCGATGAGGCATCCAAGGGTATATAGTTTTGGCCAATCGGTTTTCTGTATTTTTGCAGCCGCCAATCGGCGTGGGGTAGCAATGAATGCTCCAAGATCGAGTGTCCCAATTTCTTGCCAACCAGATTCGGTCAGAACTTGGTGATCAGGAGTCATTTTTATCGTAATTCCATTGCGCAGCGTCACCTCCAGTACTTCTTTCCGCCCATTACAAATCCAGTGTGTCACCAATCCATTGGCTGGTTCATAGTTTTCGTCAACGCCCTGCACCATGAATGTGCCCACACCTTTTTCCAAGAGGTCCATCCGAACTTGTTGGCCAGTGGTGGCATCGTGCACCATCGTATCACCCGTGACACAGATCCCGAAAGTATCTTTGAGGTATTCCTCCATTTCGGGTATGTCATAAACTACTTCTTGTCGTTTGTGTTTGCGGGCAATAAAATCGGGAATATACTCCAGAGGGCCCGGTCTGTACAAGGCATTCATGGCGATCAAATCGTCGAATTTATCGGGTTTTAGTTCGCGGAGGTATTTTTGCATACCTGCGCTTTCAAACTGGAAAGTGCCGTTGGTTTCTCCTTTTTGATACAGTTCATAGGTTTTAGCATCATCCAAAGGAATATCGTCAATGACGATTTTTACACCATGATTTTGTTCAATTAGTTGAAGGGCATCACGTAAGATAGTGAGGGTTTTAAGGCCCAAAAAGTCCATTTTAATAACGCCAGCATCTTCAATAATAGATCCTTCATACTGGGTGAGCAGTAGGTCTGAATCTTTGACGGTGGCCACTGGGATGATTTCAGTAAGGTCGTGGGGCGCAATGATTATGCCCGCCGCGTGTACGCCTGTACCGCGCACCGATCCTTCCAAGATCAAGGCTTCTTTCAAAACCATGCTTTCGGCAGTACCCGTAGCATCCAAGTGTTCACGCAGTTTGCGAGCATTGTCTAAGTCTTCGGTCGTCAATCCTTCTTTTTCTGACAAAGAGCCCTCTCCTGTAAGGGGGGCTTTAATCACACGGTTCAAAGAAATACCGGGTTTGTCAGGTACTAGTTTTGCCAGAGCATTGGCTTGATCTAGGGGCAAGTCGAGTACCCGCGCCACGTCTTTGATTGACATTTTAGCGGCCATCGTGCCATAAGTCACGATTTGGGCTACTTGCTGTTTCCCGTATTTATTTACCACATAATCAATTACTTTTTGGCGGCCCTCGTCGTCAAAATCCGTATCAATATCGGGCATTGATTTACGATCTGGATTGAGGAAACGCTCGAACAGCAATTGATATTTAATAGGATCAATATTGGTAATACCGATACAGTATGCCACCGCACTTCCTGCCGCAGAACCACGACCTGGGCCAATGAACACCCCAAGGTCGCGGCCAGCCTTGATAAAATCGGCTACGATGAGGAAGTATCCCGCAAAACCCATTGTTTTGACCGTGTGCAATTCAAAATTAAGGCGGTCTTCTATTTCTGGGGTAATTTCTCGATAACGTTCTTTAGCACCGAGATAAGTCATATCCCTCAAATAATCATCTTGGGTTTGATAATTGTCGGGGATGACAAAATTCGGTAGTAGTATGTCTTTCTTGAGTTTTAGATGCTCGCATTTATCTACTATTTCAATGGTGTTTTCCAGCGCGGCGGGTACATCGCTGAATAATTTACTCATTTCCGCTTGGGTCTTGAAGTAAAATTGGTCGTTCCAGAAAGCAAAACGTCCACCTTTCGTCACGGTACCTTCATCCATAAACTCGCGAATGGCAGGGGTTGCCTGTTTTTCGCCAGTGTTGATACACAACAAAATGTCGTGGGCATTGGAGTCTTTTTGGTCAATATAGTGCGAGTCGTTGGTGGCTATCACCTTGACCTTATATTCATCCGCCCACCGAAGCAACACCTCATTGACCCGATCTTGCTCAGCCATACTGTGGCGTTGGATCTCAATGTAGTAGTCTTCTCCAAACAAATCGAGCCACCACTCAAATTCTTTTTTTGCTGCTGCCTCATCCTTCTTTAAAATAGCCTGCGGCACCATAGCACCGATGCAACAAGTGGTGGCAATCAGCCCCTCATGGTATTGAAGGATTAGTTCTTTATCAATGCGCGGGTATTTGCCATACAAACCTTGGATATAGCCCAAAGAGCAGAGTTTGACCAAGTTCTTGTAGCCCTCCGCGTTTTTGGCTAAAAATAATTGGTGGAATCGTTTATCCTTATCTTCCTTGGTAAAAGTGCGCCTATGGCGGTCAGTCACCACATAAAACTCACAACCAACAATGGGTTTGACTCCTTCATGCTTAGCCGCCTCGGCCACAAATTGAAATACTCCAAACATGTTGCCATGATCGGTGATGGCAAGCCCTTTCATGCCATCGGCAGCCGCTTTTTTGAACAATCCGGGGATGCTGGCGGCTCCATCTAATAGAGAAAACTGGGTGTGACAGTGTAGGTGTGCGAAATTCATAGTAAACTTTTAAAAGAGGGAAGGATTAAAGACCATTCCCAACGCGCAAAGTTAATATTTTTTTAATTTTCAAAGGATAGAAATGTAAAAAATTAGCAAATCCACTGCCGCTAACCAAAGGTTTGCGTATTTTTGTGGATCTTTTTCCAATTAGTACCAATCAGATACATACTGTGCTACAATTAGACGAACTCAATGCCGTACAAAGGGCGGCCGTGACCACCACGGAAGGGCCTATTTTAGTGATTGCTGGGCCCGGCTCGGGCAAAACACGGGTGTTGACTTACCGTATTGCCAATTTAATACTCAGTGGGGTGCCCCCTTGGGAAATACTCACTTTGACTTTTACCAATAAGGCCGCCCGTGAAATGAAAGAGCGGATTGCAGAAGTCGTGGGGCCGAAGGCACATTCTGTTTGGGCTGGTACTTTTCACGCTGTTTTTGCGCGGATATTGAGGGCAGAAGCCTCCAAAATTGGGTTTCCATCTTCGTTTTCTATTTATGATTCTGATGATACCAGCTCCGTATTGAGGGCCATTATCAAGGAAATGAACCTTGATCCGCAAGCCTATAATGTTTCGGCAATCAGGTCGCGGATTTCATTGGCCAAAAGCAATTTGATGAGCCCTAAGGGCTATCGCGACAATACTACGATGATGCAAGAAGACATCGCAGCGCGGAGGCCATACATTGCCGATATTTACGAAAAATACATGGGTCGTTGCGCTAGGGCTGGAGCCATGGATTTTGATGACCTTTTGTTTCAATTATATCGGTTGTTTCGAGAAAACCCTGACAATGTGGTCGAAAAATACCAACAACGCTTCAAATATATCCACGTTGACGAATTTCAAGATACTAATTTTTTGCAGTATGCCATCCTACGGCGATTGGTTAAGTATGAGGGAAGCGGCGAAAATGTATTTGTGGTAGGCGACGACGCTCAAAGCATCTATGCTTTCCGAGGTGCCACGATTGATAATATCCTGGACTTTGAAAAGGATTATCCCGCCCTGAAAACATTTAAATTGGAACAAAATTACCGCTCTACCCATCACATTGTTCAAGCGGCGAATGAGGTAATTTCGCACAATCGCAGACAGCTACAAAAGACGATCTGGACTGATAAAGAAGACCAAAGTAAGATAAAAGTACTAAAATGTGTCACCGATGATGAAGAGGGCCGACGCATAGCCGACCTTATATTGGAGCAAAAAAACAGGTTTCACATCCCTAATTCTGAAATTGCGATCTTGTACCGTACCAATTCGCAAAGTCGTAAGTTTGAAGAACATTTGCGCCGCCTCAACCTCAGTTATAGGGTGTATGGGGGGCTATCATTTTACCAACGCAAAGAGGTGAAAGATTTTGTTGCTTACCTGCGTCTATCGGTGAACGCCCGCGATGAAGAAGCCCTTAGGCGGGTGATCAATTACCCGACTCGAGGCATCAGCGATGCCACTATTGATAAAATAAGTGCCATAGCGGGAGCCCATAATATTACGATGTGGGAAGCCATTATGTCGCCCCACTTGGATGTCACAGACAGGGCAAAAAAATCGTTGGCTGGTTTCCGTACCCTCGTCTTGGATTGGCAGAAACGAATGGCCAAAGAATCGGCCTTCAAACTAGCCGCCGATATACTCAGAAAATCAGGTCTCTTAGACAACCTAAAAGCCGATACCAGTCCCGAAGGTATTGGCAGGTTGGAAAACGTCAATGCTGTACTGGATGCTATTTCCGAATTTGCCGACGGTAACAACCAACCACCAACGCCCGAAATAGAAGGTGCTGACCAAGACCGATCTTTGTCTGCTTATTTGCAGACCATCACCTTGATGACCGATGCTGACCAAAACCCGGAAGAAAATGATAACATCACTTTAATGAGTGTGCACTCCGCCAAAGGGCTGGAGTTTAAGAGCGTTTTTGTGACGGGTTTGGAAGAAAATCTTTTCCCTTCATTCATGTCTATGGACGATCCCAATGGCCTTGACGAAGAGCGTCGCTTATTTTATGTCGCTATTACTCGTGCTAAAGCGTTGTTGACCATTAGTTTTGCTCAAAACCGCTATCGTTTTGGGCAAATACGGATCAGTGAACCTTCTCGCTTTTTTGATGAAATAGACGTCAAACACTACGAATTTTTGGGTGGTATTGGGGCAGGTCGCCCCGGTGGCACAGGAAGTAGCCCTAGTTCAAGTGCCAAATCGGGCGTATCGGGTAGTTTCGCCAATCCACGCTTGAGGCCATTGGCCAAAGCTGGTATGGGTACTCAAGTAGCCCCAGAAGGTTTTATATCAGCCCATCCCGACGAAATCAAAGCAGGGATCACAGTATTGCATTTAAAATTTGGTAAAGGCTTCATAACGGGGGTAGAAGGCACCAAAGACAATAAAATTGCTGCCATCCGCTTTGAAAATGATGAACTTCCGGAGCGGAGGATTGTGCTGAAGTTTGCGAAATTGCAGGTGGTTTAACCTAACAACTTAATGTAACGTTCCAAGCCCAACAACACTTTTTGAGCAATAAAATCAATAAATACGGTTTTGTCTTCTTGATCTTGGACGGCTTCCAGCGCGTTGTAGTAACCCATACGGCTTTCGTAATCTCCCTCTATAATGGCCAAAGGGAAGCCATGTTGGGGTAATATTAGGTTCATTACCAATCTTGAGGTTCTCCCATTGCCATCAATAAATGGGTGAATACGAAGGTAAGCACCAAAACAGAATAAACCTATGTTTATCCGTTACTTATTACTCCACCACAATACGCACACTCTCCTGTTTTTTTCGGCCGGCCACCAAATCAATAATTTGATCCTGAAAGCCATCATTGATAGAAATCATGGCGGTGTTGGGTTCGGCTTTGCCGAAATCATCGGCATATACGGTGAGGTAATGTTCTTTGCCTTCAGATAGATCAAACTCAAACTCTTGCGGTTTTAAGCGCAAATAGATCCTACTTTTGACGAGTTTTTGGTCAATATAGATGGATATGATATCACCATCTTCTATTTGACTATCCCAGATTTTTACTTTTATTTTGCGGCTTTTTACTTTGAGTTCTTCCCCAATCTCTACATCTCGGCCACCGATGGTGTTGGGTTGGGGCTTGGGAGCCACCACTGCGGATGGTTGAGAAGGGACAGGTTTTAGGGGCTGCGGAGGGGGGGTAATTTTTTTAGCAGGTTTTTTGATATCGCAAGGTAGCATGGCTGACCCGCTGAAACTAATACTGAACCCAGGGCCTTCGGTGGTGACATTACTCACCAAAATCATGTATTTCTCCCCTTTTATGGCTTTTAGTGGTGCCAACCAAGTATTATCACCCATTTCGCTACATCCAGCATCTTCACTATAGTCGGATTCCTTGGCTCGCAACCCAGTAGCACCCATGCAGGGGCTGTTCGCATCTTCTTCAGCAGCACCAGCGGCCATGCACCGCACAACTTGCTTGGTTTTGCAGGTGCCATCACCCAACCGATAGACGACAAAGTCAATATCGTCCGTTTTTTGATGGGGCTTGATCGTAAATGATAGGGAACCGCTTTGTGCAACCTCAAATTTGATCCAAGTCGAATTTTCTTCGGCAGATCCCGCCTTTCTATTTCCATTCATAAAGCACGACATAAACTCTGCTTCATAAAGGTCGCGACCCTCACCGCTTGCTTTGTTGATATTATAGTTTTTCTTTTCACAAATATCCATCGCCGTGGCACAATCAGCATGTTTTTGAGCCGTTAGGCTTAGGGTAAGCACCGTGAAAACCAAGGTAATTGTGAAGTGTAGTTGCTTGAGCATCTTATAGTTTTTTTTGCATCAATATTTTTTTGATTCCATCTCCATCAGTGTAAACACCTGTGATTTCAAATCCACATTGAAGGTTCAGGATCAGCATGTTGCGCCATCGGTTCATGGTTTTGGTTTCTATGTATTCATAGCCTTGTTGGGTGCACCATTCGTGTTGTTTGAGCATCAGTTGGCGGCCAAGGCCGACACCTCTGAACTGGGGCAACACTCCACCAATCCACGAATAAAAAGTCTTGTTATCTTTTCTGTAACCTATTTTATATCCCAAGTCCGTGCCTGTATCATCACAAATTATTAAAACAAGCACATCAGGTTCGTTGTGAAACCGCGATACCACTTTTTCCATCATAGGAACTTCAAAAATAGCCTCATATAAAACGGAAATTCGTGCTATTAATTGCGCATCGGGAATCCCTTGATGATAAAGCGTTTTAAACATTGTTCAAAGACTAGGGTAAATAAAATACGGGATATTTTGAATACCCATTCAAATATCTGAATCCCTAAAATAGTGCATAGCCCGATCCAGAATCTTGGCTTTGGTTGCTTCGTCTTCGGGATATTTGGCGGATACGTATTCAAAAAATAATTGGTCGAGGCTATCAAATTGGGCATCACGGAGGGTACGATCTTGGGTACGGTCATTCCATGTACTGCGCTTGACAATCAGGTTAAAGGCATCAGGAAACAAATTTTTGAGGGCTTTGGTGCTTAGTTCAAAGGATTGTTCGGGCTTAATGCCTTCTAAATTTAAGGAAAGGATAGCCTGATCAGTGGAGTGGTTCATTTTGAAGCCTTCCAAGATTGTCCATAATTCCGACACTGCTTTTTCATGGCATTGTGAAATGTCCAATCGGAGCCAAGGCCTGGTTTTGATGCTTTCAAACTGAAGATTGCATCGGTTTTCGTCTAATACTTCAATGACAATAAAACCTTTTTCAGTACCAATTTCGGAATCGCTCATGCGCTCGGTACTCCCTGCATACCAAGCATTTTCGTGAAGGCTTATTTTCTGATAATTGTGCCAATGCCCCAAGGCGATGTACTGAAATGCCTCCAATTTTGATTCAAATTCGGGCGGAAATATACGCTCACCATATTCCTCCATGAGGTAGCGTTTGCCCAATGAGGTATGCAACATGAGGATATTAAATGCTCCCTCCATGGGTTGCAAACCAGATAAGGCATTGAACAACAGTTCATTGTCATTGATGTGCGGAACCCCATGTATGGCTACCTGACCAAATCGCCGTACTTCGGCAGATTCCCCAAAGATAGGCACTACGTGATCTATGGATTGAAGTGCCCTCAAAATCGGGCTATTGTAAACCGTTTTGGGCGTTTCGTGGTTGCCTGAGATGATGACGACTGGAATATGAAGCCGCGAAATACGCTTGAGTTGTTCCAATCCAAATGTCAAAGCGCGGTTGGAGGGGCTTGGCCGATGAAAAAAATCGCCAGAATGGATCACCAAATCTGGTTGCAATGCCACGATCCGATCCACGACACGCTCAAAGGCATCATAAACATCTTGCTCTCGGGTATTGATGCCCTCGGGAGTGACCAAGTCGTAGGCTTGATAGCCTAAGTGTGTATCTGAAAAGTGGATAATATTCATGTCTTCTTTGTCATCATGGTGCAAATTACGGGAAAATATTTAAGGATATCCCTACTTTTGCTGTTCATTTTGTAAAAGTACTTTTATGGCCTATACCCTGCGCACCTTGACCAAAAAACATGAGATGTTGCCCATATTTCCTTTGATCCAACAATTGAACGCCACCATAAGTGCCGAAAAATATAACCATTGCTTGGATGAAATGCTAACCTACGGGTATCGGATGGCCGTTGTTTTGGATGGGGATCAGTGCGTGGGCGTCTCCGGATTTTGGGTCATTACAAAATTATACAGTGGCCGATACCTAGAAATGGACAATGTGGTAGTAGATGCCGCCCACCGTTCGCATGGAATTGGCAAACTCATGTCTGATTACCTACACGAAATAGCGCACCGCGAAGGTTGTGAAACCATGATGTTGGATGCTTATTTAGAAAACACAAAAGCCCATGCCTTTTACGAGCGAGAAGGTTTCTTGAAACGAGGGTATCACTTTATAAAGCACTTGGAGGATTCCCCCCCCATTTCCTCAACTGGCTAAGCACCGCGCTGAAATCCTTAGGCAACTCGGCAATAAATTCCATTCTTTCGCCCGTGTGTGGGTGATCTATGCGCAGGCGTGCCGCGTGGAGTGAAGTTCGTTGCATGATAGCACGTTCATCGTCGCTAAATTTGCCTGATTTGTAGGTTTTTCCTTTCACTTCTGAAAGTAAAAATCCATCGCGGCGACCATACAGTGCATCCACGGCCAATGGATAGCCAATACTTTGAAAATGTACCCGAATTTGGTGGGTACGCCCGGTTTTGATGAGTGCTTCCACCAGTGTGAACCGCTTGAAACGCTCAATCACCCGATACAGCGTGAGGGAGGGCTTCCCACTGCTAGAGATATGCATTTTGCCTGCCACCACCGGATGTTCCCCGATAGGTTTGTCTATTTCTCCCTCGTCGCGGTGTACCACCCCATCTACCAGTGCGTAGTAAAATTTGTCTGAGGTATGGTGTTCAAATTGCATGGATAAATGCCGATGCGCCGATTCATTACGGGCAAAACAAAGGACACCACTCGTTTCGCGATCGAGGCGGTGAACGGTAAAAATGGTGCCGTATTTTTTCTGCAAAGCGGCTTGAAGGCTTTTTTGATTACCAGCCCGGTCAGGTATGGTCAACAGACCAGCCGGTTTGTGCACAATCACGAGGTGTTCGTCTTCGTATATGAGTTCGTACTGCATTATTTTCCGACGACTACTTTGGCAAAACGGATATTTTTATCTCCCAAAGTGTAACCCTGTTCGATGATATCCACTATTTTACCCTGTAAATCTTCTGTGGGTGCAGGTATTTCAAGTATGGCTTCATGCAAATCAGCATTGAAGGCATCGCCAGGCGACACTTCTGTAGCCTTCAAACCCTTAGTTTTAAGGGTGTTTACTAGTTTTTGGTGAATCAGCACCGTACCATCACTCAATTCAGCATTTTTAGAAGCCCTGTCAAAATCATCTAAAATAGAAAGCAAGGATGTCATAATATCACGACCAGCAGTACTCATCATTTCGATGCGGTCGCGGGCGGCATTGCGGCGGTAGTTTTCAAAATCTGAAAACAGGTATAAATACTTATTGCGGCTTTCATCTAATTGTTGCTGCAATTCGGCTATTTTAGTGGATTCCTCCTGTACACCTTGCTCTCCTCTCATATCAGTCGCTTGATTCACAGCTTCTTCCATCGGCTCTTGTTCCGGATTATTATCTTCTTTTTCCTGCATTTGGATCAATTTTTTAAAGAAATTTATCAAATTTTATACCTTAATAGATACGAATGTCAAATTGTCATAGTTGCTCAGAAAGCACCCTATTCATTTCCGCTGGCGTAAAATCAACACCTACGATGATGCCTTCCTTATTCATTAAAAAAGTGGTTGGTATCGCGTGAATATTGTATTGTTTGGCTTGTGGCCCGTTAAAATCAATAGATTCAAGGATATGGTTTTTCCAAATTAACCCGTCGCTGGCAATGGCTCTTTTCCATCCTTTTTCACCTTGGTCTATTCCAATGCTCACTACATCAAAACCTTTAGCATGGTGGGTTTGATATAGTTTTACCAATTCTGGATTTTCCCTACGGCAAGGCCCGCACCAACTGCCCCAAAACTGAAGTAGGACATACTGGCCTTTAAAGTCAGATAACTTGACCGTAGATCCATCTGCGATGGTCGCTTGGAAATCAGGCGCCTGCTCGCCCACTACAAACCGAGGCTGCCGATTGCGATACCATAGAAAAGAAACCACTAAGGCTACTAAAACTACTATGGTAACAGGCGAAAACAAAGATTTCATAAACAATGGACTGATTTTGACACCGCAAAGGACTGAAAATATATTGAAACTCTTAAACAATTGTATTGATACTTGGTTTAGAATCTACTTTTTTCTGACCTTTGAACCCAATATTTATTGTCCGATTGTTATATCGCCTAATATCTACAAGATGATTTTTAATAAGGAACACCGTTTATTCATCGTTTTAGCCTGTTTTTTCATTGGCAACACCATTATCGCTGAGGTCATAGGCCCAAAAATGTTTTCGCTCGAAAAATCGTTGGGTATCACACCCTTCGATATAAACCTGTTTGGGATCCAACACATTTCTCTTAATTTCTCTGCTGGTTCCATCCTTTGGCCTATTGTGTTCATTATGACCGATATTATCAATGAATATTATGGACGTAGGGGCGTATTATTTCTGACCTATACCGCTGTTGGGATCATTGCCTATGCTTTTTTTATGTTGTTGCTCACCACCCAAACGGCTCCAGCCGACTTCTGGTTGACAGTGAATGCCGATATTAAACCCGACATCAATACGGCATTTAGCCGTATATTTGGCACTAGTATGTGGATTATCATAGGCTCATTGACAGCATTTTTGGTGTCCCAATTGATTGATGCTGTTTTTTTCTATCGTTTCAAGCGTTATACTGGGAGTAAAATGATCTGGTTACGTGCTACCGGATCTACTATGATTTCCCAGTTTTTCGATAGTTTTTTGATCCTTTTTATTGTTTTTTATATCGGTGCCGATGCTTCGCAACGGTGGAGTTTCAACCAAATAGCCGCTATGGGCTTGGTGGCTTATACCTATAAAATATTGACGGCTGTGGTGCTACTACCAGTTCTATACTTTGCACATGGGGTCATAGAGCGTTATTTGGGCAAAGAGAAAGCGGCTGAAATGAAAAGTGCTTCGATGTAGGGTTCATTTAGTACCTTTGCTCCCTCAACAACATTCATCATGAATATTTCGGACTTTTCCTTGCGTCGTCCAGTATTTGCTACTGTTATGAGTATCCTCATCGTTTTTTTTGGAGCGGTAGGTTATACTTTTTTGGGCGTGCGCGAGTACCCAGCCATTGATCCACCTATCATAACTGTGCGGACCCAATATACCGGAGCCAATGCCGAAGTAATAGAAACCCAAGTCACCGAACCCCTCGAAAAAGTGGTGAATGGAGTTGCAGGGATCCGCACTATATCTTCCCAATCAACCCTTGGGTCGAGCATCATTACTGTAGAGTTTGACCTAAATGCTGATCTTGAACAAGCAGCCAACGACGTGCGCGATAAAGTTGGGCAAGCCGTACGCAATCTCCCTCAAGACATAGATGCTCCGCCTACCGTAGCCAAGGCAGATGCCAGTGGCGACCCTATTTTATTCGTGCCCATTCAGAGTAGTTCGAGGAACATCATGGAACTTTCTGATTATACGGAAAATGTAATCCTCGAAAAGATACAAACCATACCGGGCGTGTCGGGGGTCAATATTTTTGGCCAAAAACGCAGTGCCATGCGACTTTGGATGGATCCTGCCAAATTGGCGGCACGTAACCTGACCGCCCAAGACGTACTCAACGCCCTCAATCGTGAAAACGTAGAACTACCTGGCGGCAAAATTCGCGGCGATGCGACCGAAATGACGGTAAAAACTTACGGAAAACTACAAACAGAAGAGGAGTTTAATGATCTCATCATTTCAAGCACTAGTGCCTCCGGTATTGTGCGTTTTAAAGATATAGGCGAAGCCGTATTAGGGCCAGAGGAAGAGGAAACTGGTGCGCGGCGCAATTTAGTGCAGGGCGTTTCTTTGGCTGTGATACCGCAGCCCGGAAGCAACTGGGTAGAGATTACAGACGAGTTTTATAAGCGTTATGATCAAATCAAAAAAGACCTGCCGCCCGACATCGTGATGGAAGTGGGTATCAATAAGGCCGTATTTGTACAACGAGCCATCAAGGAAGTGACCGAAACACTGTTCATATCCATTGGATTGGTCGTACTCATCATCTTTCTTTTCTTCCGAAACTGGGTCATCGCCTTGCGCCCCCTCATTGATATACCCGTATCACTCATGGGCGCATTTTTCATCATGTACATTTTTGGATTTTCTATTAATGTATTGACCCTTTTGGCCATCGTATTGGCTACTGGATTGGTGGTAGATGATGGTATTGTGGTGACCGAGAATATTTTTAAAAAAATGGAAGCTGGTATGGACAAGTGGACGGCCGCCCGCGAAGGCACTAAAGAAATTTTCTTTGCCGTCATCAGTACCTCCATTACGTTGGCTGTTGTATTTATTCCAGTTATTTTTCTGGAAGGATTTACGGGGAGATTGTTTCGCGAATTTGGCGTAGTGGTGGCCGGAGCAGTGCTCATTTCCGCCTTTGTTTCGCTTACGCTAACTCCAGTTCTTAATGTAAAAATGGGAGGAAACACCAAACATGGGTGGTTTTACAGGGCTACAGAGCCTTTTTATGCTGGACTAGATCATTTATATGGAAAAACATTAAACACATTCTTAAATATCCGTTGGATCAGCCTATTGATACTAGCGGCTTGCCTTGGTATGATCTGGCATTATCAAAACACCTTAAAAACAGAGCTGGCCCCCTTAGAAGACCGCAATATTATCAGAGCCAATATCACTGCGCCTGAAGGCACTGACTTTGACCAAACAGAGTCCATCATATACGACGTCGCGAAAATGGCCATGGATAGCATCCCTGAAAACAGGATGGTGTTTGGAATAGCCGCACCATCTCGAATAGGTCTCGGATCTTCCAATACGGGGTTTATTACCGTGTTACTACCCGATCCCGAAACCCGAAAGCGCAGCCAGCAACAAATATACAACCAAATGTTGGCCATGTACAAACGCCAAACAGTTGCTAGGGTAGTACCTAATCAAGAACAAACCATTTCTACTGGTTTTGGATCAGGATTTGGTCTTCCCGTCCAGTATGTCATACAAAATCAAGATTTTGCAAAGTTAAAAGACCTTGTTCCTAAGTTTTTAGAAGAGGCGCGAAAAAATCCCTTGTTCTCCAATGTAGATGTCAACCTAAAATTTAATAAACCAGAGGTTCAAATAAAAATAGACCGATTGAAAGCCGCTGAACTGGGCATAAGTATGCTTGATGTGAGCCAAACCCTTCAATTGGCACTTTCTGGTCGCCGGTTTGGATATTTTGTCAAAGAAGGCCGCCAATACCAAGTGATAGGACAAGTAGAACGCAGCAATCGCGACGAACCAACCGACCTGACAGCGCTCTACGTGCGCAACAATCGTGGCGCACTGATCCGCTTAGACAACATTGTTTCATTTGAAGAAGCCTCCAACCCGCCTACACTCTACCATTATAATCGGTATAAAAGTGCTACCATTAGCGCATCGCTCGCACCGGGAAAAACCCTAGGCGAGGGCGTAGAGGCGATGGAAAGTATAGGCACTAATTTATTGGATGGTTCTTTTACCTCCGATCTAAGCGGGCCATCTCGCGATTTCCGCGAAAGTGGGGGCAACACCAATTTTGCTTTTTTGCTCGCTCTTTGCCTTATATACTTGATCTTAGCGGCGCAATTTGAAAGTTTTAGAGATCCATTCATTATTATGTTGACCGTACCTTTGGCCATAGCAGGTGCATACTTGAGTCTAGCCATTACGGGCAATACCCTCAACTTGTTTTCACAGATCGGCCTCATTATGCTTATCGGGTTGGTCACCAAAAACGGGATCTTGATCGTAGAATTTGCCAATCAGAAACGCGCCTTGGGCATGGATCGGCGCACCGCAGTACTAGAAGCGGCACAAGCACGTATGCGCCCCATTTTAATGACCTCTTTGGCCACCATATTGGGGGCATTGCCTATTGCCTTGGCCTTCGGTGCCGCATCCACCTCCCGTATTTCACTGGGTGTCGTCGTCGTAGGCGGCCTCCTATTTTCATTAGTGCTAACCCTTTATGTGATACCAGCCATGTACACATTTATGGCAGCCAAAAAAAGAGGAATGATACAACATGGAGACACAACAGAATAATCCACTGCACGGAAAAACCTTGCAAATGATCTTGGAGCACCTTGTGGAAGTATATCGCTGGGAAGGCTTGGCCTACCACATTGATATCAATTGTTTCAAAACCAATCCAAGTATAAAATCCAGTTTGACCTTCCTGCGGAAAACACCTTGGGCTCGTCAAAAGGTGGAGGAACTATACTTGCATTCCTTGAATGATTAAAACTAACTTTCCTAATTAATAAGTAACCACACCACACATTATGCAAGATTTGTTGCAAACATACAAAGACAAAAAACCTGAGATTGTATTTGAATGGCACGATGACCGAACCGACGCTAAAGGCTGGATCGTCATTAACTCCCTGCGCGGCGGCGCGGCAGGCGGTGGCACCCGCATGAGAAAAGGGCTTTCGCTCGAAGAAGTGATTTCGCTCGCCAAAGTGATGGAAATAAAATTTAGTGTTTGCGGGCCAGCCATTGGTGGTGCTAAAAGCGGGATCAACTTCGACCCTGCTCACCCCAAACGCTTGGAAGTACTACAAAGATGGTATCGTGCGGCATTGCCTATTTTAAAACATTATTATGGTACTGGCGGCGATCTTAATGTGGACGAACTCAAAGACGTGGTGCCAATCACAGAAGATCTCGGCCTATGGCATCCACAAGAGGGTATTGTGAAAGGACACCTCAAGCCGACCGAAGGCCAACAAATTAATATTATAGGTCAACTGCGCTACGGATGCACTAAGATTGTGGAAGACCCAGAGTTTGTTCCCGAAGGTGGGGCACACAAATACGCGGTGGCCGATCTCATCACAGGTTTTGGAGTAGCCGAGTCTGTTCGTCACTTTTATGATATTTACCATAAGACCACCCCATCTGGCAAAAAAGCCATTATTCAGGGTTGGGGAAATGTGGCTTCGGCGGCAGCCTGTTACTTAGCCAAAGAAGGCGTAAAAATCATTGGTATCATTGATCGTGATGGCGGCATCATAGCCGAAGAGGGGTTAACATTGGCGCGGGTAAAATCGCTGTTTAATGATAAAGTAGGCAACAAACTGGCTGATCCAAATTTGATGCCATTCGCCGAGGTGAATGACAAAATATGGAAACTGGGTGCAGACATTTTTATTCCCGGCGCGGCTTCCAAATTGGTAAATCGCGACCAAGTAGATCAGATGCTCGAAGGCAACATTGAGGTGATTGCTTGTGGTGCTAATGTACCCTTTACTGACGACCAAGTTTTCTTTGGTCCTACGGCTGCTTTTGCGGATACCCAAACTGCTATTATTCCAGATTTTATTGCCAATTGTGGTATGGCGAGGGTTTTTGCCTACCTTATGCAACCCGATGCAGTGATGACAGACCGTGCTATTTTTGCCGATACATCGGCCACAATTAGGCGCGGAATCGAAGAAGTAGCCCAAAAACAGCCACAACCTCATAATATTTCCACTACTGCATTATTTTTAGCATTAAAAAAATTAGGAATTAATTAAAAATGACGACTTTTGCCCCTGAAAATTATTGCTGTTCCAACAGCGTACCTACACATAGTATCTACTGATATTTATTGTTAAACATTTATTCATTAAAAAAGCAATTGACCATGGCGGTTAGACATCTGGCTTTTACTCTTCTTTTAACTATGACAGCTGTAGCCCTTCAGGCTCAGTCTTCTGGCGCTCCTGTCCGTAGTTTCACTCCCTCAGACTCTTGGGAAATTGGTCTCGACCTTGGCTTACCATCCGTGGTAGGCGATATTGATGCAAAATTTCCTGGATTTGGTGCTGGTCTTCATGCCCGCAAAGCACTTGACCATGTATTCTCTCTTCGTTTTGGTGCTGTATATGCACAGATGAAAAACGAAAATGAGGGCGCAAACGCGAAGTCTTCAGAAACCTCTTCTTTCTCTGGCTCTGGCCAGGTAGTCGTGACCCTGAACAACCTTCGTTTCAACAAACCAGTACGTAAAGTATTGTTCAATGTGTATGCCGGTTTGGGCGCACAAAGTTTTAAGACGACTGCAAAAAATGTAAAAATTGCAGATGGTACTCTTAAAGCAGAACAGAAGTACGACGATCTGGGTGTACAAGCAGCCTTGGAAGGCGGTGCTGGAGTAGCGTTTCGTGTGAGTCCAAAATTCAACATTGGCTTGAACTATACCGTATCACAGGTATTGGGTGGCAATGGCGACAAATTGGATGGCGACATCAATGCTGGTACAGGTATCACTACTTTCCGTGACTTCATGCACTTCCCACATGTATCATTGAACTACAACCTTGGCGGAAAAGCGAAGGACGGTTCTATGAAATCTGAGCCATTGTACTGGGCCAACGCCCTTGCGATGACGGGTGCTGCTATCACTGCGTTAGAAGCACGTCCGATCTATGATCCGACCGACGCTGATGCTGATGGCATTATCAACGACATTGACGAAGAAGACGATACTCCTGCCAACGCTCGCGTTGACGCAAAAGGTCGTGCACTTGACAGTGACAACGATAAGGTATTGGACTACAAGGACAAAGAGCCTTATTCTCCTCCAGGTTACAAGGTGGATGCTATGGGTGTTGCCCAAGTGCCAAAGCCTATTTCTGAAGATGACGTGAACCGTATCGTAGATGCTAAGATTGCGGCTATCAAATTCCCGACACCTAAGCCTACAGAATGGTTCCTACCGATCATCCACTTCAATGACAATCGTTTCGACGTACGTCCTTCGGAGTTCGAAAAATTATATCAAGTTGCTTCAGTATTGAAGAACAATCCTGATATGAAGGCAGTAGTAGTAGGTCACACTGATGCGCGTGGTCCAGAGGGTTACAATAACGTACTTTCTTACAACCGTGCCAATGCAGCCATTCAATCTTTGGTTTCTCAGTTTGGTGTAGCGGCTGATCGCCTTATCCTTAACTGGACTGGAGAAGGTGCTGCTATGGAGCAAACACCTGGATCAAGCGCGGTAAATCGCCGTGTTGAATTCCGCGTTGCTAAAGGTGAAACCTCAATGGGTCGCCCTGATGGCCCAGAGGCTGGCAAAGGTGGTAGTTTCAAAGGTAATAAAGGTACTGGTTACTAATTTGTTTCGGAATACCATTCGTTGAAATCTAGCGGTTTCATATAACTCCACGAGCCATCCCGTTTTACGGTGATGGCTCGTGTTGTTTTTAGATATAAGGCTATGTTCGCCTCACGTATTGTGAGGATTATCCTTAAAAGTAAGTTCCCAAAGTAAACGAGATTACATTCCTCCCTTTTACGCCTTCATCATTTGCCTCTTTTTTGATGTTAATCAGAAAATTGCCGCGCAAAGTCCAGAGCCTTTCTCGGAAAGGAACTTTGATACCAGCCGATACCTGTGGCCCTAAGGCAGTATTATTTCCGTACTCTGAAGATGCTATGCGGTTATACGCGAATCCCGCACCCACAAAACCTCCCGTACCTTCTCCTTCTTGATCGCCCAAATGCAACTCAGCCGCCACAGGCAGATCCAAAGCAAAAGTTAGACTACCACCCTCCCTTGAGTTAACCGATCCCGCCAAGCCCAAACCTGGAGTAGCAGCCAAACGCAATGACATGGTTTCGCCAAATTCGGCAATCTTGAAACTTGGGAAGTAAGAAATACCAAAAGCAGCGGTGCTGTTGTCATCGTCTTCTGAATTGTTGGGGGCATAAAACAAACTAAGCCCCGCACCGTGGAAGAACTTGTCGCCGCCACCTTTTTTCTTTTTCTTCTTTTTTTTCTTCTTCTTGAAATCTCCATCATCGGAGAAAGCCCCCATGGTCAACCCATTTACGGTAGTAGTATTGGTGAGTAGTTGTGCCTGTAATGAGTCTGCGCAAAGCGAACAGGTCATGGCCAAAAGGAAAAGCATTGATTTTTTCATTGTTTTATCGTTAATTTTAAATTGTTTAAATATTAACGAAGAACTTGAAAAACCTTACCCACCTTGTATAAAATTAATTTTTTATTTCAGCACTTAATTTATCCAGATCACGAACCAAGAGACGGCTTCGATTGAAGGTAAGCAACTTTTTATACCGCAGGTCATTGAGTGTGGTAGTGACCGTCTGGCGACTGGTAGCGGTGAGGTTGGCTATTTCTTGATGGGTGATAAAATTTCGAATTACCCATTCATAGCCAACTTTTTGGCCTTTGTTGTGCGTCATCTGCACCAACAATTCTACGATTCGGCTACGGCTATCTTTAAAGACCAACGATTCTAACCGACGTTCCATTTCTAATTGTCGGGAGCCAAACATACGCATGAAAAATAAATTGAGGTCGTTGCGTTCGCGCATCAGACCATCTAATTCACTTTTTGAAACCACACAAGCATTGCTGTCTTCCAATGCTACGGCGTAGTCATGCCGATGTGATTCGCCAACCAAGATTAATTCCCCAAAGACCTCTCCTTTTCCTAGTATAGCCTTGGTGATTTCCTTCCCATCTTCATTCATTGCGTATATTTTGATACGCCCCTCTCGGATGAAAAAAATACGGTCTGACAAATCATTGGGGATATAAACTACTTCGCCTTTCTTGAATTGGATATGCTTGTGCTTATCCATGAGTTCGTCATTGCCCAATTTGGTGGGACATAATAAAACAGAAACATCAATATTCTCAAGATGCCAAAGCGATTGATCCATATATTTCCGTTATCTTTTAAAGAATACATCCTTAATATTCATTGATATGCTCCACTACTTCATCGTCGCCAGTTTCGCTCAAAAGCGATTTATGCTTGCGTCGCTCTAAGGAGTTGGCATGCATATCTAAATATTCATTGCGGTGGTTTACAATATCGGCTGCTAAGAAGAGGGCTTTCATAAATGAAGATTCATCCGCTTCACCTTTGCCAGCGATGCCATAAGCAGTACCATGATCGGGTGAAGTGCGTACAGATGCCAGACCCGCAGTATAATTAACCCCAGCTCCAAAAGAAAGGGCTTTGAATGGTACCAAGCCTTGATCGTGGTACATGGCTAAGATTCCATCAAATTTGATATGTTGTGCTGAACCAAAGAAACCATCGGCAGGGAATGGCCCAAAAGCAAGGACTCCTTTGGCTTTAGCCTCTTCTATAGCTGGCCTGATGATCGTTTCTTCTTCTTGGCCGATAGCACCCTCATCGCCAGCATGTGGATTGAGTCCCATGACGGCAATGGTTGGTTTTTGGATTCCAAAATCAATGCGGAGGGTTTCGGCCATGATGAGGATCTTGCGCAGCACCTTTTCTTTGGTGACAGCAGCAGCCACATCACGCAGAGCCAAATGGTTGGTCACTACTCCTATACGAAGTTCATCGGCTACCATGAGCATCAAAGATTCTTTGGCTTTGAACTCATGCGTAATATACTCTGTATGTCCAATAAAGGGGAAATTGGCCATTTGCATGGCCTTTTTATTGATCGGTGCTGTCACCAAAGCATCAATATCACCGCTTTTAAGGTCTTTTACGGCCTGTTCTAATGCTTTAAAAGCGCATTTTCCGCCAATATCGGTTGGCTTTCCAAGGGTAATATTAATATTATCTTCCCAACAGTTAACCACATTAATCCTACCTTTCACAGCCTCCGAAGCCTTATTGATGGAGTGAAACTGAATATTTTCCTCGGTAATGATATTTTTATGGTAAGCCACCACTTTAGCATTGCCATACAACACTAAGTTAAAGCGATCTCCTGCTGGTTTGAGGGCTACGGCTTTGAGTATTACCTCCAAACCGATCCCATTGATATCACCACAAGATATTCCTATTTTTATATGAGCCATGTATTGGGTTATTAAGAGTTTATGAGCAATAACGCTTCAAAAAGTCGTACATCAATCGTACGCCCATCCCGGATGCGCCTTTGGTACGGTATCCACTCCCTGCGCGCACATAAGCAGGGCCTGCTATATCAAAGTGAAGCCAAGGGTAATCAACAAAATGTTCCAAAAATTTTCCTGCAGTAATCATACCTGCCGAAACGCCGCCAAGGTTCTTGATATCGGCAATGGTACTTTTCATCTCTTCCCCATACTCTTTCCACAGCGGCACTTCTATCAGGCGTTCGTAAGTTTGCATCCCACTTACTTCTATGTTTTTCCTTACTTCTATTGATGCATTGCCCATGTAACAGGTGGCAATACTTCCAAAAGCGCGAACGGCTGCCCCTGTGAGCGTCGCAAAATCCAATACCAGTTCGGGATGGAATTTTTTAGCATAGTGAAGGGCATCAGCCAATATGATCCGGCCTTCGGCATCTGTATTCATTACTTCCACGGTGGCACCCGAGTACATCGTGATCACATCACCCGGTGTAATCGCCTCTCGACCTACTAAATTGTCGGTGATCGGTATTAAGCCAATGATATGGATCGGCAATTGATTGGAAGCAGCCGCAATGAAGGCACCAATGACAACGGCTGCACCGCCCATGTCGCACTTCATATAATCCATGCCTTCACTTGGCTTGATGCTGAGTCCACCCGTATCATATACCACGCCTTTGCCCACTAAAACCACTGGTTTTTCATTTTTGGCATTGACAGGTTTGTACTCCAAGACACTGAATCGTGGTGGGATATGGCTGGCTTGATTGATAGCTAAAAGCCCCCCCATTTTTAGGCTTCTGATCTGCTCTTCCTCCAAAGTCTCTACTGAAAACCCATACTCTTTACCTGCTTTTTCTGCAAAATCAGCCAATTGTGGCGCATTCAAGTGAGAAAATGGTTCGTTTACAAGATCACGTGTATGAAAAACGGCTTCGATCAACCTATCCATTTCTTGTACTTCTGCCTCTGTTGCAGAAGGGTCTAATATTTGGATCGTTTTTAAGGCGGCATCTTTTTCGTCTGGCTTTGAAAAATGTCGATTGAATTGATAACTCCCCAAGGCCAGCCCTTCCGCAAAAGGGAGGGCACGGTTTTTCTCGCACGTATTGAGGATGGTGATTGATTCAAATTTATATTGTGCCAATTCACCAAGGATAGCGTTGCCTGCAAGCCGAGTTGCTTCCACATCGGCATATTCGTCTTTGTCGGTTTTGAAAAGTCGTACAAAAACAGATCCTTCTGCCCGTGGGAAGAAAAAGTTGGTACTGTCCCGCGTTGACATTTGATTTAAAAATGCAAATTCAGAAACCTCTAAGTAAGGTTCTAGCGTCGCTGTCTGATCCTTATCAGCAAGGATGATGGTGTTATCTAGCGATTGGCGTGTGTGTATATACGCCAGTTTGATACGTTTCACAGGCTGAAAACATTGATTAAGAAAACAAATTCCACAGTTGTAAAAGTAGCATACAAAAGGGCTGCAAATGTACGGGTTTATTTAATAAAATTATTTTTTAAAAAAGCCCCAACCTTTTACCTTCTTTTTTCGTGTCATCAAAAACAATGTCCCAACAACGGGTAATATTTCTTCACAAATATTTTAGTAGATACATGAAAGACCAACGTTCTTTATCTCGCCTCCCCATCCAACTAATCATATTATTTAGCCTATGTGCAACCCTGTCTAAAGCACAGGATTCCTTATACGTCGGTGTGGATTTAAATCCAGCCTACTGTGGAGGCTGTAATGGCACTATTTACTTATACGTTAGTGGTGGCTTTCCGCCCTATTTTTTCACATTAACTGGTGGATCCAGTAATATAACGGGTATATTTGATGGTGGCTTCTACACTATTCCTAATCTTTGCCCTGATACATACCTATTATCGTTAGGTGGTTCAAATGGTCAGGTAGCACCTACCGATACGATTGTTGTTCCCTCATTGCCTTTCATCCAACTGAGTATTTTGCCTGGATTATTACCGCCTTGCAATAAAGATAGTAATAGTGTGGGGGGCGTTTGTGATTTGGTTTGCCCGGGTGCTACGGTTACTTACACGGTGCCGCTTCCGAATCCTAATCCTATTTCTTCATTGGGATGGTCTGTACAAGGTGCGACCAGCTATATCGTTGGTAATGCTCCATTAAACAATATGATCACCGTGACTTGGGGCGGTTCAGGCAATGGATATGTGAGTGTATTTACCAATGATAGTACCAGTTGTGCATCTGAAGCCACGCGTTGTGTGACTATCATCAATGAGCCAGAATCAAAGTTTCAAAGTGTCCCTTTCACGCCTGCTGGCTCCAATTTGACGTTGTGCAAAGGTCAAACAGCCTATTTTCTTAATGAAAGTGTCGGTGCTGACCTGTATGAATGGTGGTTTAGCGACAACCTGACCATCACCACTGATCTCAATGCGCAACACACCTTTTTTACGCCAGGTACATATGTAGTACGTTTGGTCGCGAAAAGTTCCTGTTTGTGTGCAGATACCTCTCAAATGGTTATCACTGTTCTGGATGCCGAATCACCTACTTTGGATTGTGTTGGTACGGTCTGTCCGGGTGAAACCGTCAATTATACTGCCTCTGGCGGTTGCCAACCTTATGTATGGAGTGTATCCTCCAATGGTACTGTACAAAGCGGCGGCACCAGCACTTCCAATGAGATTAGTGTCATTTGGAACACTGGCCCTATGGGTACGATTACGCTTTCTGCGCTGCCTTGTTCTGGATTAGCATGCCCAACTCCTGCCGTTTTACAGATACCAATCATTTCAAATAATGCCGAAATAGATGGTCGCGACAGGGTTTGTTCCGGTGCAAAAGAAGTATATACGATAGAGCCTTATGAAGGCACTGAATTTGTCTGGACCCTCAGTAGTGGTGGTGTAGTCTTGGCCGGGCAAGGAACTAATAAAGTCATCGTAGAATGGACTGGAAATCCAATTGGAAACACCAATTGGCTTTCCGTAAAATATGAAAACTGTTATTTAGGTTGCTCCGGCGAAGATTCTATAGCCGTCCTGATTCTTTCACCCATGAAAATAGAAGGCCCTGCTGAGTTGTGCGAAAAATCTAGTGGTTCTTTTTCTAGTAAAAATGCATTCAATCAATTCAATATCCCTTCCAACTGGCAAATGTTTGGCCCAGCAGGCAATCTGGTTTGGAGCATGTCAAATACAACAGTCGTCTCCCCTTCATTTACGTTTGGTGTTGGCGTTTACAGGATTTATGCCACTCCTGTTGACCCCAATGCCTCCTGCTCCGATCGTGCCGAATGGGCGGTCAATGCAGTAGCATTGCCCACCAAACCTACTGGTATAAAAGGCGATAATAGTATTTGCCCCGGAACAACCTATACCTATGAAGCACTTGGCCTCAACCCCGGCGATAATGCTGAATGGATGGTTCAAAACGGTGCAGGCCCTATCCAAACAGTGAAAGGAAATCCTATAAACGTAACATGGGCTGCAACAGGCCCTTATCAACTCTCAGCATTGAAAATCAGTACCGAAGGGTTAGATTGTAAAAGTGATACTGCCCGTTTGTTGATTTTCCCCATTGGATTCCTTACTATTGCTGGCCCTATCACTGTTTGTGAAAACACAGAGGCCATTTATACTACTCAAAACTATAAAAATGTAAATATTCAATGGAATGTTACACCCGCTAGTGCTGGTGCTTTTGCCGAAGGCCAAGGCACGAATGTGGCGAATATTTTTTGGACTGAAGCCGGAAACCATACCATCAACCTGAATATTTGTGGGCAATCCCTTGCTTTTCCAGTGAGCGTAAAAGCTAGTCCAGAACCAACAATCCAACATCCAGTTGGCCTTTGTGCTGGCCTGACGGCGGTAGTACAGACCTCTACACCATATACAAGTTATGAATGGAAAAACGATGCAGGGTTCAATATTTCAACCCAACCCAATCCCGTGTTAACAGCAGGCGAATATGCCTTAGTCGTGACAGATGCAAATGGGTGTAAGGGCACTTCTGAATTTTCAATTATTGAATACCCTAAGCCCAACCTGACCATCTCCACTACAGATCCAACGGGCTTTTGCATGAATGCAGAAAATGTAAACATGAAAGCCCTTGTATCAGCCGACGCAGATTACACCTATCAATGGTTTCATGATGGGATACCTGTCGGCAACAATTCAAGCCTTTTTACCTCAAAACAATACGGAAATTATACCTGCCAAGCAACCAACCAGTTTGGATGCACTGCTACCGATGGCCCCATTGTTGTTTTTGAGTATTGTGGTGGCATTTGCCACAACCCCAATCATGCGCCCAAGTGCCAAGCTGGTGATGTAGGATTGACGATCATTCCAACAGCCCAATGCGATTCATTTAAATTTCAACTGATACCGGGGCCTCTTTACCAGCCCGGTTCTGCCACTTGGAATTTTGGTGAGTCTGGTTCTTTTGCTGTGGGCTCGGCTACGGGTGAAAATGCAACGTTCAAATTTCCAAATGCCAGCCAATACTTAATAGTACTCTATGCCACCCTCACCAATGGGGCTCAGTGTACCTTGGTAGATTCTGTCAATGTGGTCGCTAAAGCGGGCTTTAGCATTAACCCCGGTTGTCCAGGAGATGCCACTGCCTTTGATGATATCAGTACATTTTTACCCGGATATGGGATCAATACATGGAACTGGAAGTTTGACGACCCCTCTAGCGGCTTTAATAATAACACCACTATTAGGGAGCCAGCACATAATTTTGCTAGTGCAGGTATCTATGATGTAGTCCTTACGGTGACAGCCAACACAGGTTGTACCTCCACCGCAACCGTGCCTGCTGATGTTCCTAATTTTCCGGCGGCTGCCTTCAACTTACCTATGGCTCGCTGCGCGGGAAATGCTTTGGAGTTTGGTCTTACCACCACCAGTGCGACACTCACCGAGGTAAGTTGGATATTTGGAGACCCAAGCACGGGTGCAGCCAACGATGCCAAAGGCACTCCTGCCTATCATGATTATACGTTTCCGGGCAATTATACTGTGGTGGCCACCGCCACCAACATATTTGGATGTACTGCCACCTCCACCCAAATAGTCACCGTGGCACCCAATCCTTTGACTGGTACAATTAGCCCAGCCAATCCAAGCCCTCTTTGTGAAGGGCAATCCGTCACGATGACGGCACCATTAGGTGGTACAAGTTACCTTTGGTCTGACGACAATGCAAGTACGGGTGCTACCCTTACTGTTTCGAAAGAAGGGACTTATCAGGTCACCATAACAAATGCCAACGGTTGTACTTTTGTACCTCCTTTGGTAAAAATTGAAATTATTCCTTCGCCCGATGCCTTTATTAAGGGTTTATTAAAAAATAGTATTGGTCAAATCATCGGAACCACCACCCCAAATTTGACCGTTTGCGAAGGGGAAGACGTGTCTTTGCAAGCATTTGGAAGTGGATCTTATGGGTATCAATGGTCTGGAGGTAATGGAGTCGGTAATACCTTGGATTTCACTATTGATCGCGGTAACGCACTTACAGTAGGCGATTATACCTACACTGTAATCACTACGGATTATACCACGGGGTGTACTTCCGAATCGGCTCCATTTAATGTAAAAGTAAATCCAAGACCCTCTGGATTTTCTATATTTGGGGTTGGTTACTGCGCTGGTTCTAATAATACCTTGACCTATTCAGGGCCTACACCACCCAGTTGGCAGTTTATTTGGAACAGTGGCCAAACGGGTACTTCGATCGTGACACAAGAACCCGGTGAATATTACTTGCGAGTGGTGAATGAATTTGGATGCGAAGCCCCCAGCAATAGTTGGGTTGTACTGCCTGGCCCACAAGTATCGGCCTTGCCCAGTGGGTGTCATACCCGCTGTAAACCAGACACATTGTGTTTACCAAATTTGCCAAATATCGCTACTTGGCAATGGTATCTGGATGGTAATCCGGTCTCTGGTGCGACTAGTGCCAATTTTGTGGCCCAACAAAGCGGCACTTACCACGCTGTATTGATAGACGCTTACGGATGTACTGGTGAAAGCAGCCCATTATCACTCAATTTATTCGATGGATATGGCGACATCAATGGCTTGGTTTGGTCTGATGTTAATCACAACGGCATGATTGATGCCGCCGATTCTCTGATGAGCGGTATTGGGGTGATCCTTATGGAAAATGGTAGTTCCGTAGGAAATGCTACCTCCAATACAGGAGGCGTATTCAACTTTGACAATATCTTGAGTACTACATATTCCGTAGAACTAGACCCTACAACCCTGCCCCTTGGTTTTAGTGCGGTGATCGGACAAGACGAAACGACGCTTTCAGGTTGTGATGTGATAGAAAATGCGGCTTTGCTTGTAGATTTCTTATGCCATACCACCAATTACGTCGTACAAGTACCCACCTGCGCAGGAGTAGCCGTGGATTATAATGGGATCACCATTGCAGCTGGTGGTTCGGAGGTGTTTAACCTTGTTTCATCGGTTGGTTGCGATTCGATTGTTACGGTTACGGTGGTTGACAATCCGATCATATCATCTACATTGAGTGTGGGTGTTTGTCCAGGAGAATCATATACCTACGAGGGTATGACCCTCGATGCGGGCGATTCGGAGTTATTTACCCTTCAAAGTATTTGGAATTGTGATTCGATGGTCACCGTCACCGTGTCTCAATTTTTTAATGCAGCCAGTATTCTTGAGGTTTCTGTTTGCCCCGGACTGACATATGTGTATCAAGGTGAGTTGTTACCGCCGGGCACTGTTAAAGATTTTGTTTTGCAAACATCTGAAGGTTGCGACTCTACTGTGACGATATCTGTAACGGCGTTTCCATCTGCTACTTTTGATCTAGTGGCCACTTCAAGTTGTGCTACCACCCAAACAGGAATCATCAAGGTTGACAATATCTTGGGGGGCTTAGCACCTTACGAATTCTCTTTAGACAATAGCCTATTTCAACCCGAAATTACTTTCGATAACCTAGATCAAGGCACCTACACCGTGTATATGCAAGATGACAATGACTGTGTTTTTGAAGCCGAAATCGAAATCGAAACCTTGGATCGCTTGGAAGTATCCCTCCTCAATGGAATACTACCATGCGATAGTGCGGGCATTCGGATGCAACCAACCCTAACCGGCTATACCGATGGCGCAACGTTTACTTGGAGTAATGGAGACCAATCAGTGTTTACCACCATTAAGGATCAAGGTATTGTTTGGGTAGAAGTAAAAAATACCTGCGAGACTGTCAGGGCCGAAGCACCCGTGGTATGGGCAGATTTGGCAAACGATCTTTCATTTGTTTATACGCCCAATGCCATGGCTCCAGAAGCACAAAATGAGGAAAATCGTACGTTCAGACCCTTATTTGCTTCTGGTTTGACAGTGCTTAACTATTATTTTGCGGTGTATGATCGCTGGGGTAATTTATTGTTTGAAACAAAGGATATTTCCGCAGGTTGGGAAGGATTCCACCGTACTAAAAATATGGAACCCGGCGTAATGGTCTGGTACTTTGAAGCAGATATTGCCATCTGTGGCCGCATCATTCCAATGAAGAGAAAAGGAGATATTTCAGTGGTGCGATAGTTATTATTTCACTGTTACTAAGGTGCAGCGTACTGGTAATTTTACCGTGCGTTGCACCTTTTTTTACAAAGCCAATAATCCAAAAGCCTGCAAAGCACTGACTTGTTTGCTATACCAAAATAATTCGAAATCATCCAAGCCATTGGTCTCATAGTCGGTTTTAATGTCTTGAAAAGTAAGCATGTCCTGATTTTTCACAGCTATTTTTTGTAAAATATTTACTAGCCATTCGCCTTGGAGGCGACCAGCACTGATACTAAACGTCTCCCTTTTATCTTGAAAAGTCAAGGTTAACATATCCCATTGTTGTCCTTTTTTTGCCTTTGTAAATGGTGTCGAAGTAGGCATAAGCCCCAACCAAGCCATTTTAGCCGTAGGCTTTATTGAAAAAACTTCTTGTTCTTGTAGTGATTCAGCAATATAGATTTTAGAAACCGTCGTGCGCGGTACTTTAAAATCAAACCAGTCATTTAAAGGAAGTTCAAAACCGATCCCATGCATAAAATTGAGGAGCGATTTTTTCAAGCCATAACTAAAAGCATCATGGTCTGTACCCGTAGGGTCTATGTGTAAGATGTCGTTATTGGCAAAAGTACCAATGGTATTGGTTTCTTTTTTCACTCCAAATTGTTCGGGTGTCATACCCACAGGACTGTGTGCAGTCATGGCAAACTGATGCCAAAATCCAGATTGCAATACACCCATTTCAAACATTTGGCGCACCATTTCCAAGGAATCTATCGTCTCTTGGGTCGTTTGCGTCGGAAAACCATACATTAAATAAGCATGTACCATTATACCAGCCTCCGTAAAGTGTTTGGTCACCCGCGCTACCTGCGTTACCGTTACGCCTTTTTGGATCAACTCCAATAAGCGATCAGAAGCCACTTCAAGGCCGCCGGAGACGGCCACACAACCAGAAGCGCGAAGCAGCACACACAGATCGCGGCTAAAACTTTTTTCAAAACGAATATTAGTCCACCAAGTGACGATTAATTTGCGCCTAATGATTTCAAGGGCCAAGGCGCGCATCAAGGCAGGCGGTGCTGCCTCATCCACAAAGTGAAAACCATTCTGTCCTGTTTGTTCGATCATGGTTTCCATGCGATCGCAGAGCAGGCTGGCGGTCAGTGGCTCATACACTTTAATGTAGTCTAAAGATATATCGCAAAAAGTGCATTTACCCCAGTAGCAACCATGAGCCATGGTAAGTTTGTTCCATCGTCCGTCGCTCCACATGCGGTGCATTGGATTCACAATTTCCAAAACAGAAATATATTGATCCAACCACAAGTCGCTATAATCTGGTGTACCCGTATCGGCTTGCTTATAATCTTTACTGAGGCTATGGTTGAGGTATTCTACTTTGCCATTCACCAAGGCAAAGGCTCGTTTGAGCAATTCTAAAGGGCGTTTGCCATTCACATGTTCTATCAAATGCTCCATTGGGGCTTCGCCATCATCGAGGGTGATGAAATCAAAAAATTCAAACACCCGTGGCTCGGATAGTGACCGCAATTCCGTGTTAGCAAAACCACCACCCATAGCGATTTTCACCGTGGGGTGATGTTGTTTGATCCATTGTGCGCACCTGAAGGCTGCGTATAAATTACCCGGAAAAGGAACGGATATAGCCACCATACCTGGATTGACAACAGCCATCCGCTGGCTCAAAATATCAACCAATAGTCTGTCTATATAGGTATAGTCTGCTTGTAGTGCCTCGTATAATTCGTCAAATTGATTAGCGGAACGCCCCAACCGCTCGGCATATCGGCTAAATCCAAAATGTGGATCTATACACGCTTGGATTAAATCAGAAAGGTCTTCCAAATACAAAGTGGCCAAATGTTTGGCCTTATCTTGAGTACCCATAGAGCCAAAAGCCCAGTCGAGGTCGTCTAACTGATCGAACCGAGAAGCCTCCGGCAAAAAACCTTCTTGGCAAATCAAGTGTGCAAGGGTCGGGTTTTTGCCCTGCAAAAACAAAATTACCGAATCTATACTGTGTATATAGTGATCCTGTAAAGCAATGATACGCCGCGAATTATCAGAAAAACCAGTAGTATCTGTACCAATTTGTGCAAACAAATGATTCAAGCCTTGTTTAGAAAACAAAGCCAGTATGACCTCAATACCCAAATCGGCCTGAAAGGCAGTGATTTGTTTGGTATTTAGAAACCCCTTGATATAGGCCGTAGCAGGGTACGGCGTATTCAACTGCGTAAAAGGGGGGGTAATGAGAAAAACACTAGACTCCAAGGTTAACAATTTTGCCACAAAGTACGGCTTTTATGAGCGTAGTCGTGAAATTTCTACAGAAGCCTGTTTTAAAAACCCTGCTGAAAAAACAATCCCAAAAAGCCTATCTGTCGAAAAACTCCGCGATCGTACTTCCAAACTCCAACACTCTATATTCCAATACTACCAAAGTTTCAACCCCGCTTGCCAAAAAAATATTACATTTGTTAATTATTATTTATTAAAAATATTTAACTTGTAAAATGAACAATAACAATAAATTGTAAGTAAAACGCTAAAATACTAAAACAAAGAAACAAAGTTCAATAAAAAAAATATTAAAATTTGGCCTGTTTTTTGATAAAGCCGTTCATATAACTGGTAATATAGTGTACTTTTGCCATGTGAAAATATAGAAACTTAACCGATCTTCTTTTTAATCATAATCCTTTACTGAGCAGAGATGGCATCATATTACGGTTCTAAACAAACCTTATCTCAAAAATTATCGCAAAAACTATCACCCCAGCAGATTCAACTCATGAAACTGCTACAGATACCGACGGCCAATTTGGAACAACGCATTCAAGAGGAGATGGAAATAAATCCAGCCTTAGAAGAAGGTGATGAAGGTCTGGATATGTCGGAGAGTATGAGTGAAATGGATCTTTCGGATGCCGACATGAGTTACTACGAGCGGGAACAAAAAGCGGAAGCGGGCGAAACCAACCAAGAAGATTTCAGTCAAGCCGAAATAGCCTCAGCAGAATCAGATAGGGAGTCGGCAGAAGATTATGGTGACGATGAGGAATCAACCGCCAGTCGCGAAGATGACTTTGAACTGGATGATTACCTCGTTGATTTTATAGAAGATGATCCTAGTTCCTACAGTACCCGCGATGAAGGTCGGGGCGGAGATGAAGAAGATAGGTCTATGCCGCTGACTTTTGAAAATACCTTTCATGAGTACCTGGAACAACAATTGGGCTTGCTTAAACTAGAAGATGAGCGAGAGCACGCCATTGCGCTTCAAATTATTGGCTCTATAGACGACGATGGGTATCTGCGCCGCGACCCCGATGCCATGGTGGATGACCTCTTATTTAGCCAAAATATTTCGACCCACGAAAAAGAGATCAACAAACTGCTTCTAAAAATTCAACAATTTGACCCGCCAGGTACTGGTGCAAGAGACCTCCAAGAGTGTTTGTTGTTGCAGTTGCAAGCGCGAATGCGCCAAGAGGATGAACATTTGTCATTGGATGAAAAAATGTCTATTCGGGTAGCCATTCGTATTATTGGGCATTATTTTGATGAGTTTACAAAGAAACACTACCCAAAATTATGCCGCCAATTGAATATTGATGAAGATGATCTTAAAGATGCCATCAATGAAATATTGAAACTGAACCCTAAGCCCGCCAGCGGTTTTATCACGAAAGGCGATAGGGCATTGAATTACGTTGTGCCAGATTTCGTTGTCAATAATCGCGATGGCGAATTGGAACTTTCACTCAACGCCCGAAATGCACCTGACCTGCGCATCAACGATCAATACCGCGATATGCTCAAAGCATTTCACGATGGGCGACATGGAAAACGGGCGTCTCGCAAGGAAAAAGAAGCCGTCATGTTCATCAAGCAGAAAATTGACAGCGCCAAGTGGTTTATAGATGCTATCAAACAACGCCAACAAACCATGATGATGAGTATGGGTGCCATACTAAACCATCAGGAGGAATATTTTTTGACGGGCGATCAGAAAAAAATCAGGCCAATGATTTTGAAAGATATTGCTGATGCTACCTCGCTTGATATTTCAACCGTATCGAGGGTAGCCAATTCTAAATATGTACAAACCGAATTTGGCACCAAAAGGCTCAAAGAATTCTTTTCAGAGAGCCTAAGTACCCAAGATGGGGAAGAGGTTTCTACATTAGAGGTGAAAAAAATATTGACCGAGGTACTGGACGAAGAAAACAAGCGCCGCCCCTTGTCAGATGAAAAGTTGAAGACTATTTTAATGAAAAAAGGCTACAATATTGCCCGCCGAACGGTCGCAAAATACCGAGAGCAACTCAATATTCCAGTAGCCCGATTGCGCAAATCATTATGAACATACATGATCTTTCAGCCACCCATTCCATTGTCCACCGGTTTGTTGCAGAACTGCGCAGCACCAAGGTGCAGACCGATCGTATGCGCTTTAGGCGCAACTTGGAGCGGATCGGTGAGGTAATGGCCTACGAAATTTCAAAAACATTTGAGTTCAAACCCGCCCAAATTGAAAGTCCGCTAGGCATAGCAGAGACCGTATTGCCATTGCGCAAAATTGTTTTGGGTACCGTTCTTAGGGCTGGGCTTCCGTTTCACCAAGGCATGTTGAATTACTTTGACGATGCCGACAATGCATTTATATCAGCCTATCGCAGTCATTTACACGGCGATGCTTTCGAAATAAAATTAGATTATGTGAGTGCCCCGCGCTTGGATGGTTGCACCTTAATTTTGTGTGATCCGATGCTCGCAACTGGAGCCTCAGTCCAAGTGGCCTTGCAAGAATTGCAGCGACTTGGCGTTCCATCAGTCATCCATGTAGCGGCGGTTATAGCCAGCACCACTGGTATTGACCACGTTCAAAAACATTTTCCGAAAGCCCACATCTGGGCGGCGGCTATTGATGAAGAACTTACTGCAAAGTCATACATCGTTCCCGGTTTGGGCGATGCGGGCGACCTAGCATTTGGAGAAAAGTTATAGTGGCTTATCCAATTTTTGGCAACTCATCCGCCAACATGAACATCGGATTATCAGCAAATGCCTGAAACTGGGCTGCACTACCTGGCACGGTATAAGCAGTCGCTAATTAGCATCGAGAAGATTGAAAAGTAAGATATTTATATTATATGCCTGTTGTTGTCATAAAAGTAGCCTTGTTGTTGTGATGTTTATATGGCCAAGGCCAAAACACCAAGGCAGAAAAACACTGCGAAAATACCAGCCAATAACCGTTCTCGTTCCATAATACTATTCTCTGATTGTCCTTTTAAAGCCTGATTTCCAGATCGGATCACTTGCAATAGTATCAAAGAAATAATGATATACCCCAAGAGGTATATTTTATCCATCAAAACCATATAACCAGTATCGGGCAACGCCCCATTGTACGTTTGCTGCAAAAAAACCGCCGTCAATAGACCGC
The DNA here is from genome assembly GCA_031373665.1 of Saprospiraceae bacterium. GTDB lineage: Bacteria > Bacteroidota > Bacteroidia > Chitinophagales > Saprospiraceae > M3007. Next base: position 56,545 of record JANMMZ010000009.1, on the reverse strand, counting down.
CTATCGGCAAAGAACTACGGGTATCAATGTGAGAAGGATGCAACAACAAGGCTCCAAGGCTAACCATGATAACCAAGGCAATGGGCAATAGCATTTTCAAAAGAAAATAACTAAAGGGTCGTTCCAAAGTCAATTCAAAGGTTAATGAACTGAATTTTTGGGCATTTTCTTTAGGGTTTCCAAAGTTGTTTTTATAATCGTGTACACTGGTTTTAAGTTTGGACTGGGTCATTTCCCAACCTACTATTTTTAATGTATTCCGTACATCCGCCGACTTGGCAGTATCGGGCAGATATACCAATGAATCTATGGGATATTCGGGATTTTCAATCTGAATATCCAAACTATGCTTATCCAACGGGAAGCGATTCAAGGAAAAAGAGTGGAAAAAGCGGCTTTCAATCCGATATATCTTGTACTTGGTGCCATCCGGCAATACCACAGGAAGACTATCACCATCAAAAGTGGCTTGTTCTACGCTCCATTTTTCGATACTATTGACAAACTCTATCTGCGTAGGATCAATACTGCCCTTCCATTTAAACCATACATAAAAATCAGCATAATACGAGTGTTCTTCCATATTGATCCCATACAAGTTCATCAAATAGATGCCTGTGCGGACTTCCTGTGGTTTGCCGGCATGTAATGCCGAGCAGCACAGCAAAGAAAGCAACAATATGGAGCATTTAACAGAGTGGGTGATAACCTGATGCCAAGATTGATACATTGTTGACTGAAATTTAAAGATTGTTATTGGTTTTCCTCGCCGCGCCAATAAAACCCAAGTTCTCTTTTGAGTTCGGACGACAATTTAGGAAGTTCGGATCGAGGTATTAACAGGGTAGAAATATTGTGAAGATCACTAAATATATGGTGTTTTACCGCCGTAGCGTGCAAATATTCATAACCAGAAGAGCCGCCCGTACCCACCTTGCGACCTAACATACGCAGTACCATTTGAGAATGCCTATACCGCCAAGTCGTAAAGTTCTCATCAATATCCATCAAGGCAACCAACAAATTGAAAGGCCCATGCAAAATGGGTTCATCGCGATACAAATTGATGAGCAGCGCGGCAATACTTGCTTTATAAGACAGCCTGAGTTTGCCTTCTTGGCGCATTTGTTCGTGCGAGGCAGGATTGAGTACCGATTGAAAATAGGTATCAGTGCCGCCAAGCATCTTGGCCCGCATTTCTTTTTCGGCCACGCTCAAGTATTCCGATGCCTGAATGGCAGCCATTTCAGAATCCAACATACGACGCACCGCGCCACGGTATTGGTCTAAGAAATTAAAATCACCGATCTGCAAAAAAGGAATACGCTCCAACCAGTCCTCCACCAGATCAAATAAAGATCGGTTTTCAGCAATTTGTTTCAGGGTATCTTGCTGCGATTGTTCAAACACCGAAGCGTACGGCACATTATTATAGGTCAATCGGCCTTCTTCCTGCAAACCCAGCATGGCTTCTACGATACGGAACTGAAAACTTTGAAAGCCGGAGGCCGGAAATAAATAGTTACGAAAATCAAGAAAATCAAGCGGGGTCATTGTTTCCAAGACCTGAATCTGTTGGATCAATAATTTTTGGATTTCGACCACCCGATTGAGCCGTGCAATGGCCGTACCAATGTTGTGTTCGTCCACGTGGTGACCCTCAAACATGGCTGTCACCGAACTGATCTCATGGATGATTTGTTTAAACCAAAGTTCATACACTTGATGGATGATGATAAACAACATCTCTTCGTGCGCTGGCACGGGCTCCAACTCGGCACTCCTCGGATGTTGAGCATCCAAGACTTTGTCCAACTGAAGATAATTATGATAATGAATGGTACTGTACTTGTGCATGTCGCAAAGATAGGGACTTACCATACATTTTTATGCGTTCTGGCAAAATCGTTCTATTGCCTTAATAGTCATCATCAAATCTGTACTCGTCTAAGCCACTTGTATCATATTTTTTTGCTGCAATTTTACATTAAATAAGAATTGTATCTCTTTATGCATAGTTTATTGTAGATTTGTCATTAGTTTTCGGTTTTAGGGATTAATTTTGACTGTTGAGAACTCAAAAACCACACCTATCACACCTAATTTTTTAAAAAATGAATCAAAAAAATTTCTTTTCCCGCCTTTTGAGTACCCTGTTTTTCGCCACCCTTTTCTTCCACTCCTCGGTCATCCAAGCCCAGGCGGAAGATTTTGTCACCAAATGGACTTTCTCCCCACCAACCACAGGAATAAAGTTCAATGCCCTGACCACAGGGGCAGTGGCCTATACCTGGACTACTTCATTGAATAATAGTGGTAGCGGTAGTTTCACTATGACTACTCCTGGTGAAGTGCTACTACCTGTGAACATAGCACCAAGTGGAGAAATGGTAACGCTGCGTATGGCACCAGACAGCCTTCGACGATTTTTCATAGATGATGGCCCACACCAATCAAACCTAAACGAAGTATCTCAATGGGGTACAGTCCTCTGGTCAAGTATGAATTCGGCTTTTGAGGGTTGTGAAAATTTGAAAATAACAGCAAGCGATGTACCGAATCTTACTAATGTGACTGATATGAGTTACATGTTTCGTAATGCTTATTATTTCAACAACCCTATCGGTAATTGGGACACTGGTAATGTGACTGATATGAGTGCCATGTTCGCTAGTACGGGTTTTAATCAACCTATCGGTAATTGGAATACTGAAAAGGTGACGAATATGAGCGCCATGTTCGCTGGTACGGGTTTTAACCAACCTATCGGTAGTTGGAATACCGCTAAGGTGACTGATATGAGTTTCATGTTCCGTGAAACTCTGTTTTTTAACCAACCTATCGGCGATTGGAATACTGCTAAGGTGACTGATATGAGTTTCATGTTTTATAATGCTCTGTCTTTTAACCAACCTATCGGTAGTTGGAATACAGATAATGTGACTGATATGAATCGCATGTTCGCCAGTACTCGGTCTTTTAACCAACCTATCGGTAGTTGGAATACTGCTAAGGTGACTGATATGAGCGGCATGTTCGAAACTGCTCTAAAATTTAACCAACCTATCGGAGATTGGAATACTGCTAAGGTGACTAATATGCAATACATGTTCCATATTGATACTGGTTTCAACCAACCTATCGGTAGTTGGAATACGGCTAATGTGACCAAGATGAATCGCATGTTCGAATCTGCTCTAAAATTTAACCAACCTATCGGTAGTTGGAATACAGATAATGTGACTGATATGAGTTTCATGTTCCGTGAAGCTAAGAACTTTAACCAACCTATCGGAGATTGGAATACCTCTAACGTGACTAATATGGGTGCCATATTTTACAATGCTTCATCTTTCAACCAACCTATCGGTAGTTGGAATACCGCTAATGTGACTAATATGAGTTACATGTTTTACTATGCTTCAGATTTCAACCAACCCATTGGTACTTGGAATACCGCTAATGTGACTCATATGAATTCTATGTTTAACGCTGATACGAGTTTTAATCAACCCATTGGTACTTGGAATACCGCTAATGTGACTAATATGAATTCCATGTTCAGTGGTGCTAGGAATTTTAACCAACCTATTGGCGATTGGAATACCGCTAAGGTGACTGATATGGGTTCCATATTCAACAATGCTCAGAACTTTAACCAACCTATCGGTAGTTGGAATACCACTAAGGTGACTGATATGAGGTTCATGTTCAGCTATGCTAAGAACTTTAACCAACCTATCGGTAATTGGAATACAGATAAGGTGACTGATATGAGGTTCATGTTCAGTGAAGCTAAGAATTTCAACCAACCTATCGGTAGTTGGAATACCGCTAAGGTGACTAATATGACTTCCATGTTTCGCTATGCTCCGAATTTCAACCAACCTATTGGCAATTGGTTGCTTGATGATTTGACTTCATCTGGTTCTGGACACATGCTATCAAATTCAGGAATGGACTGCGGAAATTATACGGCCACCCTTAATGGTTGGAGGGCTAACAACCCATCGGTCACAGGGATTAAACTGGGTGCTACGGGTCTCCAATATGGTACTAACGCTATAGAGGCCAGAAATGCCCTGGTGAACGATCAAGGCTGGCTTATTACTGGTGACTCGCTTAGTGGATCAGTGTGTGAAGTCCCTACCTCTGCAGGAAATCTTGGATCAAATCAGCAAAACTTCCAAATCTATCCAAATCCGGTATCGCCATCTGTTACCCTACATATTATGGTCACAGATCTAGAATTATCGCAGGATGCTACAGTCCGCATACTGGATTTACAGGGGCGAGTCGTTCACCAACAAACCCTATTCAATCAAACAGAATTGCCACTAAAAGGCTTAGCCCGTGGCATTTATCTGCTTGAAGCAATAGACGGAAAAGCAATATGGCGCGAGCGGGTAGTAGTGATGGAGTAATGCCTATTAATACGCCCCAAAATACCGCCTCAAAAACCACTCTAAAAACAACAAACCCGCTATCAGCGCAAAAATCCATTTCAAGTTGATGAGCGGATTGGTCTGCGATGTTTGGTATATGACAGGCTTAACCGTTTGGTTGTTTTTGATTTTATTGGCTATAGAGCCCAATGAATCTGGTAATACTGTTTCACCACCAAAAGCGGCACTCAACTGACGCAATATGGAATGGTTGGCTATAGTTTCAAACAGTTCCAATTGAATAGGTTGTACACTGAACCGGCCTTCAAAACTAAGTGTTTGTCCGTTAAAGTTGGTGCTGGCCTTATAGGAATAGTTACCGAGTGGCAGAATACCCGCATCCAAGGCATAAGCCTTCCCCAATTTATTAAAAGTAAAGGCAAATTCTTTTCCTTCTTGATTTCGGATAGACATCGTTACATCCGACTCATTGATGAGTTCATAGTTATCATTGTACAGTTCGGCACTGAACGAAATGGGTTCATTTTCTTTGTAAATATTCTTATCTAAAGAGACCCTAAATTTGCGTTTATCCTCCTTTTGAGAAAGAAACTGCACTGTTTTGCCCATCAATTCATCAAAAATATCATGGTTGGCATGTTGCATGTAGTCAAACAACCGCCACCGCCAAATACCTTCGGCGAGCAAAACCCCCGTTTTAGTGCCATTGGTCTCCCCAAATACCAAAAGCGGTTGTTCGGTATCAATTTTGCCAATGCGTTTGCGCAACAATACCTGCGCTTGTGCCGTCACGCCAAAGTTGCCAAAAGCCGAAGTCACTGGATTGAATTTTGAAAGTTCCGAAACAGTTTTAGGGTCAAGGTTGAACGATGCAAAACCACTTTCTACTTTGGCTTGCACATCGTCACTTTGTTTCCCATCGCTTTGCATCGTGACCAATCCTTGAGCCTTCGCAAGCGCGACATAATTGGTCTGCATACCAGCCATGAACAAACGCGGAATTCGCTTTTCATTCAAATTATTGAGCAATCCTGATATGTCATTGCTATTGGATGGTAGGTTGTGAAGCATCACAAAATCAAATTTTCCAACATCAATCCCCGGATCATTCACATAAGCAATGCTCACCTGATAATTTTTATTGGTTTCCAAGGTTGTTTTCAAAGCCGAAAGATCCGGATGAGGGCTATTGGCCAAAAGCAGTATTTTTTGGCGTGCATCCAGTATATCTATATATATTTCTTTGCGGTTATTGGCCGTAGTGGCTTCGCCGCTAAGATTGGCTACCGAAATAAGGTATTGGGCTACACCGGGTTGGTCGGCTTCCAATTGCACCTCCTTCGTGATGAAAAAATCTTTCCCCACTATATTCATCGGTAATCTCTGCAAACCCTTCCACTGATCGCCTTCTTTTTTGCTAATATTCAATACCGATTGCTGCCCGCCGCAATTGATCGCAGTGACATCTATTTGCAAGGTAAATTTATCGCCGAGGTAGGCTATTTTATTATGAAATACGCGCTTCACCAAAAGGTCTTTTTTCGGCGTCGTATCGCCTAGCGCAACCGTATATATAGGTGCACTCAATTGTACATCCGCATAAGCGGGGTTGCTACCTTCATTGTAAACCCCATCAGATGCCAGTATGACTGCGCCTAGGTTTTGCCCCCCATACAGATCATATATGGAGCGTAGCGATTGCGATAGATTGGTCACTTTATCTTTGAACTCAAAATTGACTCCTTCCCGAACATTGTCTCCAATAGACAACTCATGTACTTCATAGTCTTGAGAAAGCGCGTCGCGAAGCCCCGTCCAGTTTTGCTTATACTGATCCAGCAAATCGCCTTGCAAATCAACGGCTATACTCTCCGATTGATCTTGAGCCAATACAACAATTGGCTTTTTGGTCTCCGTGAGCAACCGTTTGATTAGTGGCGACAATAGCAACGCACTCAATAAAGTAATCGTCAGCCAACGGATAATACCCAACCAAATATGTAGGCTTTTGGATTGTTCGCGAAAGGTGGTATCGCGATAATATAATAGGGCTGCATAGCCTAATCCAAGCAATGCGCAAAATAGTAAAAACCAAGCGGGATATTGAAACGAAAGATCGAGCATGTGAAAATTAAAACTTTGGGGCAAGTAATTTTTAGTGCATTCCCCACACAAAGTCGCAAAGTTCGATATTTTCCGCTTTTATTTCACATTTTCTTTTCTACCTTTGCCGATTAAGAATTTATTAACGAAGATTAAGGAGGATATATTATATTATTTTTTTTTCATAAAAATTTGATAATCATTTTACTATGAAATAATGTGCGCCTCTTTTAGTATTTATAAGTACGCTTTGCGGCATGAAGGTATCGTTGAATTGGTTGCGAGATTATCTCGACATACATAAATCTGACTCTGAAATCGCTGATATACTGACATCACTGGGCTTAGAAGTGGAGGGTTGGGAAACAGTAAAACCGTCGTTAGTTGATCTGGACAAAGTCTTTACTGGCCTTGTGCTCAGCTGCGAAAGGATGCCCGATACAGACCACCTCTCTGCCACTACGGTAGATGTTGGAGACGGCGTGGTGCGTTCCATTGTATGTGGCGCACCCAATGTAGCCGTTGGTCAAAAGGTATTCGTAGCAATACCAGGTGCCAATGTTTTTTCTAAAGATGGCACTTTGTTTACGATCGGCGAGCGCAAGGTACGTGGTGTACCTTCGCAAGGTATGATCTGTGCTCAAGACGAATTGGGCGTAGGGCACGACCACAGCGGTATCATGGTTTTGGATGTCAATACCGCCATCGGTATTTCGGCTGCACAATGGTTTAAACAAGAAGCCGATACCGTTATAGAAATTGGTCTCACCCCAAATAGAGCCGATGCTACTAATCATATAGGTGTCGCCCGCGATATACTGGCTTGGATACGCCACCATGAAAATCCGACCGTAAAACTAAAGCGCAAAACCGCAAGTACTGACATCGCACCAGCATCCAAACCTACGATTTCGGTCACGGTGGAAAACCCAGCGGCCTGTCCGCGTTATACCGGTATTGTCATCACGGGTATTACCATACAAGACAGTCCCGAATGGCTTCAAAATCGCTTGAAAGCCATAGGCCAACGACCCATCAATAACATTGTTGACATTACCAATTATATACGTGCTGACCTTGGCCAACCACTCCATGCTTTCGACCTCCATAAAATAGGTAAAGGGCAAGTACGCGTAAAAACGTTGCCATCAGACACCATATTCAAAAGCCTCGACGAAACAGACCGCAAATTGTCGGAAGACGACCTTATGATCTGCGATGGCAACGACCAGCCTATGTGTATTGGGGGCGTATTTGGCGGAGCCGATAGCGGCGTAAGTGAACATACTACGGCTATTTTCTTGGAAAGTGCTTTTTTTAATCCTAAATGGATACGCCGCTCTATGTTGCGCCACAATTTGCGCACCGATGCCGCTTGGATGTTTGAAAAAGGCGTAGATCCAAATGGTACCAAAACTGCATTGCTGGCCGCAGCCGACATGATCGTAGCGATAGCAGGCGGGATATTGGATACCGAAAGTTTGGTTGACCTTTACCCTGATCCTGTACAACCGATTTCTGTATCGGTATCTTACGAGCGAATAAATCGCCTCATTGGAGAGGTTTTACCTAAAGAAAAGGTAAAAAATATCTTGAATGCCTTGGAAATTGGTTTGGAACGAGAAACCGAAACAGGATTCATTGCCTTGGTACCAACCAATAAACCGGATGTTACCCGTGAAGCAGATATAGTAGAAGAGGTATTGCGGGTACATGGCCTTGATTCAGTGCCGATCCCAACCCAAATACGTTCCAGCATGGAACTACAGCCGCGCCCAAATATGGATACGGTCAGGAATACCATGTCCGATATATTGGCCGCCACTGGTTTCAATGAATGTATGAGCATGTCCTTGAACAATTCGGCTTACTTCTTAGGCGAATCGGCCGCCATGCCCTTCCCGAAGGAACAATTGGTGTTTGTACACAATACTGCCAATCAAGGTCTTGATTGTATGCGCCCTGTTATGTTGTTCTCCGGATTGGAATCCATACAACGCAATCAAAACCGACAAAATCCAGATTTACGTCTTTTTGAATTTGGAAAAATATATGCCACCTCGTCCAATCTTGATCAGAAGGATATGCCCCGCTTCAGCGAGGGCTACCGTTTATCTATTTGGATGACGGGCATACACAGTGCCGAAAACTGGCAAGGATCCAATAAAAAACAAGTTGATTTTTACACCCTTAAAGGCCATGTGCAAAACCTGATGACCCGAATGGGCATTAGTGGTTTCCAAGAAAGCGCACTCGATCAATCTCCTTTCCAATATGCCATGAAATACCATCGTGGCCCAATGGATTTGGTAACTTTCGGTGCGGTACAATCTTCTTTATTGAAAAAAGCGGACGTGAAAAATGCGGTATTTTATGCCGAATTTAACATGGATAACGTCCTGAAAGCCATTGGCAGCAACAGTATTCAATTTGAAGACCTCAATAAGTTTCCGTCAGTCCGCCGCGACCTCGCGTTGGTGCTGGATAAATCTGTTACTTTTGGAGATATTCGTATTTTATCATTAAAAACAATAAAAAAGACGCTCAAACAAGTCAATTTATTTGATGTATTTGAAGATGAAAATAAACTCGGGGTTGGTAAAAAATCATACGCTGTGAGTTTTATTTTTGAAGATTTTGAAAAAACCCTACAAGACAAAGAAATAGAAAGTTTCATGCAACAACTCCAAACCATCTTTGAGCAAAAACTCGGAGCCGTGGTGCGGAGCTAACCTTAATACACACTCATTAAATAGTATGGATATTATATCAATTATAATCGGATTAGCAGCAGGCGGCGGCGTCACTTGGGTGATTGCGAACCTCACGGCTAAAAAAGATACTGGAAAATCAATCGAAGAAAGCAATCGTCAGGCAGATTTGCTGATCCAAGAAGCAAGGCTATCGGCTAAGCGCGTAGAAGATGAAGCGGCACTGAAAGCAGAAAAATTGATTTCAAAAGCAGAGGCAGAGAACGACCGGATCAAACAACAAAAAATTCAAGAAGCCAAAGAACGGTACGCTCAAATGCGTCAGGAGGTTGAGACCGAAAAAACCAAGCGTCAGTTGGAGTTGAAAGATCTTGAGGTGGATATCATGACCCGCCAAAAAGACTTAAAGGTGGACGAAGATGCCCTCAACCTGAAATTCAAGGAAATGGACACCCGCAAGAGTGACCTTGATAATCGTGATGTGGAACTTTCTGCATTGCGTGAAAACTTGGACAAACAGTTGAAAATTGTTCAAAAAAAGAAGGAAGAACTTGATCAGGCTAATGAAGAGCGGATCAAAATGCTTGAAAAAATAGCACAATTGAGCCAACAAGATGCCAAAGATCAACTTTTGGAGGCTGTACGCGCCAAAAGTGAATCTGAATCACAGTCCATCATACGTGATGCGGTGAATCAGGCAAAACTTAATGCCAATAAGGAGGCTAAGAAAATTGTTATTCAAACCATCCAGCGGATGGCGGCCGAATTTACGATAGAAAACACGGTTTCCGTATTTAACTTGGAAAATGACGAAATGAAAGGCCAAATCATTGGCCGCGAGGGTCGTAACATCCGTGCCCTAGAAGCTGCCACTGGCGTAGAGGTCATCGTGGACGATACCCCAGAAGCAATTGTCATTTCATCTTTCGATCCTATCCGTCGTGAGGTAGCCCGTTTGTCGCTACAGCGTTTGGTGGCCGATGGCCGTATTCACCCAGCCCGTATTGAGGAGGTGGTAGCCAAAGTGCAAAAGCAATTGGAAGAGCAAATCGTTGAAATCGGTGAGCGCACCGTGATCGAACTTGGCATTCATGGCCTTAATGCTGCTTTGATACGTATGGTGGGTCGTATGCGTTTTAGGTCTTCTTATGGCCAAAACCTATTGAAACACTCTATCGAAACCGCAGAACTTTGTGCCTTAATGGCCGCTGAATTGGGACTCAACCCAAAACAGATCAAAATGGCGAAACGCGCAGGTCTTTTGCACGACATTGGTAAGGTAGCCGAAGAAGAAACAGAACTATCGCACGCGCTCGTGGGTATGAAACTTTGCGAACAGTTCGGAGAACACCCCGTCATCATCAATGCCGTTGGTGCTCACCATGATGAGGTAGAAATGAATAATATCTTATCGCCAATCATTCAGGCTTGTGATGCTATTTCTGGTGCTCGCCCTGGTGCCCGCCGCGAGATTTTGGAGAATTACCTCAAGCGTATCGGCGAACTAGAAGAAATAGCGATGAGTTACGAAGGTGTTTCTAAAGCCTTTGCGATGCAAGCGGGCCGCGAATTGCGCGTTATTGTAGAGGCCGACAAGGTTACAGACCAATATGCCGATGATTTATCGTTTATGATTTCGCAAAAAATTCAGGATGAAATGCAGTACCCCGGCCAGATCAGGGTGACGGTGATCCGAGAAAAACGTGCCGTAGCATACGCAAGATAAATAACTGTAAAACCGATTGAACAAGATTGTGTTCAATCGGTTTTATATTTTTACACAAAACCATATCATGTTAGTTTCCGCCATAGTAGCCACAGCCCACGGTGGTGTTATTGGAAAAGACAATCAGATTCCTTGGTATCTGCCTGCGGATTTGACCTATTTCAAGCGCACTACGCTCAACCATCATATTATTATGGGGCGTAACTGCTTTGAAAGCATTGGCCGCCCGCTTCCTAAGCGCACCAATATTGTGATCACGAGGGATACTTTTTTTACGGCAACAGGTGTTTTAGTAGCACATTCGGTGGAAGAAGCCTTAGGTATTGCCTATGACAACGAAGAAACAGAAGCCTTCATCATCGGTGGAGGGGTCATTTATCGCGAAACCATAGATATCTGCGATAAACTGTATTTGACGGAGGTAGATCTAACCGTGAAAGGCGATGTTTTTTTCCCTGATATAGATTTTTCAGAATGGAAAGAGGTATGGAGTGAATCCCATGAAGCGGACGAAAAAAATGAATATGATTATCGTTTTCGGGTGCTGGAAAGAATAGAAAGTACTGACGATGAATAGCCTACCCACAAGGTGAGTATGGGCATCGTTCCTAAAGGAACGAATGGATAGTGAAGATTAACCATAGTTTATTATATATAATATTTTCTCACTTTTTATCTTTAATACTACCATGTATTACAAAAACATTTTTCTTGCTAAAGGCTGGCTAATCGCTTTTGCAGTCCTTATTTTTTGTACTTCTGTACAAGCTCAACGCCGTTTTCAAGGAGGAGTTGTGGTTGGTTTGTCTGCTTCGCAGATTGATGGCGACCTGATGGCTGGTTACGACAAACTGGGCCTGATTGGTGGTATCCGTACCGTTGCCCGCTTAAAAGAACGCTCGGATTTGAGCGTTGAATTTTTGTTTGCCCAACGTGGTGCCCAAACTGATTTGGTGAAAGACAAATACAACCCAAACCACGTTTCTCTGACGCTTAACTATGTGGAAGTACCCGTGCAATGGCACTACAAAGATTGGTTGGTAGAAGGCGAAAAAGAATCTGACAATTATCATAAGGTTTCTTTCAATGGTGGCTTTTCTTATGCTCGTTTTATTGGGCAGCGGATAAGGGGCGAAGAAAGTTGGTTTGAAGGTATCGTCCCTAATTATTTTATCAAAACGGACGTTAGTCTCCTATTAGGCTTCAACTTTTTTGCTAATAAAAATCTAGGCTTCACGGTACGCTATGTGCGTTCTCTTAACCTGATGTATGATCCTCGCGATTGGAATCCAGCCCCTGCTCAGCGCGGCTGGCTAGGACATTGCATTTATTTCCAAACAGCATATATGTTATGATAAATCTAATATCAGATACCGTCACGAAGCCTACCCCTGACATGCTCAAAGCCATGTGGTCGGCTGAAGTCGGAGATGATGTTTTTAAGGAAGATCCCACCGTCCGCGCTTTGGAAGAAAAAGCGGCAGCCTTGTTTGGTCATGAATCCGCCCTGTTTTGTCCAAGCGGTACCATGACCAATCAAATTGCTATCAAAGTACACACCCGTCCTTTGGATGAAGTCATCTGCGATGAGATGAGTCATATATTTCAGTATGAGGTTGGTGGGTATGCTTTTCATTCGGGCGTTGGGATCAACTTACTGCATGGTATCAATGGAATCCTAACTGCTGATATGGTGGAAGCGGCCATCAAACCGGCTTATGATTGGCTACCAAGGAGTACCTTGGTTGTATTAGAAAATACCTGCAATAAAGGTGGAGGCAGTATCTATCCTTTAGATAATATTTTGGCCATTCGGCAAGTATGCAAAAACCATCAATTAAAACTTCACTTGGACGGTGCTCGGCTGTTCAATGCCTTGGTGGAAAGTACCTACACGAGTACTGATATTGGGGCTGCTTTTGATAGTATTTCTATCTGCTTGAGCAAAGGACTTGGTGCTCCAATTGGATCATTACTAATTGGTAATCAATCATTTATAAATGAAGCGCGAAGGGTGCGCAAAGCGATGGGCGGCGGTATGAGGCAAGTAGGTTACTTGGCAGCAGCAGGGCTTTTTGCCTTAGAAAACCATGTGTCGCGCTTGCGCGACGACCACGAAAAAGCAAGGCGTTTGGCTGCTATTTTGGAGGATTTACCCTACGTGAATAACATCCGTCCAACCCAAACAAACATCCTTATTTTTGATGTGTCTGCCCCTTACACGGTTGCTTCTTTTTTACAATATTTAACTGATCATGGGATCAAAGCCTCCGCGTTTGGCCCTCAAACCATTCGTTTTGTTACCCACCTGGATTTCACAGAGGAAATGTTTTCTAGGGTAAAACTTGTTTTGGAGAAATCTTAAACTGTATGATATCCAATTTCATCATTGGTCCAATCCGGTATTTTATCCACTATTTTTTCGCGACCACTGATAATTTCTACCAATCGGCGGATGGTGCGGCGGCGGATTTGGCGTTCTAATTCTTTGTTGGGGTCTTTAAGTATATATTGAAATTTCATAGATACATAATCTTTCCGCACCTCTGCTACACGCAAATAGTAACTGTCGTCCTTGATAAGGTCAAAGAAAGGACTCAAGGTTTCTATCAAACTCTTTTCCAAAGCCTCCACGGTGGTTAAGTATTTCAGGTCTATCTCAAAATCAATACTTGTTCTTTTGATCTCGCGCTTGGTATAATTGACCACTTCGCTCGTCATGACCACATTGTTAGGTATGTAAATTACATCGTCATCGTCATTGAGCAGGTGTATATTTTGAAGGGTAATATCTAGTATTTTTCCGCGATGTACACCTATACTTACATTGTCGTTGAGACTCAATTGACCAGAAAAAGTAATAATCATTCCATTGATTACATTGGAAATATAATCCTTTGTGATGATGGCGATACCAGCGAAAATGATTGAAAGCGAGGTAAAAAGTTCTTTAACATTAATTTGAAATAAAGATAATATCCCAACAATAACCCCAATCACTACTAACAATTGATATATATGACCAACGCCAATGATGAAATTATCATCTGTTCTAACCTTGTGCCGCTTCCGATACCACCACAATGAGCCAAACTGTACAAAATCAAGAAACATTAAAAATATAGCAATATTCGCTATAGTATCGGTATAAAATACAAATATTTTACTGTATTTAGATCCCTGCCATAACCATGATATATCCCATTCTCCTAGGCGTACCTGTATGAGTGCACCAAAAAAGAGTAATTTAATTAAAAGTATAAGATATTTCATAATATTATTTTAATTCAGTCTGTGCTATATACACATGGAAACCCACGCCTTGGTAAAGAAATACAAAAAATTACCGCCCCCGCTTTTCAAATAAGTTCATCAATTTTGGGGCATAAGCCTCATTGGTTTGAAGGCTTAAAAAATCGGCTCCAGCTCTTTTAAATAAAGCCGCAGTTTTTTCCAGTAAAACTTCAAACCGTTTTTGATAATTATTTCTGAATATCAGATCACCACTGTCTATCCATTGTACTGGGCCACCTTCCGCAGGTTGTATTTGTATCAAACCCATGTCTGGTAGATCGCGCTCCATCGGATCCCAACAATGCAAACCAATACAGTCATGCCGTTTGGCAAGTACTTTCAGAGCCGGCTCATAGTGATCGTCCATAAAATCAGATAACACAAAACAGACGCTTCGCTTTTTAAACACATTGCGCATATATTGTATGGCTGCCGTGATGTTGGTTTGGCGTTCCGTCATTTTTACATTCAGTAATTCCCTGATAATTCTCAAAGTATGTTTACGACCATTGGATGGCGCAATGTATAACTCTATCACATCTGAAAATAGTAATAGCCCAACCTTATCATTATTGGACTCTGCTGAAAACGCCAGCACTGCGCATATCTCCGCGATGAGTTCTTGTTTGAATTGTCCAGTACTTCCAAAAAAAGAAGAACCGCTGATATCCACGACCAACATCAAGGTAAGTTCTCGCTCTTCCTCAAATATTTTTATGTGCGGGTCGTTACTTCGAGCGGTAACATTCCAGTCTATCGCACGTACATCATCGCCAAATTGATATTGGCGTACTTCACTAAATGACATGCCCCGACCCTTGAAAGCACTATGATACCCTCCAGTGAATTGGTTACGAGTCAACCTTCTGGTTTTCAACTCTATTTTCCTTACTTTCTTTAATAGTTCTGCAGTATCCATGCTATTTGATAAATTCACTGACAGGGTTATCTTTCTTCATATATGGTTTCAACTGATCGTAAGGTACCAATAAAGTTTGGCGGCCATACTGCATGTGAAACAAAGTGCTTAGTTCAAGTCCTTCCCTACGTACCGTAAACATTGGGAATCCTTCTTTGGTTACCCAATCCCTATATTTTACATCACTAGCAAAGGGTGTCAATTTCGGCATCTCTTTTTTTGCGTAATCATCCAACCACTGTTTGGCATTGAATGTTTTATTGAATAGGTCATCATACACAATATTTTTTCCCGACTTTAGGTCAAAATTATAGGCCATGCCTTGGGCTTGCTCATTCCAAGTATCCGAAAAAGTAAGATACCCCGAAAACACCCTGTCCGTCCAACATACAATTTCGGGCCAAGCTGAAGCACGGCTATTATTTCGGGTATTGTCTTTCCTCACGGCAAATTTAGTCTTGCATCCATTGATCCAATTATTGACCTGCTGATCCAACCAAGTATTGCACGATGAGCAAGGCGTTCTTGGATAGAGGGCATCATACTGATTGCTATAATCTGCAAATTCGTAACAGCCCAATAAGAAGTGGTCTTTTACTGTAAACTTGAACTCGCGCCGTTCGCCACTGCCCACCCATTGAACATCGGAATTCTGACCGGGCTTCATTACCCCTTGCATCATGGCGGCCATCTTATTGTTTTGTTGCAATACTTCTATTTCAAATTTACCATCGGTTTGGATACTTCCTTGCAACCGATATGTTTTGGCATCGGCTTCGATCCACAGGAAGCCATCCAACAGTCCATTTTGTCCACGCACAATAACCATATCGCACCTACCATTATTGTATCGAGTAATGAATCTGCTGCTCCATTTATTATCACTACAGTTTTGCAAAATAGGCCCCGACCCAATTTCATCTGCGTCTAAACGACTACCTACTGTTTTTTGAGCATTGGTCCAAGTAGCCAATAGTTTCCGTTTTTGAAAAGTCCCATTCAGATATCCCGTCACTGCTTTACCGGCGTAGTCCTTTTCTTCCATCCGTACCCCTGTACTATCAAACATACCTTCGAGCCTGAGTTTCACTTTGCTTTTCGGATAAGTTAAATAACCTTTACAAATTTTGCCATCAGAGCCAATAGCAATATCCACAGCAATGGCATCATCTAAACGGCCTTTAAAATATTTAATCCATTTAATCTCCAAAGGTTTTTCAAATAATTTTGCGATAGCCGTATCACGAGGTACTGATGCAGTAGCAGTAGGCGTGGAAGGCTTTGTTTGTGCCAAACATTTTTGGCCAAAACTAATTAGCAATATCAATGTTAATAGCCTTGTGGAAAACATACGAGCCCTTAAAGCGTAAAGTTCAGCGAAATTGGTTGATATACTGTAAAGTACTAATTTCATGTTTTGATACTGTAAAATTGTTTTAAAAAAATCAGAATAATAGCCTGCCTATTAAGGCATAATGAAAAATATTGTATGCCCTGTGGGATGCTTAAAAACGTAACTCACTCATTACCAAGTACATCAGTAAACAAACTTATTGTTTCTAAGGTTACAAACATTATATAAATTAAAAATTCTTAAATAATTGAAAATCAATGTGTTGAAAATCAATCAAATGTTGGGCTGGCATAGTGAAACCATAACAGTTACTGACATCTTCTAACATAGGTATAGGCTTCATGACTTACGACCACCATTTTCTGTGAGTAAGCCTCAAGATATGCCCCTACCACTAACACCCAAGTCACCAATGAAACAGCTAAGATACAAGAACTCCTACTTTTTCCACAGGTATGTATATAAACTCCTAAAAGGTTGATTAATAAAACGATCTTATTCTTTTTTTATGTTGGCAAGTGTGTCTTTTACTGGGGATTATATTTTTTCGTATGGAAGTTACGCGGTTACCAACAAACTAACAGCCCTAATGATGACCGTAGGTTTTTTTAATTTTAAATTATTATAAATTATTAAAGGTACGTTACTGTGTGTATTTATCTCAGTTTAGCATCGTAATTTTGTTTCAACTTCAGCCGAGTATTTTAAATGCCTTTTCCTTTTGTTGCCTTTTCTTTTATTTTTGATTTAAGTGCTTAGGCTGAAAACATAGTTGTATTAATTAAATTAATTATTATTTTAATATGTTTGAGTATTCTACAGATTCTAATATTCGCAAGGCTGTAAAACTATGGTTACTTGCAGGGTTGGTTATGATTTTTTTTCAGATCGTCATTGGTGGTATTACACGGCTTACTGGGAGTGGTTTGAGTATTACCCGGTGGGAAATTGTTACCGGTTCTATTCCGCCATTGAATGAATCTGATTGGAAATCGGAATTCGACTTATACAAGGCTACTCCTCAATATCAAAAGATCAACCAAGGTATGGAATTGAGTGCATTCAAGTTTATTTATTTTTGGGAGTACTTTCATCGCCTTTGGGCAAGGCTCATGTTTTTTGTCTTCATGATTCCATTTATTTGGTTCTTGTTTAACGGAATGCTGTCGAAGCGAATAGTGCCTCGATTAGTAGTCATGGTCGGCTTGGCTGGGTTGGAAGGATTCTTTGGCTGGATCATGGTAGCGAGCGGATTGAACCACCGACCGTGGGTCAATGCTTATAACCTTACGTTACACCTTACAATGGCATTGATTATTTTCACCCATTTGTTATGGACGTTTTTTATCGCGTGGCATCCGAACAGGAAATTGGCTTTTGCTGGATCTATGCCTTGGCTTTTGCTGGTATTTTGTTTCATTCAAATTGCGTTTGGCGCTTTGATGTCTGGCACCAAGGCGGGACTACTATACCCTAGTTGGCCAGATATGCAAGGGGTCTTGATACCTGCTGTTTTATTCGATGGTACACAATGGCAAACTGAAAGTTTTACGCACTATGATAGCAACCCATTTTTTCCGTCACTTGTTCAGTTCTTACACCGTAATATGGCTTATATCTTATCGGGACTACTGGTTTATTTTTCTTGGAGACACTGGTCGAATGCCCAGATAAGGCCAATGCTATATCTACTATTAGGTGTATTGTCAGTACAAGTATTCTTAGGTATTATTACCTTGCTCAATTGCGTAGGTCAGATCCCAGTGCTGTTGGGTGTATTACATCAGGCGGGTGCAGTGATTTTGTTAGCAGTACTAACCTATGTCACCTACATCTCTGCTGGGAATAAAGATTATTCTATATAGAGCCATAGATTAGAGATAGTGGCTCAGATAAATTTTGTGAATAGATCTGACTTAATTTTGTATGATACAGGGGTATGTTCCACGTGGAACATACCCCTCCTATCTTGTATTGACACTGCTATTCAATTTCAATAATGAATTACGACTAAAGGATCCTTACCAAATAAACGCACAATTTATGTAAATTAGGTCTCCTATTCTTTTGTGAAAAAGGTAAACCCCTTCTTTCGACTATATAGATTCTTTATGTTCCACGTGGAACATTGCTACATACCAATACTAAGCATGTTCGTTTGCCTATAGTAAACCTAATACGGTACACTTTCCATAGGAATATATGCACTAACCCAGTCTAGCGACTGCCTCCAGTTTCCTCTGTTTCGCTTACATGGATGGTAAGTGAAGTGTCAGCGGTCAATAAGCCCCAATGTTCCACGTGGAACATTGCTGCATACTAATACTAAACCTGTTAGTTTTCCTATGGCAGTAACCTAATACGGTGCACTTCCTTAGAAATACATGCACTAATCTAGCCTAACGACTGCCTCCAGTTTCCTCTGGTTTGCTGTACATGAATACTAGGGGATGTATCAGCGGTCAATAAGCCCCAATGTTCCACGTGGAACATTGATATTTCCCGAAAGATCCAGAAGTCGGTCTACCCATAGTAAAGATGTAAATAAAGCCCTGAAGGGGTGAAATCTAATAACGATGGGCATCACCCATCGAAACAACAATGGTAGAGCATCAGCCATAGGATCTCTGGACGCTAACAAAAATAAAATACCACCTTCAAAAACAACAACTATGTCTTTATGCTATCCCCATAATACAAAAAAACAAAATAAAAGCCCCCATGTTCAACATGGAACATGGGGGTTTAATAGTACCCTCCTGAATATCTGCACCCGCAACCATACAAATATTTACCTGAATCAAGTATATAATAGCATATCTACTAATCTAGGGTATTCATAAGATACAGAGTAGCAGTTTCAAAACCTTATCCATACTGAGCCATAAGCCAATCTTTAAACTCCTGATAATTAGCATCCATCATCACAGATTTTTTCTCACGGGCACTCAAGATACTTAATCGCTCAGGTATAAATAATTTTAGTCCAAGGATACGCTCTGCATCATCAATAAACTTGGATGGATGTGCAGTTTCAAGCACAATGCCGTGGGTGTCAGGATTAGATACTTGGTATAGTTTAAGGGATTTATAGCCCACTGCGCCATGCGGATCCATCACATAAGCACTGTGGTGGTCAAATACTTCCTGCATAGTAGCCTCCGTTGCATGGTCATTGATACTATATCCTGTTATATCCTGCTTGATCATATCCCAATCAGAGCCATAAAGATCTTGCATACGGGCAAAATTGGAAGGATTACCCACATCCATAGCATTGGAAAGTGTTTGCTCGGATGGTCGAGGCAGGTAATTTCCAGTAGATAAGTACTGAGGAACGATGTCATTGGTATTGGTAGCAGCAATAAACTGATGAATAGGAAGCCCCATCCGTTTAGCCATCAACCCTGCCGTGAGGTTTCCAAAATTTCCAGAGGGTACAGAAAATACGATATTCCTGTCGGTGAATTGACGCGCCTGTTTGTATGCCTCAAAATAATAAAATGATTGAGGTATCAATCTTGCTATATTGATACTATTGGCTGAACCAAGCCGTATAGATTCGGTGGCTGTACGATCTAAGAATGCCTGTTTTACCAATGCTTGGCAATCATCGAAAGTACCATTGATCTCTAAAGCAGCAATATTGTCGCCTAAAGTAGTCAGTTGTTTTTCTTGAAGATTACTAACTTTTCCAGAAGGGTAGAGGATGACGACCTTGATGCCCGGCACTTTATGAAACCCAAACGCCACCGCGCCACCCGTATCGCCCGATGTGGCAACTAGGATAACCAGTTCTTTATCTTCATTTCGATTGAAATAAGACATGGATTGAGCCATATATCTAGCCCCAAAATCTTTAAATGCTAAAGATGGGCCATGAAATAATTCCAACACCGAACAACTATTATCCAATTTTACGACTGGGGCAGGGAAATTAATGGCCTCATTAATAATCCGATGAAGATCGGCATTAGGAATAGCATCTTTTTGAATGGCGTGAGCAACGATAAACGCGATTTCTTTAAAAGAATATTGACTCAAATTTTGAATAAAATCTGATGGAAGCTCGGGTAATTCAGATGGCATATACAGGCCATTGTCAGGCGGTAATCCCCTAAATAATGCTTCTTTGAAAGTAACGGTATTGGACTTATTTTTTGTGCTGTATAATTGCATGATCTCTGCTTTTTAAATGTATGTGATTTGATGATGTTTATATTTTGATGATTGTAACCACTACCCTGCGGTTAAGTTGGCGGAGTTCGGCGGTACTGTTATCATTGGCTGGATATTTGGATCCCACGCCTATTGTTTCGATCCGATGATCGGCTATGCCTTCTTTAATGAGTTGTGTCTTGATGGCTTTAGCCCTAAGTTCAGATAATTCGATCAATTCTTGCGCGTCACCTTTGTTATCGGTATGCCCTTCTATTCGGATAAAAATATTTGGATTCTGCCCGAGTAATTCAGCAAGGCGTTTTACTTCGGGCAAAGATTGTTCCAATATGGATGCTTTTGATTGAGCAAAGAAAATAGGCTTTAGTTCAATGGTGGTTTCTTTTTCAAGCGGATCTAAATAAATATCCATGTAATGTTCTCTGAAATAATAATAATTTCTTTTGAATGAAATTGGAATAGATTTTCCCCACAATCCTTCTTTACTGGCGCTGAATTCAAATGGTATGCCTCTTGGAATATTGATAGCGAAGGTACCATCCAGAGACTGAATAATTCCGCCATCAGCTTCGCTTCCATCGGAAGGTAGGTAGCGGATATTTACATTGGAGATCAGTTCATTGGTTTTGCGATTGAGCACCCTTCCAACTACGGGCATTTCTGTGGGTTGGGGTGGCGCAATGCGAACCCTATAAATATCGCTGGTGCTTTCGCGGGTAGAACTAAAATACAAATAGCCGCTTGTCATATTAAAATACGGTTGTCCATCGTCGGCACTAGAATTGATGGGTTCAGATAGTTTTTCTGGTTCAGACCAATTCACCCAACTATCATCCAATCGTTTACTTTCATAAATATCATTACCACCAAAACTATTCCAACGATTGGATGAGAAAAATAAGGTTGTATTATCTTCAGAAAGAAATGGAGTGGTTTCGCGACGATTGGAGTTGATGACAACACCCAAATTTTTGGGCGCGCTCCATTGATCTTTTCCAGTGCGAAAACAAACGTATAAATCCATACCTTTTGAATCGAATCGAGTAGCGGATAAAATTAATATTTTTCCATCAAAACTCATGGTCAAATTTACATCAGAAGTAATGGTGTAATAGTCAGTAATTTCTATAGGTTCTGGGAAAGACCAAGTACTATCATTCTCCATACGAATACGCGAAAAACCTCGATCCATATTTCCATTGCGTTGATATTGATTGATGACATAAAAAGAGCGCGGATCTGGTGTGATAGCGACGAGACTATTGGGCAATGCATTATTTAATGGATACCCCGGATGAATAGACTCAGAAAAAATGAAATCTGAATCAGATTTACTCATCCAAACATCTTGATTGAAAGAAGAGCGTTCTGGCTGAAAAATACTCGTGCCAGATATTTGAGAATACACTTCACCCAGTGTGATTAAATATTCTGCTGGGGTATTTTTTTCTGCATATTCAATACTGTCAATCAGTAATGTCCTGTTAAATTCGGGGTGCCCCACTCGAGTGAAGAACAAAGTTCGACCATCTCTACTGGGGACAGGAGTGATTTCTTCAAAAGAAGAATTGATAGCAGAACTTAATTTTTCTACAACGAAATTAGGTTGTGCAGATATATTAAAGAAAGTAAATACAGAAAACGAGATAGTTTTCAAAATTCTATTTTGCATGACCCAATGTTTGATTTTAAATATTTTGAAAAATAAAGAATAATTTTTACTCATATAATTTTTTAGTTTAATTTATTCGTAGTACCTTTGTGCTTTGTTGTAGCGAATGATGTCAACCAATAGTATTATTGTGTTGATTTAGTTAACTTATTGCAAACTCATCGAATTGTGTTTGGTAGTTTCAATAAATAATACATACATTGCATCATAATTTTATCCAAAACGATTTTAACAAATATCTATTTAGTACTTTAATCAACAGTGTTCTCCTATGAAACAACTCTTACTTACATTTTTTTTCATCGCAGGGGTATTTACCCTTAATGCCCAACGTACTGCGAAAGCCGATTTGACAGTGTTCCCCAATCCTGCCATTGACTATATCTCTGTACAAGATAACCACGATGCCGTTGGGCAGGTAGTGATTATTAACTTGGTTGGCAAACGGGTCAAAGAATTTGAATATGCCAAAGGCGACCGCTACTACGTGGCGGATCTAGCCAAAGGGATGTATCTGATTCAATTGATTGACAAACAAAAAAGAATAATTGTTACTCATAAAATTGATAAACGTTAGATCAAAAGAGCCGCTTTAACCAAAGCGGCTCTTTTGATTTTATAAGAAACTGCCTGAATGACACATATTTTACAAGATCAATAAAATTTGCACGGTTTTTGCACGTTACAGTGTATCCTTTGTTCGAGAACAACGTCTAACAAACACCGTGCAAAGGTAAACACCCTCAATTGTATATTTCACTCAATCTCAACATGGATACGAACTCAATCCAGTTTATGGTGGATTTTACGCTTCCGCAAGACCTCCCAGAGGAATTTGTAAGCAAAATACCACAACAACGCAGCGCAGTGAACCGCTTGATGCAGGAAGGTAAATTGCTCAACTATTCATTGTCTTTAGAAAACGCCAAGTTATGGGCTGTATTTTCTGTAGAGTCGGAAGGCGAACTACATGAGATCATCCAAAGATTGCCGCTGACGCGTTACATGCGCCTCAAATTTCATCCATTGACGTTTTACAACAATGCGATGTCTATTCCTGCAACTTTTTCTATGAATTAATATGGAGGTTGTTTCCAAACAACAGTTTTATGGCACACCAGACTTGTTCAGGTGTGCCATATTTTTGGGTAGGATCACATTTCAAAGAAATACCCACCAGAAGGTGTCATCCAAATTTTGACGGTAGGAAACCGAAACATCACGTTCGAAAATAAGATGTGGTAATCTTCCGCCTCGATATTGGGCGCATCTTCCAAGTTTTCGTTCAGATTCATCAAACGTTTGAATATAGATTCTGGAATATCTGAATCATAACTTAAAGCGCGTAGGGTGACCGATAAAGGCGGTTGCGCTATAGTGTCTAGGTATAGGTTTAAAAGGCTGCACAGCACAAATTTATCCGCTATCCGCGATGGATATACCCTCGTCATATTCCACCTTTTAGAGCAATGGCAATAGTAGCCATACTGATCCTAGTATTAGGCAATGACAAAATGGCATTTCCGCACATTTCTAAGGTCGCCCCGGTTGTCAGTATGTCATCCACCAATAAAATATGTTTTCCTTCCAAGGCTTTGCCCTGTTTGATGGTAAAAACCGTTTCCACATTTTCAAACCGATCCATTCGTTTCTTGCGGGTTTGAGATACTGTATGCGTATCGCGGATCAAAGTCCCAGATAAGACGGGTACTTCCAATGTATCGGCGAGCCCATTGGCAAACTGGAGGCTCTGGTTGTACCCGCGAAGCCTTTCTTTGGCGGGATGGAGCGGTACTGCTACAATACCGTCCAAATCACCTAAGGAGCCAACCTGCCGCATTTTTCGGCCGAACTCCCGCCCTATTTGAACGCCAATGTCGGGGCGGTTGTGGTATTTTAGGCTGTGCATCGCTTTTTGTATGGGACTCTTTCGCGTAAAATAGTACCTAGCCGCTCCAAACACCAAGGGTGAACGACCCCAAAAACGCTCGGTGAATTCATTGCTTGATTCTTTGTACATATTTGATTGCGGAAGTTTGACGCTGCACTTCAAACAAAAACAAGAGCCCGTATCGGCAGGATCTTCGCCGCAGGCAACACAGATATCAGGAAAGAACAAAGATATAAAACTCTGGCCAAGATCCCGAAAAGATGGAAGGTTCATTTGCATGGTGGTGGCATTTGTTTTGCAAATATAGGGGGAATTATTTTATATTTGCTGAATATTTTAAATTAGGGAACATAATCGCAATTATCATGATTATGTTGTATGTTTACAATAAAATTTCAAAATGGAATACCGCTTTGATTCCCGCCTTCCAGAAGGCATTCTGCATGATTTAAAACAGTGCTTAAACATCTATTTTACGTCCATTCAGTTTGAGAATAGTTCTTTTTTTATCAATGAAAGCGGACATACAAGCATTTCATGCAGTGGATACCTCTGTTTGACCTTTAGTGCAGCCGATGGAACTCAACTATATGTTGATATATGCTCAAAATTTGATGAATTGCCTGTACCAATGACAGATCATGGAGCTATTAGCATTAAAAAGCCTACAACAGCAAAGGATAGGTTAAAACTGCCTTTTGAGACATCGCTATATAAGAGCATATTAAGGCATGAAGCCTTTTCGCCGCTTGTAAAAATTCTATTTTACGGAAACCAACAATCTGCGTATTTGAATGAGTTAGATGAAATCTGTACCTTAGAGAATCTCAAAGAATGGTATGACATAGATGAAATGCCTTTTATGCAATATGAATCTATTGAATTCATTGTTCTGGTACACAACAATGGGAAAGCCACCCGCATCAGAACCGAACAAGGAGGGTTTGATATCAAAATCTTGGAGATGAGTGAACTATTGCAAGACCCTGCCAAAGATAATTATGTGATTGTTAATGGATATGAGAAAAACATAGTGCTACAACATCAAGTGGGGTGAAATAAAAATTGAAATTCAAAACAAAAAGTAGTAAAATATTTAACAAATTCATACCTTTGTCATAAGACTAGGTAATTAGATGATTATCTAGTCCAAGTCACCTCAGAATTGGATTCTAACTTTTCAAAACACCCTCAACGTCATGCAAAAATTATTTACCCTTTTTTTCCTATCCTACTTGGTCTGCCCTGCGTATGCTCAACAAGTAAATTTTATCAAAGGTACGCTAAAGGATGCCTTGGAAGAGGCTTCCAGAACCAACCGATATGTGTTTATGGATGCCTATACTGAAAAGTGCCCACCTTGTAAAGTAATGGATGTCGAGGTGTTCAAAGATGAAGAAGTGGCTAGTTTTATGAATACTTTTTTCATCAACTACAAAACGGATCCACAGTGGAATACGGCTGTAAAATACAAATATGGAATCATAGCATATCCAACCTTACTGTTTTTGTCTCCTGATGGAGAAGTTATTGAGTCTAGGGTGGGTGGATATCCTAAAAAATATTTTTTAAGATTTGCAGAAAATGCATTTTACAAAACGGAGTATGGGCAAGTTTATTTACAATTGGATGGTGAGTGGTTTGATGGTAATCGAACGCCACAATTTGTAGGTGAATATTTGAAGTTTCGCTCATCTTACGGGATGTCAAATGATAGTATTTTGACCTCTTTTTTAAGCAGCCAACCCGTGGATTCGTTGGATAGCGACCAGACAGCCAAAGTAGTTGTTTTAGGAACAAATATGATGAAAGGGCCTGGTTTTGATTATCTCATAGCGCATAAAAACATGGCGGCATGTGCTGAAAAATTAAAATCTATGTTGTTGGCATCAGTTGAGTTATCCATAAAAAATAAAAAACTTCAAGAGTTGGATAGTTATGATGTGTTAATCCAGAAAATGGAATCAAGCCCTTGGGAAGCGGCACTAACAAAGGGTGAAATAAAATCTAGGTATTTCATAGAAAACGGATACAAAAGCGAATTTGAAGCATTTGCCAGTGATTTTTACGTGAAAATACTATCACCTAATTTGAAACAAGAAATACTTTCTACTGATTCTGTGCGGTATTATCGCCATCAGGAAGCACTCGAAAAACTGAGTGGGCAGATAATAGGGCAAATCAAGGATAAAAATGCTTTGCAAACAGTATTTGATTGGTTGGAACAGGCCAACGCCCTCCATACTAGTGTTGGAAGCCTTGGCTATCAAGCCATAATAGCAGATAAAATCGGTAAAAAAGAAATATGCTGCGTAAAATTGGAAACCACGATAACCACAGCGAAAAAGCAGAATTTGCCTACAGATACCTGGGAGAAAATGCAGAAAAAATGTAAATAAGTTTAGGGATGGTGCTTTATTTCAGAACAGTTTATAATACATGGGGAACTAAATGCTCTAATGGAAAAGGAGTATTTTTCAATGAATCACGTAGAAAATTTGCGGAAAAATATCAAATAAATAAAATTTATTTGGGATAATTGCTTGTAATTCAAGCGATCTGCTTACCTTTTCGCCCAAATACGCAAATTATGCTCGTTAAAACCTATGCAGGATCGGTACATGGTGTAGATGCTCAGACAATCACCATCGAAACCAACACTGGTGGCGCTGTTGGCAACACAGATAAGCCCGGTGTATATATTGTGGGATTGCCCGATAATGCAGTCAGGGAGAGCCTGCCTCGGATAGAGGCGGCTCTCAAAAACTCAGGTATTCGGCTGCCTCGCCTCAAAACAATCATTAACCTGGCTCCAGCCGACATCAGAAAAGAAGGCTCTGCCTTCGATCTTCCGATTGCTATAGGCATGTTGGCCAGTTCGGGTGTAATCCCTGCTGATGGATTGGATCAATACTTTATCATGGGTGAATTGTCGCTTGATGGATCGTTGAGACCTATCAAAGGGGCTTTGCCCGTAGCCATACAAGCGCGGAAGGAAAAATACAAAGGTTTTATTTTGCCAAAGTCCAATGCTCGCGAGGCAGGCATTGTCAATGATTTGGATATTTATGGGGTTGAGAATCTTCGAGAAGCCATAGACATATTGGCTGGAGGGTCAGATATAAAACCCTTGGAAGTCAATACACGCGATGAATTTGCTACCAATGCCGATACTTACGACGTTGATTTTTCAGACGTACGCGGTCAAGAAAATATCAAAAGGGCTTTGGAATTGGCTGCCGCTGGTGGGCATAATGTTATTTTGATAGGCCCACCCGGAGCGGGAAAAACCATGCTGGCTCGCCGATTGCCTACTATATTGCCGCCCCTAACTTTGTATGAAGCCTTGGATACCACCAAAATTCATTCAGTTTCAGGGCTATTGCCCGATAATTCCTCATTGGTCACTACCCGACCTTTCCGTTCGCCCCACCATACGATTAGCGATGTGGCCTTGGTAGGTGGAGGATCTGATCCCATGCCGGGCGAAATCAGTTTGGCACATAATGGGGTCTTGTTTTTGGATGAACTTCCCGAATTTAAAAGAACAGTCTTAGAAGTGATGCGTCAGCCTATGGAAGAGCGGAGGGTCACCATCAGCCGGGCAAAAGTAACGGTGGATTATCCCGCCAGTTTTATGCTGATTGCCAGCATGAACCCTTGCCCTTGTGGGTATTATAACCACCCCGATAAAGAGTGCGTTTGTGGCCCGGGCGTGGTGAAGCGTTACGTTTCTAAAATATCAGGTCCTTTGTTGGATCGGATAGACTTGCATGTGGAAGTCACGCCAGTGAGTTATGATGAATTGAGTAGTCAGGAGCGACCCAAACTAGGTTCGGCCGAAATAAGGGAAAGGGTGCTTAAAGCCAGAGAAATACAAGCCGAACGCTTTAAAGACTTAAAAGAGGTGTACAGCAATGCCCAAATGCCGAGCCGGATGGTGAGAGAGGTATGCCAATTAGACGATACAGGAATAACTTTACTCAAAACAGCGATGGAACGGCTGCAATTGAGTGCTAGAGCTTATGATCGGATCCTAAAAGTGGCACGAACGGCGGCTGATCTTGGCGGAAGCCCTAATATTCGTATCGAAGATTTGGCGGAAGCCATTCATTACCGAAGTTTGGATAGAGAAGGTTGGGCTGGATAGGCTTTTGACATAATTTGCAATGTATTTGAGGTGTTATTGTTTCACCAGGTCTAATCGCTATTCAGAACAAAAAAGTACTGTTTTTGATGGTTTTTAAAGGTAAAGCAAAAAAAAATTAAAAAAAATAAACAAAATGTTTTTTACATTAAAAGTATTTGTTTATTTTTGTGCCGTCAAATGAAGTAATTAAAGGCGGTTCCGCTAAAAAAACATTGTAAGACATTGATTATCAAATTTTTAAAACATTTTAAATAGCAACCTAATGGCAGACGATAAAGAGAATAAACTCAAAACGCTACAAGCTACAATTGATCGCTTAGATAAAACATACGGTAAAGGTACGATTATGCGCCTCGGAGACCGTCAGGCCATAGAGGTGGAAG
This sequence comes from Saprospiraceae bacterium, assembly GCA_031373665.1. Lineage (GTDB taxonomy): Bacteria > Bacteroidota > Bacteroidia > Chitinophagales > Saprospiraceae > M3007. Next base: position 27,757 of record JANMMZ010000009.1, on the reverse strand, counting down.
TGATCCCAACCGGATCACTAGGCTTGGATGTTGCCCTTGGGTGCAATGGTATTCCTAAAGGTCGTATCATAGAAATATATGGTCCAGAATCATCTGGTAAAACGACCTTGGCTATCCATGCTATTGCGGAATGCCAGAAGAAAGGCGGTATTGCAGCTATCATTGATGCGGAACACGCTTTCGATCGTTTTTATGCCGAAGCCCTTGGGGTGGATGTGAACAACCTCTTGATTAGCCAACCCGACAATGGAGAACAAGCCTTAGAAATTGCTGAAAACCTGATCCGTTCAGGTGCGGTAGATATATTGGTGATTGACTCGGTAGCGGCCTTGGTGCCACGTGCCGAAATTGAAGGAGAGATGGGCGACTCAAAGATGGGTCTGCATGCTCGTTTGATGAGTCAGGCCATGCGTAAAATGACGGCTAATATTGGTCGTACAGGATGTTGCTGTATATTTATCAACCAATTGCGTGAAAAAATTGGGGTAATGTTCGGCAACCCAGAAACTACTACTGGCGGTAATGCCTTGAAATTCTACGCATCGGTGCGTTTGGATATTCGGAAGAGCGGCGCTGCACTGAAAGACAAAGAAGGGAATATGGTCGGCAATCAGGTAAAAGTGAAAGTGGTCAAAAACAAATTAGCACCACCTTTCCGGACGGCTTCTTTCGATATTATTTTTGGACAAGGCATTTCAAAAGTTGGGGAAATCGTGGACATTGGAGCAGAGTACGATATTATACAAAAAAGCGGTGCTTGGTACAGTTATAATGGTATAAAAATAGCGCAAGGCCGCGATGCGGCGAAGCAGTTTTTGCTCGATAACCCAGAGATGGCCTTAGAAATGGAGATCAAAATAAAGGAAAGGATTGCAAGCGGTACGATAAGTGCAAAAGCCGCTGGTGCCGCTGCAAAACTTGCAGCAGACGACGACGATGCAGAGGATGAATTTTAAATAAAAACCACTGCAAGGTTAATATAAAATCAAAGCGGTTCTTAGGTCTGATGGATCTGAGAACCGCTTTGATTTTAGAATCCGTTCTCGAAGAATGAGTAAACTGAAATAAATTAATCGAATTTCATTGGTTTCATTTACTTTTGCGCAAACTCTAAAGGTAAGTAATCAAATCAATTAAGGAAAAAGTATGGCTGCTAAGAAGCGTGGACAACTCAGTATGAATTTTGATAGTGAAAGAGGCTCGAAGTTACTCGGTGTCTTCATGCTGTTTTTGTCTTTTTACTTGTTCATCGCCTTCACGTCTTATTTTTTTACTTGGAAAAATGACCATGATGTCGTTTTTAGATTTTCATGGGATGTTTTCTTCGATGATCTACCCGTTGATAATTGGCTGGGACGATTGGGGGCTTTTTTAGCAGATAGCATCATTTATTGGGGATTTGGTATTTCCTCCTACGGGTTTGTCTATCTTTTGTACAAGTATGGCCTTGCCTTTATAAGGCGGGTACAGTTGGGCTACCTCTTCATTACATTCCAGCGTACCATCATTTTGATGGTCATTATTTCAATACTTTCATCGTTTTTCCTTCAAAAATTTGAATTTCCCTTTGGTGGCGTTTTTGGGCAAGCCATCTCACAGTATATCCAAAATTTTTTGGGCATCGTTGGTACTTTGGCCTTAATGGTGTTTGCGTTGGTGGCTACTTTTGTGTGGTCAAACAATCCCAACATGGAGGAATTTTCTTGGCATAAGTTATGGGAAGAAACCCAGCGTGCTTGGAAAGATTTATTAAGTGGCAATTTTGCCAAACGGAATGAACCCGCTCCTTCACCAATCAGAAATAGATCTAGTGCGCAGACCATAGGGGGCGTACCTGATATGGACAATGTAGATATAACGGCTACGGTGAATGAAACAGTCAATAACAAGCCTTCAGTACTGGCTGTACCGCCAATAGGACAATTGGCTATGGATTTGAGCCAGCGTTCGGCCTTATTTGCCGATGTTGTTCAAAAAGACGTGACCCGTCCTGATACCCTCAGGCCAGGAGAAGATTCCCTTGAAATTGTTGTGGCATCAGTAGTGCCAAGTACGCCCGACGATGCAGAGGCTTACAAACCACCCGTGGTAGCAATACAGGAAGATAACCCGAATCTAACTGAGCCTTATGACCCAACCTTGGATCTTTCGCATTATGAATACCCGCATTTGCAGTTGTTGATCGAACACGAAAACATTGTGTTGGAAATAGACCGCGAAGAACTGGAGGCAAATAAGAACCAAATCATCCAAACCCTACTGTATTTCAAGATAGAAATTGAAAAAATACGGGCGACCATCGGCCCTACAGTGACCCTGTATGAGATCATTCCAGCCAAAGGGATTCGTATTTCAAAAATCAAAAATCTGGAAGATGATATTGCTCTCAACCTATCGGCGCTGGGTATTCGTATCATAGCACCGATACCGGGAAAAGGCACGATCGGTATTGAGGTGCCGAATAAAAAACGCCAAATAGTAGGCATTAAAGAGGTACTGCGGGACGAAAAATTCAAGCGGGCCAAAATGGAATTGCCGATTGCCTTAGGCAAGACAATCCAAAACGAGGTTTTTGTAGCAGATTTGGCCAAAATGCCCCACTTGCTCGTAGCAGGTGCTACGGGACAGGGTAAATCGGTAGGTATCAATGTGGTACTGATGTCATTGCTGTATAAGAAGCACCCCTCACAAGTTAAGTTGATCCTGATTGACCCTAAAAAGGTAGAACTCTTCCCTTATGCGCATCTGGAAAACCACTTTTTGGGCTTTTTGCCCGATCAGCTGGAGCCCATTGTGACCGATACAACCAAAGTGGTGCATACGCTGAATTCGTTGATCATAGAAATGGAAACCCGATATGATCTCTTAAAGAAAGCGGAAGTACGCAATATCACGGAGTACAACGATAAGTTTGTAGCAAGAAGGCTAAATCCGAACAAAGGACACCGTTTTCTACCCTATATTGTATTGATTATAGATGAGTTTGCTGATTTGATTATGACAGCCGGTAAAGAGATAGAACTGCCGATTGGCCGATTGGCTCAGTTGGCGCGAGCCGTGGGTATTCACTTGATTATTGCTACCCAACGACCGTCTGTGAACATCATCACTGGTGTAATCAAAGCCAACTTCCCAGCACGTATTGCCTTTAAAGTGGCCTCAAAAGTGGATTCGCGCACGATTTTGGATGTTGGTGGCGCAGAGCAACTCACCGGTCGTGGCGATATGCTGCTATCTGTAGGTGGCGATATTATTCGACTACAAAGTGCCTTTGTAGATACGCCTGAAGTAGAAAAAGTAATCGAATTTATTGCCAACCAACAAGGGTTCCCAGAACCATTTTTCTTGCCCGAATTTCACCCTGATGGGGAAGGTGCCGGCGGCGGTGGTTCTTCCAAAGAATTCCGCCTCGCTGATATGGACGACCTGCTTGAAGACGCTGGCCGGTTGGTCGTAGAAACCCAGCATGGCAGTACCAGTATGATACAACGTCGTATGAAACTCGGGTACAATCGAGCAGGTCGCATTATGGATCAGTTGGAAGGCTTAGGTATTGTGGGCCCTGCAGAAGGATCAAAACCTAGGGAGGTTCTTTTCTATAGTATGGACGAACTGATCAGATTTTTTGGAGAATTAAACAAGAAGCGAGGTAAGTAGGAACCGTTCCTTAGGGAGTTGGAGCAGACATAAATGCTCATTATTTTACGATTATTCTGGTACTTACTTAAAAATATATTCAATTATCTATGCTCACTTGGGAAGAATTTGAAAAAGTAGAAATGCGCGTTGGAACAATCTTGGAGGTTCATGATTTTCCAAATGCTAGAAAACCAGCCTATCAATTGAAGATAGATTTTGGTGATATAGGTATTCGTAAGAGTTCCGCTCAGATCACCCAACTATACACGAAAGAAGTGTTGGTTGGAAAACAAATCATCGCTGTGGTGAATTTTCCACCCAAGCAAATTGCCAATTTTATTTCAGAATGTTTGGTACTGGGCGTGGTTGGTGAAAACAATGTGATCAACTTGCTCCAACCGGAGCGTAGCGCAAAAAATGGGGATAGGATTGCTTAACTGCATCGTGTGTTTGATGGATTTCCGACATTTAGCCATTTTAAAATTTTAAAAGAGAAAAGGTATTCAAAAAGGGCGTAGTTTTGAGTTTGTTTTTAACCCACTTTTTTAATCATAGGAACGGATAAAATTAAATTTTAATCCCGTTCCCCAACTGCCTTTATCTCATGAATCGATTTTTACTCACCAGCATCTTGCTGTTGACATTCATCCGTTTGTTCGCCATTTCGCCTTCGGACTTCAACCCAAATGTTCCACCACCCGACACCATTGATCCCATCATCATGTGTCCACCTAGCGATACCATACTATTAGATTCTGGTATATGCACCGTCAATTATCTCTATTCTGTCACTGCTACTGACGATCAAGGCACTGCTATCTTGGTTCAAATATCAGGATTATCTTCCGGTGCTAGTTTTCCGATGGGTATTACTATTTGTTCCTTTTTGGCGGTTGATTTAGCAGGTAATTCCGCGAGTTGCTCTTTTAATATTTCAGTGAGACCGACCAATCCTATAATTTTGCAATGCGACGATTTGGTTAATATAAACCTTGGTACTAACTGTATCACTAATATTGTTCCAGCGCAAATATTGGAAGCAGTTGACTCCCTTTGTCTTGGGTATTTTATTGTAGAATTGGATAAAACCGCGCCTTTTGGCAATGGCCCATGGGTACCGGCTCTAGTAGGTAGTTCGGATGTGGGTAAAACCTATCAAGTGCGGGTGTCTGATCCATTTACAACCATTAAGTGTTGGGGCAATGTCAAAATAAATGATGTAACCCCACCTGTAATCAACTGCCTACCCATTACTGTCCCTTGTATCTATGAAGTGTTTACGCCCACTTTTTTGAAAGATAGCCTTGGTATTGCAGCAGGTAAACCTACGGCAGTTGATGCATGTAATCCTAACGTGTCTAATTTTAACTTTACAGATAATAATCAAGCCTTTAATTGTGATACGGTGGACTATACAAGACGTATTTTCCGGACTTGGACGGCAAATGATGCTAGTGGCAATATAGGATCTTGTGTACAGCGGATTAATGTCAGAAAAATAAATTATAATGAGATCATATTCCCACAAGATACCGTTGTGGACTGCACGGCTAATATTCCTACCCCTGCGCAATCGGGATCTCCATACGTGCAATTTAATAATCGCAAATTTTCATTGGACTTAAACTTGTGCGATATAACAGCCATAAAATATGATAGTATTACCTATACGCTTTGTGGGGGATTACGACGGGTATTCAGGATTTGGGAAATTTATAATAATTGCAACCCAGCACAGGTTTTCAATACCCAAGTCATTGATTTTCAAGATGAAAATAGGCCAATAGTGACTTGCCCTCCGGCTCAGACGATTAGTTTGGCTCTGACAAACTGCAAAGGTAGCGTTGATTTGCCCGATGCAGTAGTGACTGATCTTTGCACTGAAATTTCGAAAATAACAGCCGTTTGGATAAACAATGGCAATACCGTAGTGCTGGATGGTAGTTTGAGCGATTTCGCCATGAATAATCCCATAGATCCGCGTGATACTTTGGGTGTCATAGGAGTGGCGACTGATTTGCCAGCGGGCACAACCATTATCAGGTACTTGGCTGATGATGATTGTGGGAATCAAGGCAGTTGCACCTTTTTGGTGACTATTACTGATTCTATTCCGCCCATAGCACTTTGCGACATCTTGCAAACGGTTCAGGTAAATCCTCAAGGCACAATGACGACCCCAGCCAGTCTTTTTGACAATGGATCTACGGATGGGTGTACGAATACTTTATTTTTTGCCGCCAGATGGGTTACCGCCAACCCTTGTCAACTAGATACCCTGTTTCACAGTACCCTAAATCAGTGTTGTTCCATCGTTGGGGATACGCTCCCGCTCAAGTTGAGGATCTATGATATTCCTGTACCTTCTGGAGGGTTCAATGCTGGTTTTGGCACTGGACATTACACAGAGTGCAATACCAAGATCGCTATCACGGATCCGCATCCATTACAGTGCGCAGCACCAAAAGATACAACCGTATTGTGTAAAAATTTCAATTCTAACCTATCAGCAGCCTACGGCAATATCGTTTCTACCTCTTGCAAAACGGATTCTATGTTTTTAGATAATGACTATACCAGTTTTGATACGGCTTGCAAAAAAGGGACGATTATCCGAAAATTTAAAGTGTTTGACCAAAACGGAGCTAGTGCCCAGTGTACCCAACGGGTTGTATCCAACTATGAGCAGGATTACTATATCCGATTTCCAGATGACCGTATTATTACTGCTTGCACTGCCAATGGACAGTACGGACAACCTGAATTTTTTGGATTGGATTGTGAACTGATCCATATAGAATACACCGATATTATTATTACAGTAGTAAATGACGCTTGTTTCAGAATTGATCGGTTATGGACTATTTACAATGGATGCAATTATGATCCAATGGTGAATCTAACCGCCGTACCCAACCCAATGCCCAGTAATACAACCAATGCACCGATCAATTTGGCCGGCCCCACAATCTCTCAACTTGGTACTACAGGTGTTTGGGCGCCCACTATTGTAAAGGTAAATCCCTTTGATATTTCCCAAACTAATTATGGTACTTTTTGGTCGCCTAATAGCAATGGATATACCTATAAACAATCCATTAAAGTCATTGATACATCGGATCCATTTGCGCTAAACTGCGTTGATGCACAGGCATTTGTGATAGCAGATACCACTCAAAATGATCCGTTATTTTGGAATGATATCTACTGGTGGGACAATGTAAATATGACCCATGATTTGTCCGAAGGATTTTCAGATCTCAGTATCACAGCGACCGACCTTTGTAGTGGAGCAAACATAAATATTGAGTATCAATTAACATTGGATACGGACGCTGATGGGATACAAGAAACAATCATTTCTAGTACTAATTTGCCGGGATATAACCGGATTTTCGTGGGTAATAATGATGGAGATCTTGATTTAAATGATGGTACGTCCCGCGCTTTTGATAATCGGGCAGTGACCCCCAGCGATAAGTATGGATTTGTAATTTATGAGACCGTCAATGGGTTGAATAAAACAGCCAGCGTACGCTGGAATACCCAAGTAATTATGCAGCAGCAATCACCGCCTGCTTCGTCGTTTGTATTGGCACAACTCCCCTACGGTACACACAATATCAAATGGACGATCTCGGATGCATGCGGAAATGACGTTATATGCCAACAAAATTTTATAGTGGCGGCTGCTCCTAAAATACTTTGTAAAACCAGCCCAGTACTGATACCTTTGAATGGTATCGGAAAAGTATTGGTACATATTGATGACCTCCACAATGGTATTATAGATAGCAACGCTCCTCTCGATAGCATCGAAACTGCGATTAGGTTGGCTGGAACAGGGACGGGATTCCCACCGATGCCAGTTCAGCAATTGCTCTTTTCCTGTGCTGATACAGGTACAGTATTCATTGAGATCTGGGCTAAAGATGAATCTAATCTCGTCACTTCGTGCCAAGTAGAAGTAGAAATAATGGATACTACTGGAGTATGTGGAGTCAATGCCAATGCCTTTTCGGGAAGCCTAAAACTTGTGAGTGGAGAGGGATTACTAGCGGGTTCTGTATTTTTTGAAAATCAAACTGGTACAGTTGTTCAAGAGTTATTTCCCCACGTATTATCAGACACCGAAGGTTTATTTGATGTGATGGGTTTGGCCACTTACGCTAGTGATAATTATGCCCGACCAGCCAAAACAGATGATTACCTCAACGGCGTTACTACATTCGATCTGGTGTTGATGTCTAAACACATCTTGGGTGTAGATACCTTGGATAGTCCTTACAAACTTATAGCGGCCGATGCCAATCGCTCAGGTTCAATCACCACTTTTGATATTGTGGAGTTGCGGAGATTGATCCTTGGCTTTAATCAAGTATTACCCAATAGTGGTAGTTGGCGATTTATTGATGCAGATCATACGTTTGCTAATCCAATGAATCCATTCGTGCCGCCATATCCTGAAAAGATTTCATTGTTAGAGATCAAGGCCAATGACTTAGATTTTATAGCCGTCAAAGTAGGCGATATGAATGATAATGCGATGCCCAATGCCTTAGCCTTTGGTGATGATCGTGCTGAAAAAACCATTTACCTTGATTTTGAAAATAAAAAGGTGGTTGCCGGAGAAAACGTCAGTATCACCTTTAAGGCTTCTGAACCAGTATCTGGGATCCAAGGTAGAATTCAATATCCGGGGCTAAAACTTTTGGAGGTTATCCCCAAAACGCCCATGAATATGGATCATTTTGAGGTAAAACGTCTTGAAAATGCCTTTGCATTGGCTTGCGAACAAGGAGGACAATACACATTTACAGTACAGTTTGAATCTCTCATAAATGGGGAACTCAAAGATTTGTTGAGCATAGAAAATGGTAGCCTTCGAGCAGAAGCGTATCAGGAACGTGCCAAAGGTAGTTATGAGCGCATGGATCTAGCCTTGCGTCATACCAATGCCCTCACTTTTGCCTTATATCAGAATCAGCCAAATCCTTTCAAAGATGCCACGGATGTTAGTTTTTATTTGCCGGAATCGAGCGATGCCACCTTGAATATTACCGATTTGGAAGGCCGCACGGTATGGCAACAAAGGGCTTTTTATGAAAAAGGTACACACACGTTACCGATCAGAAAAGAGCAGTTACCAGAATCAGGTGTTTATAACCTCACCCTTACTACGGCTCAGTATCGGGGCAATTGTAGGATGGTGTTGATAAAGTCGTTCTAGGTTATAACGCTGATACAAAAGTTTAGACAAATTTCTAGCACCGTTCCTCGTTTTGGGTACTTAAAAATTACTGATCCTTTTCCTGAAATAAATTTATGTCATTTTAAATAAGTCGTTATGAAAAAAATTCTCATATTGCACCCGATATCAAAATAGGTATTGCGACGCTTGTCTATTAAGAAAAAATAGGCATTCAGGAGCGCAAATTTATCCATTCAGATAAAGCAACAATAGTGAAAATCGGCCTTTTTTTTGGTTCCTTTAACCCCGTACACATAGGGCATTTGATCATCGCCAACCACATGGCGACTCAAACTGACCTGCATAAGGTATGGATGGTGGTGAGCCCTCAAAATCCGCTCAAACCCAAGAAAACGTTAGCCAAAGACTTCGACCGCTTGCACCTTTTGCGATTGGGGCTTGGCGACAACGCTCAAATAGAGGCTTCCAATGTGGAGTTCAATTTGCCGCAGCCTTCTTACACGATCAATACGCTTACTTATTTGAAGGAAAAACACCCTGACCGCGAGTTCGCGCTCATCATGGGCGGCGACAACTTAGCGACCCTGCACTTATGGAAGAATTACGAACAGATATTGGCCAACTACGATATTTACGTATATCAACGTCCGGGTATTGATTTGGGGCAATTTGCCGATCATCCGAGGGTTAAAATAAGCACCGCCCCACTATTGGATATATCGGCGACCACGATCAGAAACTATATCAAAGATGGCCATAGCATCCGCTATCTGGTGCCAGATTCGGTATTTGAGTACTTGCAATCAAGCAGGTTGTACAAGGAATAATAAACATGCTGATTTTGGAAGACAACACTTTTTTTCAGACCACCCTCATGGATTGGTCAGCGACCCACCCGCGCCCCATGCCTTGGAAAGGCGAACGTGATCCTTATAAAATATGGCTCTCCGAAATTATTTTACAACAAACTCGGGTGGAGCAAGGGTGGCCGTACTATGAGCGGTTTGTGGGCCAATATCCTACTATTGATGACTTGGCCAAGGCTCCAGAAGATGCGGTACTCAAACTTTGGGAAGGGTTGGGCTATTATTCGAGGGCCAGAAATCTGCATTTTACAGCCAAATGGATTACATCTCAGTATGGCGGTGTTTTTCCAAGCGATTACGAGGCGATCAGGGCATTGAAGGGGATCGGCGATTACACGGCGGCGGCCATCGCTTCCTTTGGTTTTGATCTTCCCTACGCTGTATTGGATGGAAATGTGTATCGGGTTTTATCTCGTTTTTTTGCCATAGAAACGCCAGTGGATAGCAACAGTGCAAAAAAAATATTTGCGGCACTGGCCCAATCGCTATTGGATACCACCCAACCTGGGGCATATAACCAAGCGATGATGGATTTTGGTGCTACTGCTTGTACTCCTCAGAATCCGGATTGCCTACGCTGCCCCTTGAATACGGCCTGTAAGGCATACCAATTGGGTATGGTGGACGTATTGCCCATAAAAACAAAGCAATTGATCAAAAAAGAGCGATATTTCTGTTATTTTGTGCTACGCACCAACGCGGGGGTGTATGTGCAAAAACGCAGCGCGAAGGATATATGGAAAGGTTTATGGGAGTTTCCTTTGGTAGAAATAGAGATGAAAGCCTTCTTGGATATGGACAAAAAAGATGCCACGACTTGGTGCAATACCCATTTCAAAAGCGATGTTTTGTTCCAAATAGCCGCTATTTCTGCGGTGTATAAACAGACCCTGACGCATCGTAAGATCAATGCTGTTTTCTGTGAAATTAATTTATCTGATGATTTTGAAGAAAATGTTGTTTTTTTGCACTTGGATCATCCTTTGCATTTAGCCAGCGAGGGTGATTTGAAAAATAAATTTGCATTTCCACGTATTATAGACCAATATTTGGATAATAAAAGTTTATCTTTGTCCTTCTAAATACATTATTAACCACGTGTCGGTTGATATTAATACCGTCACACAACATCTTGCACCCATGATCAATAAAGTTACCCTGATCGGAAATCTTGGCGGAGATCCTGAAGTTCGCCACTTAGACAATGGTACTGCTGTCGGCCGTTTTTCATTGGCTACCAATGAGTCATACAAAGATAAAGATGGCAATTTTCAAACCAACACAGAGTGGCATAACATTGTGGTATGGCGCGATTTAGCCGAAAAAGCCGAAAAACTCCTTAAAAAAGGGATGATGGTATATGTGGAAGGTAAAATTAAATACCGCAAATACACAGGTACCGACGGCGTAGAGCGCAATGCGACCGATATCGAATCGCTCACATTCCGCTTGTTGGAGCGTCGCGAAGGTGGTGGAGCCAATGCCGCAGAAAGCCGGTTCCCCAATGCTGAACCGACCTACAATTCAGGCGCAGGTACAAACGTAGAATTGACCGTGTCAGATACACCTCCCCCGCCGCCGGCGCAGGGCGATGATCTGCCATTTTAATATTCCATGCTAATCATACTCATAGCGTTTGTCGTTTATTTTTTGATTGTACTCTCGGAACGCGCTTTGGTAGCGGTGTCTCCGCATGACTTGGAAGCACTTCGAGCCGATGGCTCGGGCGGTGCGCAGCGTGCTATTGTATTGGTCGGACAAATACGTCCGGCCTTGGCCGCGCTGTTGCTGGCTCGGTTGTTTTTGAAAGTTTTTTTGGCAGTATGGATCATTCATACTTTTCTACAATCTACGATCATTAAGCATTTTTTGTACCAGATTGGGATAGAAACCCAATTGCCCGGATGGTGCATTTGGGTATTGGCTCTTTCTTTGGTTTCCCTATGCCTTACCTTAGGATTCTGGCTTATCAAGCGCAGTCAAGGCAATGAGATGACTTCTGACAACAATGCGAAAACACTCCGATATTTGAGTCGCTTTATTTCGTTTTGGAGGAGGCTGTTTACGCCTTTGATTCATCATCAAGACAGACAGACGGAAGTGAATCAACGTCCAGTAATGCTGGGCGATGAAAAAAATGGAGCCTTGCTCGATCCTAAAGACAGAGAAGAAAAACAAGAAATCGAATTACTCAAGAGTATTGTCCGATTTTCAGATGTGACGGTGAAACAGGTGATGCAAGCCCGCACCAAAGTAGTGGCCATTGAACAAGGGGATACGTTCGCTGAATTGCTTGGAAAAGTGCGCAGTTTCGAGTTTTCCCGTTTGCCGGTATTCAGTGAAGATTTAGACAATGTTATCGGGATTCTTTACGTGAAAGATTTGTTGCCGCATTTGGATGAACCCGCCGATTTCGATTGGTCGCCACTTATGCGCAAACAGGTGATCTTGGTGCCCGAATCCAAACGCGGCAGCGAATTACTCCAAGAATTTAAGCAACAAAAAATGCACATGGCCATCGTCGTGGACGAATATGGGGGCAGTGCGGGCATTGTCACTTTGGAGGATATTTTGGAGGAAGTTACGGGCGATATTCGCGACGAATTTGATGAAGAAACAGACCTTGGCTATCGTAAAATAGATGATTATAACTATATTTTTGAAGGACAAACGCAACTGAACGATCTTTTCAGGATTACGGGTCTCTCGCCCGATACTTTCGATGAGGTACGGGGCACGGCAGATACTTTGGCGGGTTTGGCACTTTCCCTGCGCGGGGATATCCCTGCTACTGGTACTGAAATTAACTGGAATGGGTATGTACTGACCATTACCTCTTCCGATGGGCGGCGCATAGGGCAACTAAAACTATCACTCCCGCGTTCTGTATAAACACGATATGAAATACCTGACCCTGACCACGCTCGACAAGTATATCATCAGAAATTTTCTGACGACTTACTGCTTTGCACTACTGATCTGTACCATGATTTCAGTGGCCATTGATTTTAGCGATAAAATCCAAACATTCATTGAAAAGCCTTGTACTTGGAAAGATATTTTGGCATATGAGGCCGGATTTATGGTGCACATGGCGAGCCTTTTGATGCCGCTTTATACGCTTATTGCGGTTGTTTTTTTTACCTCGCGGTTGGCTTTCAATGCCGAAATATTGTCCATCCTAAATGCAGGGGTTAGTTTTTGGCGATTGATGCGGCCTTACTTGATCGCGGCGACGGTGGTTTTTTCATTTCATTTTACGATCAACCATTTCCTAGCACCCAAACTCAATAAATCTAGATTATGGTTTGAGCACACGTTTGTTTGGACGGATCAAGACAAAGGACGTACTTCCAATGTACATTTTTTAGTGGCACCGGGCGTAAAAACCCATATCAGGGGCTATAATAAAAGCAACCAAACCATCAGCGGCTTGCGGCTCGAAAAATTTGATGGCAATAAAATCATCAGTATTCTGGATGCCGAAACCCTCAAATGGAAGGGTGATCCCAACCGCTGGGAAACATCAGAATATACGGTGCGTACTTTCGATGGGATGAAGGAAACTTATCAAAAAATAAAGACCCCCTTGGATACTGCCATTAACTTGACTCCCAAAGATTTTATCTTTTTCCAGAACCACAATCAAGAATTGACCACTAGCGAACTTTACGATGTATTGGATCGCGACCATGTGCGCGGACTCTCCAATACCAAGCAATTTGAAGTGGAAATATACCGCCGTACCGCCGATGCCGTCACGAATATCATATTGACGATCATTGGTTTGGCCGTGGCAGGCCGAAAAGTACGGGGAGGCATGGGGCTACATTTGGCGCTTGCCATTGGTATTGGTGCCATCTTTATTTTGTTCTCTAAATTTGCTGTTTCCTTTGCCAGCAGCGGCACCATGCCAGTGCTCTTGAGTATGTGGATTCCTAACCTTATTTTTATCGTTTTTGCCGCTTGGCTGGTTTCTAAGGCGCAGATGTAGTTAATAGAGTTGGTGCAGTGGGGTGCTGTTTGCACGAATCGACCAAATTTCATTTTATACTGCGTTAAAATTTTCGCCAAATCACCCGCATTTGACTGCAAATTTTGCCTTATCTAAAATAAAATTTGTCGTCGGTTCGCACAAACGCCCCCACTGCACCAACTCTAATATTTCAACAGTACCAACCTCAATTTATTCCGATACTCTGAAGGGATCAAGCATTCTTGCGCTGAAACCTGCAAAGCATCCCGAAACCGGAGTCGCATATTTTGGCCTTCGGTCGTGAGAAGGCTGTTTCGATCAAACTCCCCGATGGGTGAAATGACGTATTCACTGCAAGTGTTTTCGGTTTTTATTTCGTCATTGAATAAAAATCGAAGCCGATCTATTTGCCGCATCAGAAAAAAAGAAGAAAAAGTGCCTTCATCGTCTTGGGAGTACTGTTTTTTGTGCAATATAGTTTTCCATTGCACTTCACCCTTGGGGCTGATGGCTATCACAAACATGTCTTCATAATAAAAATCAACAACCATACGGCTCCCATCGCGCATGAATCCGCGCCCATTGGCAGTGCCGCGTTGTATTTCATGGTGGAGTTCTACAAACAACAATGCCCCCCCATCTTGCCGCAAAACGATCTGATCCACATCGCAATCTAAAATGCCTTTGGTATCATCTTCCACATTCTTTTGTCTCAAAATGGAAATAAATTTATCATCAAAAGGCTCTCGACGCATGATTTTGGCCTTGGAATCGGCGTGATAACTGAAGAAGAAAACGCCATTGCTACGGTCGCGATTTTTGTCAGCGTATAGCCCCGATATAACCACATTGCCATGCAGGTTATCAAATTCTAGTTTGGAATCAACAGTCGTCACATCGGTCAATGGGAAACGAATGACTTCTTCGTCAGTCCCAATCCCGATTTTCAGGAGATGTACTTCGTGTAGTTCCGCTTTATTTCTTTTGTTTTGATGTTCCGAAGAAAGGAAAAAGTCGCCCTTGTCGCTCACCACCATCCTAATATCATCCAAATCACCTTGGTCTTCAGAGGTATGAATAGTCTTATCCCAAAGTACTTGCATTTTGTCCAAACGCAAACAAGTAGATTCCAATAGATTTTGTTCGGCCGTATTATACACCACAATACAATTGCGGTCTTCACTGCGCACAAAATCAAGCACCGGCGGGGAGAAAACACGCTCCCCGTAGTCTTTCACGACCATGCTATCTATTAGTTTTGCGCCCGGATCATACTTGTGTACCCTGAGCGTGGTTCTACCTTTTTTACGGTGTTTAAAAATAACGGAAAAATCATTTCTACTTGCTGAAACGCAAATAATTTGCACTCCTTTGTGCTCAATATCGTTTAGTTCACGATTCCAAGCGGGGCGCATCTGATCGTCATATGCCTGTATTTCAAAATCATTGTACTTGTCCCTAAATAATAATATACGGTCGCGCAAGCGGCCAATAAGGTCGTAACCATAATCGTTTTTAATGGATAAACCTTCGGAAATGGCCATACTCTGAGCGTTCAATACGGAGCAATATCCAGATACAACCAGAATTAAGCACCCAATAATAGCCGGCGTTTTTATTAATATTCTTAAAATCATAGTTCAGTATTCAAAAATAAATGATCTTTGCGTATGCAAATATACATCATAAACGGTCCAAACCTCAACTTGTTGGGAAAGAGAGAGCCAGAAATTTATGGGAGCAGGTCTTTTGACGATTATTTGAAGGAATTAAGGGCTGAATTCCCTGATATTCAATTGGAATATTTTCAGAGTAATCATGAAGGATTGTTGTTAGATACCTTACACCAGGTCGGTTTTTCAGCCGATGGTATTATCCTGAATGCTGGCGCATTTACCCATAGTTCCATTGCCCTTGGCGATGCTGTGGCGGCTATCACCACGCCTGTTATAGAAGTACATATTAGCAATGTTTTCAAACGGGAGACTTTTCGACACCACTCCTATATCAGTGCTCATGCGGCAGGCTGCATCATTGGTTGTGGCCTCCACGGTTACCGATTGGCAGTGGAGCAACTCATAGCCAGTACCGGCACCAAATCATAAACAGCATATGAAAATTGGACAGAACCAACAATAAGGTAGCAACCGTATAGATCTTATCACGGTACTTTGCCAAGTATTGATTGGCTATTACAAGGGCGGCTAAAGGTGCAATAGCCGTAAAGTACCGCCCCTGCCAATTATCCATTTTATTGGCACCTACCTTGAACCAGAGTGCGTACATGGTCACTGAAAACAAGAGAACATATCCTATGACCACAGTTGCTCCAATGGCTTTTTTAGGCCAATCCAAGGGGCGTTCCACGGTACAAATAAGCAGCAAAAGGACTAACCAAAGCATGGCTATCCAAGCAGTTGGCAAGTAGTTCTTTTCCCATCCAAATTTTCCTACAAAATGCGCCATCATGGCTGGGGTAGTAGCCACCAATGAATGTGAAACCGTGCCCACAAATACCACTGGATGGTGCATCACATAATCTAATTGCGCTTGAGGATTCACGCCTCTATTGAGGGTCTGGGTATCGCGATAGGTAGGATTGTAATCATCATAAGCAATGAACCAAGCATTGGCTGTAGCAGCCCAATACCATGCCACCAAACAAGACACCAAGCATAATAATGTAAATTCCAAGGCTTTTTTCTTAAAACTGGCCGTTTTTTCCCAGAGCGTGAGTAGCACTAGTGGCAAGGTGATGAGTTTCTGAGGGATCAATAAAGGCAATAGCCAATGAGCCCTACCGCTGGTCTGTGTCTGCCTCCAATGATGAGTCCCAAAATAAGCGATCAGATACCAACATAGGGCGTTGGACAAAATTTCCCCATTGGCAGAAGCACTCATCACCAAGGTAGCAGGCAAGGCACCAAGTGCTATGTGTATCTGCGCAAACGCAGGCAATAGGCGTAAGGTCATGGCCAGTAAACCGAGCCAAGCGAAAAAATTGAACAATCGAGCGGCATAAAACATCTGCAAAGGACCGCCGCCAAAAATACGTGCAATGAAGATCCCTAAAGACTGGGGCAGGTAGCCCAAGGGTGCGTAAATGGCCGTATTTACAAAATCGTGAAATTGGCGATCTTCGCTGTTTAACGCTATGCTCGCCGCATATTGCAAAGACGAGGTACTTAGCCTTGAATCGTAATTGTTTTTCAAATAGGCGAAAGTATCCACTAGTTGATCAAGGCTTCGAGGCAGTACGCCGCCCAATCGGGCATCCGTTTTTTCTGGAAATAAATGCCCTTCACTGATCTGATATGCTCGCAGAAAATGATTAGGTTCGTCGGGCGACTGAAATGGTGGAATTAGAAAAACATACAAGACTCCGAATACCGCCATCCAAATCAATGGATGGCGGTAGTTGAAAACAGGAGTTGCGTATTGCTTTGGGTTCATATTATTTGATCAGAATTTACATCAAATGTGTCGGTTGATCAAATTTTCGAACCATTCTTGTTTTCCGCTCCGTTGTTGGGGTTCCCCATTGTGGTGGGCTATTTTGGCGAGGTCTTCCAATGTTAACTTTCCATGCTCAAAGGCTTGGCCGTTGTCGCTGTTGAAGGAAGCGTAGCGTTCTGCTCTCATATTGGTGTAAGTACCGGCTTCCAATATGCTCTGTGCTGCCAAAAGCGCGCGAGCAAAACAATCCATTCCACCAATGTGGGCATAGAAAATATCTTCTAAATCACTGGAATTTCGGCGGGTTTTGGCGTCAAAATTGATACCCCCCCCTTGAAAACCACCAGATTCCAATATGACAAGCATGGCTTCTGTGAGTTCCATCACATTATTAGGAAACTGATCCGTATCCCATCCATTTTGGTAGTCGCCACGGTTGGCATCCATAGAGCCCAACATGCCCGCATCGGCTGCTACTTGCAATTCATGTTGGAATGTATGCAAGGCTAAAGTAGCGTGGTTGACCTCCACATTTAGTTTGAAATCTTTGTCTAATCCGTGTTCGCGGAGGAATCCAACGACCGTAGCCGAGTCAAAATCATACTGGTGCTTGGAGGGCTCCATTGGCTTGGGTTCTATATAAAACGTGCCTTTGAATCCGTTTTTGCGGGCATAGTCACGAGCCATTGTCAAGAACCGCCCCATGTGATCCAGTTCCTTTTTCATATTGGTGTTCAGCAGCGAAAGATACCCTTCGCGACCGCCCCAGAACACGTACCCTTCCCCATCCAATTCGATGGTGGCATCTATGGCATTTTTAACCTGAGCCCCAGCATAAGCCACTACTTCAAAATCGGGATTGGTAGAAGCCCCATTCATAAATCGCGGGTTACTAAACAAGTTTGCCGTACCCCAAAGTAACCCCACTCCGCTTGCTTGTTGTTTTTCTTTGGCATAAGCCGTCATCGTTTGAAGGCGGCGTTCGCTTTCTGCCAAACTTGAACCTTCTGCCACAACATCAT
The DNA here is from genome assembly GCA_031373665.1 of Saprospiraceae bacterium. Taxonomy (GTDB): domain Bacteria; phylum Bacteroidota; class Bacteroidia; order Chitinophagales; family Saprospiraceae; genus M3007. The sequence goes on along the minus strand of JANMMZ010000009.1, from coordinate 9,586 downwards.
AATCGTGGAAACAATAGTACGGAACGCCCAATTTTGTGATAAACTCAAACGCCGCGTCCATTTTATCTTTAGCCTGCTGTATTGGATCAGCGGCAGTCAGCCAAGGGAAAAACTTGGTTGGAAGGCCAAATGGATCTCCGCCAGTGCCACAGAATGTATGCCAATAACTGACGGCAAAGCGCAGGTGATCTTGCATGGTTTTACCACCTACTACTCGGGTTGCGTCGTAAAAACGATAGGATAAAGGATTATCGCTGTCACGGCCTTCAAATTTGATGGGGCTGATGCCTTTAAAATATTCTGTATCTCCAAGTGTGGTTCGCACTGTGGCACTTTGCTGTGGTTTAGACATATTGTTATAGTATTATTTTATTTTTCATGAACGTGCTTTTTCCAAACGCGTTACCCAATCTTCGTACATATCGGTGTATTTTCCATTTACGGACGATCCCGGCTCATATACACCAGCAGTATTCAAGGCTCCAAGCCCTTCTCCTACTTTTGACCAAAGCCCTATGCCAACGCCAGCGGCGATGGCGGCTCCAGTAGATCCAGTGGTCTTTAGCAACTCGATCTTACAGCCCAATAGGTTGGAAATGGTCGTGGAAAAGATGGCAGATTGGAAAAGATTGTCATTTCCAACCCGCAACACCGACACATTCAACCCCAGATCTTGCAGTACTTTCATGCCATATACAAAGGAAAAAGCAACGCCCTCCAAGGCAGCACGATAGAAATGGGCTTTTCCATGCCTGTTAAAATTTAAGTTCAGTATTTGCGCGCCCATATTTTCATTGCCCAACAATCGCTCCGAACCATTGCCAAAAGGGATGATACGCAGGCCGTCGCTCCCGGTGGGAATCTCGGAAGCCATCCGCTCCATATCGGGGTAACTTACCCCATGGCCTGCTACTTGGCGGCGTACCCAACTGTATTGGATACCAGCCCCATTAATACAAAGCAGTACACCTATACGAGGCTTAGCAGCCGTATGGTTCACATGCGCAAAACTATTCACTCGATTCTGGCGATCAAACACCAACTTATCCACCACGCCATATACAACGCCAGATGTACCACCTGTGGCAGCCACTTCACCCGGTTGTAAGGCTTTGAGGGAAAGGGCATTGTTGGGCTGATCTCCAGCACGGTAAGTCACAGGCGTACCTTCTGAGAGCCCAAGGGCTTCGGCGGCTATTTGGGTCAATTTGCCATGATGCCCAAATGTGGGTACGATATCTGGAATAAGATCCTCCGACAATCCGTAATACTTGAGTAGCCTATCGGCAATCTTATTTTCTTTGAAATCCCATAAAATACCTTCGGAAAGGCCACTGACGGTAGTTGTCATTTCACCAGTCATCCGATAGGCGAGATAATCGCCGGGCAACATCAGTTTGTGAATTTTTGAAAACTTTTCCGCTTCGTTTTCTTTGACCCATTTCATTTTGGAGGCCGTAAAATTGCCCGGTGAATTGAGGCAATGCTCCAAGCAATAAGACTCGCCCAAATCGCGAAAAGCCTTGTCCCCGATTTCGACAGCCCTTGAGTCACACCAAATAATGGCTGGCCTGATGACTTGCCCACCTGAATCCACCGCCACCAATCCGTGCATTTGATAAGAAATACCAATCGCCCCAATTTCTGAAGTATTGATGTTTGTTTGACCCAATAGTTTCTTAACCGCGAGACAGCAATGTTGCCACCAAACACTAGGATTTTGCTCGGCCCAACCCAAATGGGGAGCCATAATTTCCATTTCCGTATTGGGCGATTGTACCGTGGCAATAGCAACAGAGTGTCGCGCATCCACAAGTGAAACCTTTACCGAAGAAGAACCTATGTCGAAACCTAGTAAGTACATTTATGGAGCAAATATACGTCAGTTTGATTATTTTTTTCACATTATTTACCTCCAAATGTATAGCCAATGGCAATGTTAAAAATGATAGGTGAATTGGCGATGCCAATATTTGGGGCTTTGAGTGCCTCCATTTTATTGGTCGTTTTGTTCAGATACATAAATTTATCGCCACTTAGCGTAGAACCAACATTTTGCCAGTAGCGCAAACTGATACTGGTCGTTATACCTTGAAGCAACCTGTTTGCATTGTTTTTGAACGGAAAATAACGATAATAGGCTCCAACACCCAAGGTAAACGTCTTGAAAGCCTTGATTTTATTGGCTGCTACTTGATCCTCATCTTTATGATACACCTCCCAACTATGCAATTTGGGTTCAAAACGCAGGTCAAAAAACGAGTTGAAACGGTAGCCAATACCAAAACCTGTTGAGTAAGGCAAATGCAAGGCTAGGTTTTGAATTTTGTAATCACCTACCACAGGTGGTTCGAGCGAAAAGCCGTGCGAGTAATCGAAACTCAATCGCTTCGTGTAATAATTGATCTCAATATTACCACCATTGAGGGCAGTAGGCTGAATAAGACCAGCCAAAATACTGAATCGATTGCTGTATAAAAGTTCCTTTTTGCCTGTATTTTGGGCAAAAGATTGGACTGTTGCTACTCCAACGAGTAACAAAATGAGCATTGTTTTTTTCATTGTGAAAAATGCTTAATTGAATAAAAAAATGGAATGAAAACGGGCGACAATGCGCCTTACTTTAAAAATTAACCCCTAATAAGAGATTGCCTTGAATAAAAATATCTGGTTTGCCATCTCGTGGGCCTATATCGCCAATGAGGTTGCCAATGCCGCCAAACTGGGGGATGAGATAAAAATTGGTCTCGGTTTTTTTTAAAAATTCAAATTTATAACCAGCATTGGCTTCCCAAAACCAAGTAGGGGTATTGTAATCTTTGCCATCAACCAAATTTTTTGTACCCCAAGCATAACCCATATTCGATTTTGCCTCCAAGTGCAAACCTTTCCAGAAGTACTGACGATAACCGACGACTGCCATATACTCATTAATTTTTTCGACGACATCGTGCTTAACATTGGGTCGGATATAGGCACCCAATATCAAATCGCCTTTCCTGCTAGCATTTGGCGAAGTTAAGGTACGGGTGACTTGAATCCTGATAATTTGGATAGTGGGCAAAAATGGTTGTACTAATTCGGCTTCGATACCCCATTTTTTTGCTAAAGTAGTAGTGTTTTGAGCAAATACCTGATTACTTAAAAGCAAAATCGTAGAAACTACGATTTGAAATGTTTTTTTCATTTTTACAATATTTTATTAAATAATACTGCAAAGGTGAGGCGCACGAACCTCAAAAAACGTTGACTTGGGTTATCAAATCATTTACCGCGAAAAATTCTCTTGCGAATACGACTGAGCGATTCAGGTTTGACACCCAAATAAGAGGCGATATAGTGTTGGGGGATTTTTTCTACTAATTCGGGGCGTTTTTGGAGCAGGTTCAAATAACGCTCCTCTGGGTCTTCATTCGTAAGCATTTTATTCAGAGTCGAAAGCGACAAAAAAGCATTTTCTGCCATCACTCTGCCAACCCTATCAAACACCGGATAGAGATTATATAGGTTATAGATATCTTCTTTTTTAAACTGTACGACCTCACAGGCTTCCAATACTTGTACATTTTCAACAGTTGGTTGGCCAGTCAAAAAACTTGTATAATCGGTGTACCAGCTATTGGCCATAAAAAATTGAATGGTATTTTCGTTACCCTCTATATTGTAAAAAAGTCTTAAACAACCACTGTTTAAAAACGTAATTTTATTACATATCTGTCCTTCCCGCAACAAAAATTCCTTCTTTTTCAATTGTTTAACCTGTAAAATATCCAGAAAAGCAGATTCTTCTACTGAGTTCAGGTGCACCAAATTTTTGATGCTATTCAGAATAAGGTGCGTCATTTTTTAATATTTATGGTATGTTGCAGGTATCTTTTTTAAACCTGACTACTAGTTAAATCCTTTGAACGATTATTTTCTTGGACTCAAATATTCCATAATTTAGCAAATTCTGCAATAGTCAGACAGGATACTTTTGGGAAAGGGATTTTTTTTAGAATCCTGAAGGCGCGATCTTCACTTTAATGAAATCCGCGCCAGATGCAATAGCACAATATACAAATTTATTGTCATCAGCATCTAGTAAGAGTTGAAAAATCCAGTTGGTTTCCGATTTTCGAGAAATAGAGACCAAGAGAATGTTAGTGTCAAGCACAACCCTCATAATCCTTTATCCTTACGTTTATAGGAGGTACGCATCTTAACCTGAAGTAGGCTTTTGATGTCTTCATTTAACCATTTTTTTCTTCCCAGATTTGATCGGCATTGTCCATAAGCCGTTCTGCTTTGAAACGCAATAGAATCCTCCTCAACACGGCTAACTCAGGTTCAGGTAAATCGCCAGCGAAAAGTTGGATGATTTCTAACTGCGCATTGCTAAATTTATCAACGAGGATATTCATAAAACCCTATTTTTTGAATAATACGCAAATTTAATTTTCGAGAATAGAACTAGTTACTTTTTAACCGTTCCTAACGCAAAGATAAGGACATTATTAGGAAGTCATTACTTCTTTCATAAGGATTATAATTTTTTAGTATTGTATAGACCTCCTCGCGTCGCAAGTTAGTATCATTCCTAACCCAAACAACCCCTCAAAATCTGAATCCCACGCTCAATCTCACTTTCATTGACCGATGCAAACCCCAAACGGGTAGCATTCAAATGCTTTCCGTAGGAAATGCCATCGGGGATGAGTAGCCCCTTTTGCGACGTTTTCTTTGATAAATCTGGCAATGAGATAGCAGGATCTAACCTAGCCCAGACCGCCATACCGCCAGTAGGTTTCGTAAATTCAAAAAAGGTACCCAATTCACTGCTCATTAGTTCACAAAAAACATCGCGGCGGTGGTGGTAGTTTTTTTGGGCTTTTTTTAAGTGTCGCATCATTGCTCCATCACGAAAAAGCATGGCCAAAGCGGCTTCCAATAAATTATCACCTTGACGATCTATGAGCCTGCGCAATTGGCTCATACCTGCTATTACTTCTGTGGGTGCTACCGCATACCCTACCCGTAAAGCAGGGGTCAACACTTTACACAAGGAGCCGACATAGATTACGTGTCCGCCAGTATCTGCACCGGCCAGTGGCATGATTGGATTGCAATCGTAGTGAAAGTCATAGTCGTAATCGTCTTCTAAAACACAAAAATGGTATTTTTCAGCCAATTGGAGCAGGCGCAAACGGCGTTCGGCGGGCATGGTCACAGTGGTTGGATAATGGTGGTGAGGGGTAACATACACCAATCGTACCGATGTTTTCTCACAGATCCGAGCCATGGCATCCACGTCAATCCCTTGCTCATCCACTGGGACTTTCACCAGAGTAGCACCCGCGTTTTGGAATATCAAATTCCCAGAACCGTAAGAAAGGTCACCCACTAAAACCACATCTCCAGATTGTACAATACTCTGTGCTGCCAAATAAATAGCCATCGTACTGCCACGCGTGATGAGTACATTTTCGATACCGATCCTCAAGCCTCGACTTTCCCGCAGGTAGTCCGTCAAAGCCGCCCGCAGCGAGTATTCCCCAGATATATCAGAATAAAAAAGAAGGTCTTTTCGATAACCTTGCTTCACCACGCTTCGGTAAGCCCGGCTTATCTCGTCCCAAGGAGCAAGCCTGACATCAGGAAAACCATCATTGAAGGCCAATCCATGCGTACCACGCAAAGCTGGAACATCCAGCAATTGGTTCTTTTTGAAAGCGAACCCAGCCTTTTCAAGAGGTTTATTAGTGATTTGAATGCCAGTGTGGTTAAGTTTATCCACTTTTACTTCTGGCAGTTTTCTGCTGACAAAAGTGCCTTTGGTTGTTTGGGTCTCTATCCAGCCTTGGGCCATCAATTCGTCGTAAGCTGCAATCACCGTTTTTCGGTGTACACCCAGGGTCACCGCCAACACTCGCGTGCCGGGTAAATGCGCACCAGATACCATCGTACCCTTTCGGATTTGATCAGTTAGGGCATTGGCTATTTGTACGAAAATAGGCGTTTTCGCCGATTTGTCTATGCTGATGAAAGTTGATAATGGATGCATATGATAAAAATAGAAAACAGGTTTATGAATGGGTCATAATCGCCAATCAACTGGACTACCTATTATTTTAAAAGTGGATGACTTGAATAGACCGCAAAGGTAGTACTTTTGCAATCTAAAAGGAATAAATAGTATGAAAAAAGTACCGAGCAATGGGCTTGCCAATACGCCCGAGCCTCCTTATTACGCCGTTATATTCAGTACCTTACGCACTGAAGGCGACCAAGGCTACGCTGAAATGGCGGATAAAATGGATGCATTGGCAGCAACCATGCCGGGGTATCTCGGTGTAGAAAGTACGCGCAATGAAATAGGCATCACGGTTTCTTATTGGAAAGATTTGGAGAGTATTAAGCATTGGAAATACCAAGCAGAACACGTTATTGCCCGCGATTTGGGTCGCGAAGTTTGGTACAGTGAGTACCGGCTGCGCATCGCCAAAGTGGAACGAGATTATGGTTTTGAAAAAAGTAAAAACAGGTAAATAATACGAATATGAAAGTAAAACAAAGCCGCACAGAGGGTAGTCGTTACTACCCCAAGCGTTACGACGACGATATAGCTGCCCGCAATGCCGTCTTAGATGAAGGTTTGGTTTGCCATGTTGGTTTCAATATGGGCGAACAGCCATTCATGATCCCAACCGGATATTGCCGAGTGGACAATACTCTATACTTGCATGGGTCGGTAGGTAGCCATTTTTTCATGCAAATGGCGAAGGGAATCCCTGTTTGTGTTTCCGTAACTATGGTGGATGCCTTGGTATTGGCGCGTTCAGTATTTAACCATTCTATGAACTATCGCTCGGTGATCGCTTTTGGCAAAACTCGATTGGTAGAAGATGCATCGGAACGGTGGCTGGCGGCTGAAAAATTTACGGATCACGTGATACCGGGTCGGTGGGCCGATGCACGGCAGCCGAGCGAAAGCGATATGAAAAAGACGATGTTCATCGCCGTCGAAATAGAAGAAGCATCCTTCAAATTCAGGGCGCACGGTGTTGGTGATGATGCTGAAGATATGGGTTTGGAGGTTTGGTCTGGTATTATTCCATTAAAACTGGTATCACAGCCGCCCGAAACAGACGAAACAGGCGTAACAGGGATCATGCCTCCTGATTATATAAAAAATTATGAGCGATAAATACAAAAGATGGGTCTATCTACTACTGCTTTCTTTCATCTGGGGGAGTAGTTTCATACTCATCAAAAAAGGGTTGATGGGTTTCGGCTTTTTTGAAGCCGCTACCATCCGAATGATGTCGGCAGGTGCCGCTTTTTTGCCCTTTGGGATCATGCACTTTAAGAAAATACCTAGAGAAAAGTATAAGTATGCATTCCTGTCTGCCATGTTGGCCATGTTTATACCAGCCTATTTGTTTTGCTTGGCGCAAGTACATATTCAAAGTTCAGTCTCTGGTATATTAAATGCATTAACGCCTGTATTTACCTTTGTTTTTGCTGTTTTAGTATTCAAACAAGGGTATAAGATGAATCAGGGTATTGGTCTGATACTTGGGCTGGCTTGTGCCATTATGCTGGCTGTAGAGCGGTCGGATACTGCTATCAGTATCAACTGGTATGCTGGGCTTATTATATTAGCGACCATTTGCTATGGGTATAATATCAATCTTGTTAAGCAGCACTTATCCGATATTCCAGCCTTGGTACTGTCGGGTGCTACCGTGTCATTTGTAGGGCTATTAGCCTTTTTTACTTGTTTTTTGCCTAATTTAAGCCATTTTGCAATAAATTCAAATAATATAAAACCCTTGGCCTGCCTTGTATTTTTGGGCGTGATGAGTACTGCAGTGGCTCAACTATTCCAGTACAAACTCATTCGCATTAGTTCTCCCTTGTTTGCCAGTTCTGCCACTTTTATCATGCCTGTGATCGCCATTTTCTGGGGACTACTTGACGGTGAACCATTTCATTTGATCTATGCATTCAGTATTGCAGGTATTTTATGGGCGGTCATGCTGATTCGTAAGGGATAATAACCAATACTACCGAACGATCAACACCGGAATACCCACTGCATGGCGCACCGCACCAACGGTAGTACCAAATATCAAGTCTTTGAGCGCACGGTGTCCGTGAGCCCCCATGACCAATAGATCTACACCGTGCTCGTTCACCAATTTTGGGATGGCTTGCTTTGCTGAGCCATACCCGATTATAGTATAGCATTCGTAACCAAGTTCTCTTAAATAGGTGGCATACTTTTCGAGGTTCTCTAAGTCCATCTGGGTTTCATAATCTTGGATGTCGCTGCCCATTACTTGGGCACCTGCCGTCTCTACTGCGTGTATAAGGAAGTATTTTGCCTCTTTTTTGCCAATAAACAAGGCGTGTTCCAATGTTTTTTGATCGGCCGCAGAAAAATCTAATGCTACCGCAATTTCGTTATACTCCGGTGTATGAATGGCTGTAATCCCTTTGAATTCACCATGAGGCAATCGGGTGGGTGCATCTGTGTATTTTGTCAATAATGGTTTCAAAGTAATATAACACAACATTCCAGCCGCTCCAACAAGGGCAGGAACTACTAAAAACTGGATCATCCAAGCATTAGGGCCAGCAGCCGAGATCCAACTACTAACTTGCTGTATGACCAAGCGTACATTCAAAGAAACGATGAGGGCAGTACTGACCCATCCTCCCAACTGCGCCCAAAAACCAATCCTGAATTCGCCCATGCGACGTTTGTCGCTGACGTAGTGGAGGAGTGGAATAATGGCAAACCCCAACTGCATACTCAAGATCACCTGACTCAAGATCAACATATCGCCAGTGGCCGATTCTCCCATAAAAGTAATCACCAAAATAGCCGGTATGACGGCAATAAGCCTCGTGATAATACGGCGCAACCACGGCGCAATCCTCAAATCCAAATAACCTTCCATCACGATCTGACCCGCCAATGTACCGGTGACCGTGCTGCTTTGTCCCGCTGCAATGAGCGCGACAGCAAATAATATAGGTGCCAATCCTTTACCTAGCATCGGCTCTAGCAACCGATGGGCATCTTGTATTTCAGAAACACCCGTGTAGCCATTTTTATGAAATACAGCAGCAGCCAATATCAAGATAGCAGCGTTCACAAACAAGGCCATATTGAGGGCAATGGCCGTGTCAAAAATATTGTATTTGATGGCTCGTTTGATGCCTTCGGGGGTACGGGTTATTTTACGGGATTGTACCAATGCTGAGTGCAGATACAAGTTATGGGGCATTACGGTAGCACCTATGATGCCGATGGCGATAAATAGTGCTTCATTGCTTGGCATCGTAGGAATAAAACCACCCATTATTTCGCCAATGGCGGGCTTGGCCCACACCATTTGGATGGCAAATGCCGCCCCGATCACCACCACTAATCCGATGATGAATGCCTCCAATTTCCGAATGCCTAATTGCATCAAAAACAGCAACAAAAAAGTATCAAATACACTGATGGCCACGCCCCAAACCAAAGGCAAACCAAACAATAATTGTAAACCAATGGCCATACCTACCACTTCGGCGAGGTCGGTTGCGGCAA
>JANMMZ010000007.1:0-30087 GCA_031373665.1 Saprospiraceae bacterium | reverse complement strand
GTATCCCCTCAAAAAGTCAGGGTAGCCGTTGGCTTCCTTTGAATCAATTGAGCCAAAGACTCCAGTTGAAATCTTCCACTGATTCGATCACAGATATACTGGTAGGCGGAGACATTTTGCTTGAATGCAGTCTGAGTAATAGATAGGAATGCATCTCTGAGTTGGGTACCCCAATCAGACCAAGTGTGCAACGATATGTCCCGTTTTCGGACTATTCTGCGTGCAGCAAGTTCTGCTGCATTATTGTGTAGAGGCAGGTCTGGGAAGTCCAGCACCATAAGGAGTTCTTTTTTATTAAACACTGTACTCTCAATGACCTTGTTTAATCCATCGTATTGGGTGTCGGCGATGAACAGAGCATCGAAGTCTTTGATGAGTTGTCCTTTATTTTTTTGGTGATATTCTTTACTTTGCAGGGTATATTCCAGTATTTTTCTGTAGAATTCCCAGTATCTCCCCTTGAATTCTTCCAATTGTTTCGCATTCCAAGTTATTTTGGGGGATAATATGTTGTAGTGCCGCGCGTCGTGAATCCAGCATAGGCCATGATATTTGGAAAGCCTCAGGTATTCTGGTGCACCATCGCTCAAGAGTGTCTTTACTGGGCGGAAGTCATTTTGTTGTTCATAGTAGGCCAGTGCCATTTCTTCCCGCATGGAGGACATCACCTTCTTGATCTTGAATATTTCGGGAGCATCCCGCATCATCATAGCATCAAACTCAGATATAGTTAGGCAGGGATTATGCTCCATAAGCCTTTTGAGGGATTCTGGATGGGATGCGCCTAGTTTTGCCCGAAGTAGAGGCTCTTTTAGCCCTTCATGCCACAATAGTTTGATTCCCTCCTTGGGGTTTCCTTGTAAGACACTGAGGCAATCAAGTCTTGTTCTGGTGTCGGTGGTGTGAAATACTGTAAAATACGGGTCAGTTATGATATGAGTTGCCTTATTGACTCCTCTCTGCCGATTGGCTGTCGTATCCATCTGTTTGGGTACATCGCGATTCAATCCAGCACGAAGTATGTCTTGCTGTTCCTGCAATGCCCATTTCTGCTCTCTCTTTAGCAGGTTAGAGATCGTTCCAGCACTTATTTGGATGCCAAAACTTTTTATCAATCCGCAAAGCGTTCCCTCTGTAACGTCCGATAAATGGCGAAGTACATTCAATAAACTGCGGAGGCCAACCCCATAATGGCCAGATGCCGTCCCTTCTGGCCACGGAGGTCTTAGTGTCTTACCCAGTGAAGGCGAATACCATGTCTCAAACAGGAAAACTCTGTTACGCCGCCTAATTTCAATATCTTGTTGAGTATAGCGCGTAAAACCTTTGAACACTGCATCTGATGGTAACTTGTCTTTGTCAAATAGTACCTTCACCGTTTCATCCATTGGCACCAAAAATGCTTTGTCCTTCTTTTCTCCTCTTTTCCGCAATTCCTTACCTTTTTCCTTTCCGCCACTGGAAATGTCTGTGTTGCGATCCACCGACCCTTTAATCTGGGGACGTGCATTGCCGCCCTTCAGCCTGTTATTCTCATCTCGCAATGCTTGATTTTCTTGACGCAATGCTTCCACATCAGACATCAGACCTTCAACCGCACCCAATAAAAGTATCACCGTTGATCTAGCATCACTGCTCAATAGTTGATCAGGGTTTATATCTTTTATCTTTTTGTACATGGCGCAAAGTTATGTTTTTATTACATGTTACCCTGACTTTTTGAGGGGATACAAAAATTGTATCAATATTTCCCTGGATATTCCTTCCCAGCGGTATCAACAACTACTATTTCATTGCCATTTTTATACATTCTGCATAAGAGTTTGATGCCTACTGGTAGTCCCAATTTTTTACGAACAGTTTCTGATTCATCGCCCTTATATGCTCCGACAAAACCAGTATAGTTGAACCCCGTCAATTGCTTGGCTTCCGAATTGAACACGGCCTTGCGGTCATTCAGGGTGACGGTCATGCCTCCTGAAAATGTGTACCATTCTTTGTACAGTTCTTTGCTGACGATCTCGCCTTTTCTATTCAAAAACTGCCATCTTGTATCAGAGTGTTGCACGAAAATCAGGTTCGGAATTTCGCGGTTGAAGATAATATCTTCATACATTTCTGATGAAAGTTGTTTGCCCGCAATATTCCACAATGAGAATTTACTATCTACGTATCTAGTTTTTACAAAAGAAGCAGTGTCCAAGTCCCAGATAATGTAATACTGCAGCGGCACGATCTGTTTGCCACTGGTGTCCACCACCCCGCGTTTGTATTTTTCATCGCTGACGATTAGAATATTAGGATTTTGAGTAGCATTTATTTCCACATATTTGTCAGCGGGAATCAGCGGTTTTTGTTGAAAATTGACTATCCCTCTTCTGTTGTTTTCTCCTTCAAAACAAATCAAGTTGTTTTTTATCCAAGGGATGCTTTTGTATTCAAAAGGCACTAAAACCTTGTTTTCTATGGAAATAACGCCTTGTTTTCCCTTGGATTTTGCCCATAAAAACTTCGTATAACCTTCCATCATACCCACATCTTCATAAGCAAAACGGTTTATTTCTCGAATACTTTGGTCTTTATTCAACTGAATGACCAATTGTTGATTTACTTTGTCAAAAATATAAATACTATCGGCATATCTAATGGCTTCCCGATATTCCAAAGGTACGAGCGTTTCATTTTTTCGATTGATTAGCCCCAATTCGCGCCATGTTTTCCCAGCGACCACAAAACCCATTGGCGCGTGTTGCATCTGCACATATTCAAAAGGGATAATGGTCTGGCCTTTGGCGTTGATTGCGCCGTATTTGCCCTGTTTTTTGCCTTTCATAAAATCGGAGTATTGATTGTCCAATTCTTCAAACTCGAAAGGCACTAAGATGCTGTCATTCATGAAATAACCGTACAATTGGGTGTTTTGAGCACGAAAACAATGCGGTCTCCCGTCTTTCATGTTTTTTGGTATTTCAAATTTGGGAACTTCGGCTGGCCCTTCTTCGGCTTTCATGGAAATCTCTTGCTCTACTGCCATCACTGGCGGCAGAATAGCATCATAAGGCAAAGTGGATGTCACCCATTTCAGGTTTGTGGGATAGGTTTTGTATAAGTCAAATCTGGTGGCAGGGGCGATTTTAGTGGCTTCCACCAATCGCAAAATGACCACGTCACCTTCGGGTGTAAGGTAATCCACATACGTCACCTGTGGATCGGTCTTGAACTCGTTGGCATTGTGTTGAAAACCCTGTGAAACGACCAATTTCCCAGTTTTATCATAAACTACAAGTGCCAATTGGGTATTCAAATTGGGTATGGGTTGCTTGAAAAACACCGCAAACTCTACGCCCGAATCCGAATATCTGAATCCGATTTGCTCAACAATGAGTTTGTTTTCTGCCAAAGCCTTGTCTATCCGAATTTTCAGGTGCGGCGATTTGTTGACTGGCTTTTTAACCTCCCGATACTTGACGGTATTACTGAACATATTGGGCTCAATATATTGATTGTCACGGAGTTGGGCTAATGCCGAAAATGGTAATAAAAGGAAGAGTAAGTTAAATATTTTTTTCATAAATTGTAGTTATTTTAAAATTTAAAAACCAATCGTGAACCCGTACTTTTCCCATCCAAAACACGCACGATAAACGTATTTGGAAAACCTGAAGTCTGGATCGTTGCGTTGAATATCGGAAGGTTTTTGAATCTTTCTGACGTTGATAACACACGGCCATCCAAGGCCAAAACCTCTATTTTTACGGCACCTGAAAAGTCGTTTTCCAAGACGATTTCCAACAACGCACCACCAGAAACAGGATTTGGAAATACTTGAAAACCCAAGGGTTGTAATGCCTCATCTGTTCCAGAAGGGGTAGGAGGCTCAACGTTTTCTACAAATATCTGTGAACCTTTGATCCATACAACCTCCGCAAATCCATCTCCAGTCATATCCTCGATGGCGGCTATTGAAACATTATTAAATGTATGCGTTTCTGCGTTCCCAATATCATCTATTAAAACGGCTTTGACGCTCGAACCATAATTGAACAACAAATCAGGTATAGAGTCATTACCGTAAAGGGTCATCCAGGCTTCCCGAAAATTAATCAAAGTGTCCACAAACAATTGACTATTAATGAGTTGTATTGAGTTCCCATTGGGAGAAACTTTGTATAATTCAGCAAGAAAATCAAAATCGGGAGTTTGTTCATCCGTATGAACCAAAAATATATAGGGTGATTTTATATACTCATGTAATGCAAGCGTCCCTGGGATATTGCTTTGCGTTTTTGAAAAATGCCCCTGCCCATTGTTCATAAAGACACTGGTTTTACCGTTAGTCACATTTCCGCTGCTCATGGCAATATCTGGAAACCCATCGCCATTGGGGTCAAAAGCCATCACAGATTGCGGTGTGAAACCCGTGTAAAGCGTCTGTGAGTGAATAATGCTGTCATTTTCAAATAATAGCACAAGTGTAGAATCATACCCTAGATCCAAAAGCAAATCTAGGTAGCCATTGTTATCAAAATCCAATACTTCAAACAGCAAACCGTCGGTCACAAAAATGGGTACCGAGAAGGTGCTGTCTGCCTGTCTCAACCGTACCTGAATGCTAGTACCATCAGAATAAAGCAGGTCGTTGTGTCCATCCAAATTCCAATCAGCCGAAGTCATGGAGCGAATGTCATCGTATTTGAAACCGCGAACGACATTATATGAACCAATAGTACTATCTGCTTGCATTTCAGCACAAAATATATTGGATTCAGATGCGATGCAAAGTTCTGGTAGTCCATCATTATCCCCATCAATCGTGGCAGTTTGGAAGAAATAAATAGGTTCAGGTATCACAAAAGGCGAGAACGCATTGTAATCAACCTGCATGGAGAACCCCGTACTATCGCTAAACACTAATTCGAGGCGCACGGGCGTGCCATCGTATGAAAGTCCAAGTAAAGTCCCCTTGGGCAAATCAGGGTGTTGCCGATGAGCCGCTACCTTGGCCACTTCGTCAATTGGGAAAATTTCAAAGGTCAGGTTCCCATTATTTTTGCAAAAAAAAGTGGAGTCACGGGTAAATACCAAAAAATCATCGAAACCATCGTCGTTCAAATCTATGGTGACTGGTAATTGCTCAATTAATTTTGGAGAAACAAAAACTGGGGAAACAAGCGCGCTATCTGCACTTTTCAGACTTGATTTTATACTGTAATTCAATCCATTTCCACCCACAAAATCGAGCAAATCAAGCACACCATCCCCATCAAAATCGCCCAATGCATCGGCATAAACCAAGGTACGGGTTTCAAACTTGTCAAACGTAAAATCCCCTCGATTGAGGTACAATCGGTGCGCCTGTGTGCCCAACGCGGGTGAGTTAGGGTGTACCTGCAAAAAATCCATCAAACCATCCTTGTTGTAATCATTGGGGATCAAACCGCTTAAATAATCAAATCCCAAGGGCATATCTAGCCCCGTAGCACCATTTTTGAGGTGATAACCAGGCGAACTTTGTGGCGGTTCGCGGTAGTAAAAAACATCCATGATACTATCCGAATTGAAATGACCAAAGGTCAGGACAGTACTATCCGGCAAAGGAAGCGATGGCCGATAAAAAGAATTCGACAACATACCATCTTGGTTTTCAAAGATATAGGTGGCATATTGATACGGTAAAGTGTGCATCCCAGATTGAAAATCAAGATCGCCATCATTGTCAAAATCCACTAATTGACCTTTGAACAAATACTCTCTGTCTCGGATAAATTGTTGGGGACGCATCGCAAAGTGGAGTTTGCCGTTTTGCATTTCGCCAAAGCCCAAGTGGTAGGTTTGGGCACCAGTCATGACGACATCGGGCAGGGTGTCGTTATTGATTCTGCCGACCATGATGCCAATGGTAAAGTTGGCCCAATTGGCTCCAAAACTCAATTGGGAATAGTAGGTTAAGGGATGTAATTGAGCATTTGCGGTGGTGATGCCGCAAAGGCAAATAAGTAGTGCAATTTGTTTTGTGTAAGTCATTAATTATCAATTAGTTAAAGTTATTATTTACCTGTTCCTTAACGCTTTTTTAAATTTAAGAGCAGCCTATTCAATACACTCGCTCTACGGTCACCTTTCGAGTTTCAATTTTCACCTTAAAAACCAACCTCGCAGTGCGTTTGGAAGTAGCGATTATATAAAATTCGGCATCAATATTATCCAGCGTTCCGCTCACCCTAAATCTATTGTCTCTTCCCCGACTCAGTTCAAAAGGTAGCGATTTTTCACTGATTGCAGTACCTGTTTTGGGTTCAATGGCGGTGATAACGCCATCAAAACTATCATTGTAGAAAGTATAGGAATACAGATTTTGCCCTTGAAAATTCCCGCCTGCGGGCAGGATATCAGGGCCATCCAATCGCTCTATATTCAATAATTCTATGATTTGATATGCCGTATCTCTCTGCTTTATGGTAAGCGTATCACGGTGCAAAGTAGCCAATAATGCAGACTTGCTCAAAGAAATAGTATCTAAATCCGATTTTTCATCTTCAAAAAAAGCCAATTTGACAATATCGTCATTGTCGGAGAAAAAGAGATTGGGTTTGTTTGAAAGCCGAAACCAAACTTGGTCGCCTTCCAATTTAATAATTTTCCCAAAGGGCCTTCCATGACCTGAATATTTGCCATATTTTGCCTCCAAGCCCCTAGTTTGAAATTCGTAGAAATCAAACAAACTTGGATTATTGACCATGCTTTCAAGTTTGGTTTTGAATGCTTTTATACTTGCCTTTCGCTCACGGGTTTCATTGCATTCTTTTATGAACATAATGAGGCCAAATACAACCCCAACCACGATGAAAAACATCCATCTTACTCGTCTTAGTAATTGGCGGAATTTGATACTTTCTCGTTCAGTCATTTTTATGCCCTTTTTTTATTGAAATACTATGCTTCTCTATCTTAAAAACTTGCTTTTATTACTTGAATCTGGCAAATTAATTTTTGAGAGGCTCTAACAACACAAATATCCGCAAATGTTTTTAAGATCGCCACCTTTTTATGTTAATCCCCGTCCCTCATCATCAACTCTAATAAAAAAGTGTAATAAGAACCGGAAAACAACAACTTATTAAATTTGATCTGATCAAACAATACTGGCCATAGATCTGTGAGCAGAGTACATTTCCTTAGCAATTTATTTAAAGTAACTTAAAACACAAATTTATTTTTTGAAATAAAATCGCTGTCTCTTTGTGTGATTTTTAACTAAACAAATCATTCAGTAACATGACAGATCAATTTCAGTACATTTCACTCGCGGACGAAAAAGGTAGCGAAAACATTATCCTTGATGGTAACCGGGGTAACATCGCCGCTGGCGGAAACGGACACAATGGCGATGTTCGCCTGAAAAACGCCGAAGGCGAAACCACCATTCACCTCGACGGCAATGGCGGAAACCTACACCTCGGTAACAGTGGCTCAAATGGCGACATCACCCTTCGTGATGCCATGGGAAAAACTTCCCTCCACCTTGATGGCTCTAACGGTAACATCAACATGGGTGGTAGTGGCCACAATGGCGATTTGCGCGTAAAAAATGATGCGGATAACATCACACTCCACCTTGATGGCCGTACTGGTAACTTTATCCTTGGTGGCGAAGGCACTCAAGGTGATGCTATTGTGAAAAACACAGAAGGCAAAACCACTGTCCACATAGATGGCGGCAATGGTAACATCACGCTTGGCGGCGAAGGCAGCAACGGCGATGTGCGCGTGACCAACAAAGAAGGCCAAGTAACAGGACACTTAGACGGCGGTACTGGTAATCTTATCCTTGGTGGCGAAGGAATCCAAGGTGATGCTGTTTTGAAAAACGAAGCAGGCAAAACCACCATCCACATTGATGGTGGAAACGGAAACATCAACCTCGGCGGCGAAGGCAGCAACGGCGATGTACGCCTTAAAGATGCTGATAATGGCCTGACCATACACATGGATGGAGGTACTGCAAACGTTGTTTTAGGCGGTAGTGGGCACGACGGCGATTTTGTATTGACCAATGGCGACGGTAAAATGCTCATACAAGCGGAAGGCCACGACGGTTCTTTGCGCCTTTTCAACCGCGCTGGAAGCAACACATTTCATGCGAATGGTATTTCTGGTAGCCTGACCTTGGGCGGCGGCCAATCTGACGGGGAATTGACTGTCAAAAATTCTCGTGGCGAAACCGTCATCGAAATTGATGGCAACGATGGAGATATCCGTGTAAATGGACATTCTTTCAAACAATTGATAGAATCAGTGGCTACTTTGCAAGAGCGCATCAATGCGTTGACTGCTTAATCCATCACTGCCACATCAAGCAAGCACAAACTATCTTGCGGATGATACTCTCGAAGGGCTGCAACCCGAAATTTGGTGTTGATAGGTCAGAGACCTGACGACGACATATTTTGGGTTGCAAACCCTAGCGAGTGCTTTTTAGCACCCCCCATTTCGTGGTATAGTATAAATCACGTTGCCCGAAACAGACAGATTGAATATTTTTCTTTGAGAAAATTCATCTATTTCACCACGGAGATGCCACGGAGGAGCGTTTTTTAGAGTACACAGAGGCGACGCGAGACCGTTTTAAAAACAGTCTCGCATTTTTTACTAATTTTGTGGCCAGTATTTAGAAATTAAAGGGATACAACGATTATAACATGACCAGTATAGACGCAAAAAATGCGCCCAAACCCGTTGGGCTTTATCCACACGCCAGAAAAGCGGGGAATCTGCTTTTCTTATCAGGCATTGGCCCGCGTGACCCTGAAACGGACGGGGTGCCAGGACTGACACGCACCCCTTCTGGCAATTATACCGCCTTCGATTTTGAAGCACAGGTGCATTCGGTGTTCAAAAATGTACGCAGTGTATTGGAGGCATCTGGTGCCGCTTGGGAAGATTTGGTGGATGTCACCGTCTTTCTGACGGATATGGAACGCGACTTCCATACGTTCAATCGCATTTATGCGGAATATTTCAAAGACCACCAGCCCTGCCGCACCACTGTGGGCATTGATCGGTTGCCAACGCCTATTGCCATTGAATTAAAGTGTATTGCGGTGTGTCAATAGTGTATTAGGTTCCGATTATGGAAATTTCAATTGTAACCCAACGGATGAAATAGGAATTTCTACAAAAAAATCAGTGCCTTCATTATCGCGGGTTTCAAAACGCATTTCTCCATCGTGGGCCTCTATTATCTTTTTACAAATAGCCAATCCCAATCCACTGCCTGATGTCTTGGTCGTGAAATTAGGTTCAAATACACGATCCCTGATTTCAGGTGGAATACCGCCTCCGTTGTCACTGATTTTTATTTCCGCAGACTCAGCCTTTCTATACACGGATACATGTATCACTCCACGACGATCCGAAGGAATGGATTGTATTGCATTGATAATTAAGTTATTAAATACCCTGATTAGGTGATTTTTATCCCCCAAGATATTCAGTTTTTCTGAGGGCAATTGGAGATCCAAATCCACGTTTTTGTGCTCACTGAATAGGTCATGCACGTTTTCTACCACCTCGTTTACCACGACTTCGCTCTTGTTGCGTATATCAAGATTGGCAAACATAGAAAACTCCGAAGCAATTTGAGCCAAAGAATCTATTTGCTCTATCAAACGGGTAATCGCCTTACGGAGGTAAGCAGCGGCTTGTTCTGGATTATTTGATACACGCTCCAACTGTTGCATAGAGAGTTTCATGGTGGTCAATGGATTTTTGATATCGTGTGCCACTTGTTTTGCCATTTCACGCCATGCCCCCTCGCGTTCGAGCCTCACCATTTGCACTTTGGAGGCTTCCAACTTATCCACCATGGTATTGTACTGGCCGATCAGTTCGCCTACCTCATCTTGGCTATCGCCAGAGTATTGCAAGGGCTCATTTTTATCTTCAAGCCTTAATGTTTTTACGTTTTCAGAAAGCAAGCGCAGGGGCTTGATGATAGATCGCGACAGTACAAAAGTAACTGCAAATGCGATCAATAACAAGAACACATATAAACTGGCCAACATGCCAATAAAGTCTGACACTTCGGGGCCAAGTTTGGCATCATTCAGTTGATAAGGGACTCCGATGAAGCCCAACAACTGATTTTGCCCATTGCGCAAGGAAAGGTATTTGGTGGCGTAATCAATACCCGCTGATTGATCCGAAGTGGTTCTTTCCGCTTGTGCATTGCGGTTCAAGGCTGCCCAAGCGGCGGCATTCATCTTGCTTGGTATCAATCCGATATGAGCCAATTCTGGCTGAGTGGTATAGACCAAACTGCCTTCTTTGCTATATAGGTTGGCATCAGAAGAAAGGCTGCTCGCTATACTGTTTAAATACTGGGGCAAGGCTTGGCCAAGACCAAGGCTATCGCCCGACTGAGCAGTACCCAAAGCACGCGACTTTAAGTGCAATAACATGGCTTGGCTCTTATAGTCCACGGTGCTGCGCTCATTTTCTTCGTGGGTATGGGTAAAGTGCCGATAAGTCAGGTATCCCACCACTACAAATGAAATAGCCAAAAGCATGATGTTCCAAAAATGGATTCGCTTGGCTAAAGAACCATTGGTACTTAGGCGCAGGTTGTATTCAGCAGGTAAAAAGTGCAGATAAGCATTGAAAAATGATAGCGCAAACAACAAGAACGTTGCCAAAGAAAACAGGAGAGCAAAAAGATATACTTCTTTGTACCATCCGCCCGTAACACGGCCAACAGTTGCCATAGTATTGCCATCTTGGCTAATAGCAACGGCGTCGGAACGACCCAATTCCAGATTTTCAACATCGGATATTTTGCCTTTTTCGAGGGTGGTGTTCCAGATACCCGGATTGCTTAAACCTTGTTCAACCACCAATTGGCCATTGCTGCGTACTGCAAAGTCATAGCGGGAAAGTTGATCCATACCCTTGTAAGGTGCTTGGAAAAACATGCGTGCATAGGTATTGGTAGCCGATGGATATTCGTGCCTAAAGGCTATATAAACCTGAGCCGGTTGCGAAGGATCACCCATACGCAACGTATTCAGTTTGGTAATATAAGCAAATTTTCCAGTTTCATCGGTTACCCCACGCAAATTGGCGGATCCTGACACCGGTACTCCACTGTCCCAATACTGTTGCATCCCAGCATAGTCTAGGGTTTGCCCGACTATGATGCTTTGCCGTTCTTTATCGTAAGCATTTATTTCAGGTCTGTAGTGCTGGAACAGGTATTCCTGTTGCATCACTTGCTGATACATTGCGGCATTGATTTCAGCCTTTCGCGCCTTGAAAGGCCAAGGTTTCAAGAGATTTCCAATATTTTGGGTATCTTTTTGGATGGCCGCTATAACGGCGGGCAGTATTTTTTCTGTTGTACTGGTGTCGCGAGCGTCCACTAGATTTTTGGCGTAAGCCATTCGCACTTCACCGTCCTTTATTTTATTATAACGGTACAATAGCGACGATGAAAACATGGAAAAAAGCAGAAGCCAACAAAGCACCCACCCAAATCCTGTAGAATCCCAGTGTACATAAGCATCAAACATGAGCGCGTAAACCAGCGCGTAAACAATCAAATACAACGGGCTTAACTGTCCAGAAAGCAAAAAGGCCAATACAGCGAATACCGCACCTGCCACGCCAAAAGCGACCAAGCGTTTGTTACGATCTAACCGAAACTGTTTGACCACCAAAGCCATACGATGGCTGAACAAAAACATGGCTACCATGAAGGCGACAATACCAGCCAAGGCCAAAAAACCAAGGCTGCCCATGCCAAGCAGGTTGTCAAAATCAAATATTAAAGCCGAGTGAAAAATCAATTGTCTGAATACTTCCGCTGCGATGAGCATACAACCCATGATAAGGAGGTAAGCACCCGTAGAAGTGCCAATCGCTAATCCATCGGGGACTGAGCCAACCTCGGTGGCCTCCTCTTTCCGGCGATGCTGGGTGAAAACCATGACCCAAATCAGGAGCAAGATGTGGAGTAACCAATCGCCCAATGAACGCCCAATAAAAGATGCATCTTCAAACTGTTGTGAAAAGGCAGGTAAAGCACCAAACTGTTGAGTAGTGAAACCTGTAACACTGTTTAAAAGAGTGATGGCGAGCACAGAAAGTATCACCAGCAATCCACCAGCCCAAAGACCTCTTTTTTCGCTTAGAGTACTGGCTATTTTATGAATAAATGCGATAAGGGTAAATAAAAACAAGCCCCAAGCGATCAATTTGACCCATTGTAACCAAGCGGCTTGTACACTACCTGTGGCTTTCAGCCAAGCCAAAGGCTTTCCGTTGACCGTTATTTCGTAGGGTGTTTTTTCAGTGGTGATATTTACATTGGAAGGGATATACTTGGAGGCTGAAAACAAAGTGGAACTGGACACCCCATACCTAATAGGAATGAGAGTGGTCTTGGTATCATTGCCAGCGGTTTCGCTTTTGGCGGCAAACCAACCCGAAGGAAGGTTCAGGATTTGAAATCCAGATTGCGTTTTCAAGGCTGTAAGTTCCTTGGTACTAGGTATTATCTTGTTATTTGACCAAAAAATAATGGAATCTTCTCGGTGTGCCACCACAGTGAATGCTTGGGTTTGGCCTTTCAGCAATGCGCTGAAATCGGTTTTATTCATAACACCACTATTCAGGTTTTGCTTTGACCATGAATCGGCTTCTTCGGCTTGTTTTTTGATATCGGCCGAAATTTCATCGGCATGCTGTTGAAGTAGTGTTGTATCTTTGTCCCACTGCCCGGCACTGATTGCCAAGCCCAATAGGATGAGCATCACCACGCCATACAAAAGCGAACGCTGGAGCATATTATATTATCTGTTTCAGAAAAGCGATTAAAAAAAGATGGATTGCCATAGGGCAGAGCTAAAACCAAGGCACAAAAGTACACAAGTATTAGGGCAATATTAAATAATATTGCGAATACCTAAAGACAAACACTAAGCCAAGTTTTCTGTTTAGCAATAATCGTTTCGAAAAAAAATATTTTTAGATGGCATATACCGAGTCAACCATGATTCCTTTGGGTACGAAAGCACCCGATTTTTCACTCTTAAATCCTGAAAATGGGCAGTTTTTAGACCTTGAATCGGCCTCAAAAGGAGCCCAAGCCACGGTGGTGATGTTTCTGTGCAACCATTGCCCATACGTACTATATATTAATCCTGAAATAGCCAATATTGTCAAAACATATGAAACAAAAGGCGTAGCATTCGTTGGTATTAGTAGCAATGATGC
The DNA here is from genome assembly GCA_031373665.1 of Saprospiraceae bacterium. GTDB lineage: Bacteria > Bacteroidota > Bacteroidia > Chitinophagales > Saprospiraceae > M3007. The sequence goes on along the minus strand of JANMMZ010000007.1, from coordinate 16,815 downwards.
GGTGCATTATCCAGAAGATGCTCCTGAAAAAATGCCCGACCATGCCAAACAGGTAGGCTATACATTTCCATATCTCTATGATGCATCGCAGTCAGTGGCTCGTGCATACGATGCGGCTTGCACCCCCGATTTTTATGTTTTTGATAAAGATTTAAAACTTAGTTATCGAGGGCAACTTGATAGCAGCCGCCCCAGGCGAAACCCTATTCCACCCACAGGTGCCGATCTGCGGGCAGCCTTGGAGGCGGTACTGAATGGTGAGGCACCACTGGCTTTGCAACACCCTTCAGGGGGATGCAATATTAAGTGGAAAGAGTAATTTTTATCGTATCTTTGCTGCTCGATTTTACCCAAATAGCCCATTTTTGTTTTACCACTGCTTAAACTAATAATAAATGCGCCCAATACAAATAACAGATCAAGAAATACATAATTTTATAGTAGCAGGCTTACATGAAGATGTTCGTGAAGGCGATCACACTTGTCTGGCCACTATTGCGGCCGATAGCCGCAGTCGCGCCGTCCTAAAAGTAAAAGATTATGGCGTATTAGCGGGTATAGAATTGGCAGAGCATATATTTAAGCATGTGGATCCGACATCTCAAATGACGATCCATAAAACAGATGGCACCGATGTACTTTACGGCCAAATAGCCTTTGAAGTGGAGGCCAATACCCGTGCTTTACTTCAAGCAGAACGTTTGATCTTGAATACCATGCAGCGCATGAGCGGTATTGCTACCTTGGCCAGCCGCTATGCCTTCGAAGTGGGTGATCTTAAAACAAAAGTACTGGATACGCGAAAGACAACGCCTTTGATCCGTTTTTTAGAAAAATGGGCAGTCAAAATTGGTGGTTGTGAAAACTACCGCTGGGGGCTATACGACTGGATGATGATCAAAGACAACCACGTGGACGCTGCTGGTGGTATCAAAAATGCAGTAACCAAAGCCCTTCAGTATCAACAAGAAAAAGGCATGAGCCTTGGTATTACCCTCGAAGTGCGCAACCTATTAGAAGTGGAGGAAGCCTTGGAAGTTGGTGGTATTACCCAAATCATGTTTGATAATTTTGAAATTCCAATCCTAGCAGAAGCAGTTGCAATGGTGAATGGTCGTTTCAAAACAGAAGCATCAGGGGGAATCACCTTGAATTCTGTCCGAAAATACGCCCAAACTGGCGTTGATTTTGTCTCCGTTGGGGCATTGACCCACTCTTTTCAGCCTCTGGATTTGAGTTTGAAAATTCAGAAATAATAACTCATTATTAATAGGCGGTCAAACTCGTTGTCACAGGCTATGCACCACTATGGTGCCATCATGCCACTGTATCTCCAATGGTGATTCCGTCACAACCTCTTTCACGGAGGTGACAATCGTGCCGGATTTTCGCACAATGGCGTAACCGCGTTTAAGGGCAGTTTCTGGGTGAATAGCGCGGCACAGGGCTTCTATCTGCACCAAACGTTCTTGATGTCGCTTTAGGGTATTCCGCACGGTATTGGGCAATATTTCAACAACGGTATCCAACAAGTAGGATGCCGTTCTCAGCCTTTCTTTTCCTGCAAAACGGGCAACCATTTCAAGTCGCTCCAAGGCTATTTCCTCCATTTTAGTCCTGTATTCGCCTATTTGACGTATTTGTTCAGCCGTTTGAAGTAATTTCTGTTCAAATATCAGGTGGTGTTGCAATAAAAAATCTGCTACGGCGGTAGGTGTTTTCAGAGCCGTATGTGATACCATATCCGTTACGGATTCATCCGTTTCGTGGCCTATTCCGGTGAGTATTGGGAGCGGAAATTCAGCCACTGCGCTGGCAAGATCAAAATCGTCGAAGACAGCCAAATCTAGTTTAGACCCACCTCCACGAATCAATACAACGATGTCAAAACACCCTAGAATAATTTTTATTCGGGATAAGGCTTCTGTGATTTCCGATACCGCCCGAACCCCCTGAACGGCGGTTTCAAACAGTTGGAAGTCGTAGCAATACCCAAATTTATTTTCTTGGAGGTGTTTCACAAAATCATGGTATCCCGCCGCATCACGGGAACTGATGACGGCCACCCTTTGCAATACTTTGGGTAGCGGTAACGAACGATTGCGGGTCAATAATCCTAGGTTGCGCAAGGCTTCAATGGTCTTTCGGCGTTGGATTTCGAGTTGACCCAATGTGAAATCAGGATCTATGTCTATCACCTGCAACTTTAGCCCATAGCGTTCGTGGTACTCCACGATCACTTGCACCCTTATTTGAGTACCTGATTGCAATAAGTCCAATAGGCTTGACCCATATGTTTTGAGCATCCGCTTATGGTCAGCACCCCAGATCATGGCCATACCTTGGGCTACTATATCCGCCGCACCTTCTTCTTTTTGTACCAGATCAAGGTAATAATGTCCTTTGGAAAGGCCACATTGTGCTATTTCAGCACTCACCCAAAGTGGTGCAGAAAAATTGAGCGCGACCACTTGCCTAATGTGTCGGTTCAGATCGGAAAGGGAATAATTGGCCATAAGTACCTTTGATTATTTATTCATTACTTGCCATCAAACTCGTTTATCCATCACAGCAAACCAAAGTGGCGGACAAAGGGCCAAAATAATACTAGCAGGATACCCAAAAGGCAATTGAGGGCTCTCCTCTATATGCCTTAATATCTGGTACTTTCGAGTGGATTTATAGTGGTGATCGCTATGTCGAGTCAACTCATACAATAGGATACGCCCCATTTCGTGGTTGCTATTCCATGAGTGCTGGGGCGACACAGGTTCGTAGCGGCCAGAATCCAACATTTTGCGGCGCAGCCCATAATGCTCTACATAATTAATAGATTCTAAAAGCAAAAAGCCTATTACGGCTACTATGATGGCCGCCAAAAGCCCTTTGGCTCCAAAAAAGAAATAAACCCCTCCCAGCCAAAGTGCCTGATAAACCATGAATCGCAACATGGCATTGTGTATAGACCAGAATGGCTTCCCGATCTGAACCAAGGTCTCTTTTTCCAAATGCCAAGCACTCACCATACTTCCGGATACTGATTTGATCCAAAAACCAAATACATTTTCCCCTTTTCGAGCCGAAGCCGGATCGAGATCTGTCGCTACATGTTTGTGGTGGCCACGATTGTGTTCAATAAAAAAATGCTGATACAAAGCGACCATGAGCATGAGTTTTGACAGATCTTGCTCCCATGCCGTATTGCGATGCCCTAATTCGTGCGCGATATTGATACCCAAAGCCCCAATGATGATACCGGTTCCGAAAGTCAACCCAGTCAGTTCAGACCAAGATAACGCCGACGCAGATACCAACTGAAAATACCAAATGACGATGCCAAACAACAAGGGCGCATTGAGATACAATAACAGGTCAAACCAAAAGGTATGCAAACGCGAATTTTCTTCCGTTTCAGTATAGTTTTCCTTAGACTTAGGCAATATTTGCTCCAAAATCGGGAGTAATACAAAAGTCAAAATAGGCGTAGCCCAAGCCCAAGCCCCCAGCCAAAGCATGGCTAATATGGCACTTGTTGGCAAAATATACGCGAAAAGATATTTGATGTTTTTCATATTAACTTTGAATTAAGTCGCAAAACTATCTCATTTTTAGATATCCCCTTAGTTTTTAGACGTACTTTTGCGTCGCATTACAAAGACTAGTATCAAAATTATGGATTTTCATCAATTAAGAATAAAAGGTATTACGCAGGAGACCTCTGAAACGGTCACTTTAGAGTTTGAAATACCTGAAACGCTTCAAAACGTTTACCTATATAAGCAAGGGCAGTATGTCACCATTCGTCGCAAAGATGGAGATCAAGAATTGCGCCGCTCTTACTCCATGTCAAGCAGCCCCTCCGAAGGCCGCTTGGCCGTGAGTATCAAAAAAGTAGGCGGAGGCAAAATGTCTTCGTGGCTTCACGACCAAGTAAAAGCAGGCGATACGTTAGAAGTAGCCGCTCCAGATGGCCGTTTCTACAACGAACTGCACCCCGAAAAAAGGCGTACCTATTATATGTTTGGTTCTGGGTCAGGCATCACTCCGCTTTTTTCAATCCTCAAAACTGTATTGGAGGCCGAGCCTATGAGCAGCGTATTCTTGTTTTATGGAAGCCGCAATGAAGAGCAGATCATATTTAAAGAGGCTTTGGAGCAATTAACCCTGCGCTATCATGGCCAATTGCAGGTCGAGCACATCTTGAGCCAACCCAAAAAAGAACCTGGATCCAGTGGTTTGTTCAGTATGTTCAAAAAAGGAAATATCAACTGGCAAGGCAAAATTGGTCGTGTGGATAAAAAGAATGTAACCGATTTCTTGGATAACAATATGCCCCATGGGCCAGAGTCTGATTGCTTTTACTATGTCTGTGGTCCAGGTAATATGGCCGAAACAGTGAAGGATACCTTGCTTTCAAGAGGAATTATTGCCAAACAAATATTGACTGAAATGTTTGTGAACGCACAGCATGTGCCAGGCGATATTGGCGAAAGCAGTGGCACGGGTGGAAAAAAAGTAATCGTTCATTTAAAAGGACAGCGCACCGAATATCAAGTGCCTGAAGGGGCTACTATTTTGGATGTCTTGGTGAAAGCCAAACAAGATCCGCCATATTCATGTACCGCAGGTGCATGCTCTACTTGTATGGCAAAAATTATCAGTGGCAGCGTAACCATGGAAGTCTGTTATGCATTGGACGACAGCGAAGTGAAGGCTGGATACATACTCACTTGTCAAGCAAAATTAGAGTCAAATGTGGTCGAAATCACTTATGATATGTGATGATATGGGAGACAATAAGACAAAGTATAAATTTTTTTTTCAATGTAGGAAACTATTTGTCGCATAGATGACGTTTATAGGTTGTATTTCCAAAAAATTAACCATTAACAATTTTTCTATGTACTACATCACTGAAAAAAATGAACGTCGTACGCGCCAAAACGCTCTAGTAATGGCCGTTGTTTTGCACCTTGCACTCGCTGCCGTTTTATTCTTGTCCGCCAGTGAAAAACCAAGTTCCAAACAGACCAAGTCAACGCCAACAAAAGAGCAGCTGGGTGTACCTGTGGCCAAGGCTAAAACCGTCTCTGTGCCTTAGGAACAAAATTTTCTCGAACGCCCTTGTTGGTGCCTCACCAATAAGCATTTCATAGATTTTAATAAGGAGCGGCAAAATAATAACTGTTCTTTTTAAGTAGATTGATTTTTGCCCAAACAACTATCTTTTTGCGCCAATAGTAGTACTATTTAAGTCAAAAGATGGGCAGTTTGTGTGAATAGCAATCAGTTAAAAAGGATAAGTTATTTTTTTGCCGCTCCTATGTCACTCCAGTTTTTGGGGTGACTTATTTTTTTGCCGTACCTTCGCCCCCAATGACCATCACCGCACAACAACTCGGCAAACGGTATCGCTTGGAATGGATTTTCAAAGGTATTGACTATCAGTTCAAATCTGGAGAGCGTTACGCCATTCTGGGGCCAAATGGATCTGGGAAATCCACCTTATTAAAGGTATTGAGCGGCCACCTGTCTCCCTCCAAAGGCAGCATTGTATTTCAAGGAACCAACACTGTTCTACCAGAAGATGTGTACCGCCATATAAGTTACGCTGCCCCTTATATTGAACTCATTGAAGAGTTTACGCTGGAAGAATCCTTACAGTTTCATGCAAAATTGAAGCCACTATTGCCAGAATTCACGCCTGAAAAACTTTTTGATATGCTGGCGTTATCAAGGGCAAAAAATAAGGAAATTCGATTTTTTTCATCAGGCATGAAACAGCGTGTCAAGTTGGCCTTAGCCTTGGCTTCCGACGTTTCCGTATTGCTATTGGACGAGCCAGCCACCAATTTAGATGTGCAAGGCGTAGAATGGTACAAGCAATTGATCCATGAATACGCTCAAGACCGAATGGTTATCATTGCGTCCAACGACCCTCACGATGCCGAATTTTGTCCAAATCACTTACAAATACTAGACTACAAGAAGTAAGTATCTAGGATGTCTTAAAAATCACGATCTTTGCACCATGAAACTACGAATTGGTACCAGAGGCAGTAAATTGGCTCTTTGGCAGGCACACTATACGCAAACTGAATTGGCTCAAATAGGCGTAGAGAGCGAGTTGGTCATCATCAAAACCCAAGGCGATTTGGTACAGCACCTTGGTTTTGATAAATTAGAAGGCAAGGGTTTTTTTACCAAAGAAATAGAAGACGCGCTCTTGCGCGGCGATGTTGATGTAGCCGTACACTCTATGAAAGACCTGCCGACCAGCCCCCCCGATGGTTTGGTCATCACAGCAGTTTCTTATAGGCACAATGCATCCGATATGCTCCTTATTAGGCCGGAAGCCGTGGACAATACCGAAATATACAAATTAAAGCGGGGTGCTATCATTGGTACCTCTTCCAATAGGCGAAAAGCGCAAATGTTGGATATCAGACCCGATGTAACCATGAAAGATATTCGTGGAAATGTACCGACCCGCGTGGAAAAACTTCGACAAGGAGAGTTTGATGCTATATTTTTGGCCGCCGCAGGCGTGGAGCGCCTCGGTTTGGATCTAGAGGGCTTACAAGCGCAGTACCTACATCCAACTGAATTCATACCCGCTCCTGCCCAAGGGGTGCTGGCTTGGCAAACCAATAAGAATGACCACTCTACTCGCTTGATATTCAAACGATTGCACCAAAATAAAGTATCCGCCAATACCAATGTAGAACGTCGAGTATTGCAACTCATGGACGGCGGTTGTCAGTTGCCATTGGGTGTTTATTGCGAGTGCGATGCCCAAGGCAATTACCACGGTTATGCCGCTTGCCTCATAGATGGCAGTTTGCTGCGCACCCGTTTGTCATCACGTACCACTATTGGTATGGCAGAACGGATCGTAAAATCTTTAAAAGTTACGTAGGTTCACTACCTTTGTGCCATTATGGGGAGAATACTTGCAATTGATTATGGTTTGAAGCGCACGGGCATCGCCGTCACTGATCCTTTAAAGATCATTGCTTCTGCTTTGACGACGGTTTCGACTCCCGAACTGCTTGATTTTTTGAAACAATATTGTAGCACTGAAGAAGTGGAGTCCTTTGTAATAGGGCTACCTTTGCACGCTGATGGAAATCCGACCCAAATTGCGCCCCAAGCCGATAAACTTGCTCAAGATCTCCAAAAACTATATCCTGAAAAAAGTGTTTTCCGACAGGACGAACGCTATACCTCTTTCAATGCCAAACTGATTATCATGCAGAGTGGTGTCAAAAAACAAAAGCGGCGCGATAAAGCCCTAGTGGACAAAGTGGCGGCGGCACTCATTCTGGAACAATATATGCAAGAACACCACTGGGGTTATTAAATTTTAGTATATCATCATGTTATTACCAATATACGCTTACGGCCAGCCCGTACTTAAACGAAAAGCAGAGCCAATTGCAACCGATTACCCTGAACTGGCCACGCTCCTCTCCAATATGTGGGAAACCATGTACCACGCCGATGGCGTGGGGTTGGCAGCACCTCAAATTGGCTTGAGTATTCGTATTTTCGTCATTGACTCCGAACAAGTGGATCGCAAAGACGATGTACCCACGGACAAAGGGTTTAAAAAAGTATTCATCAATGCTGAAATGATAGAAGAAGATGGCGCACCCTTCGTCTATGAAGAAGGATGCTTGAGTATTCCGAATATCAGGGGTGACGTAGAACGCCCAGAACGCATTAAAATACGCTGGCAAGACGAGCATTTCGAGCAGCACGAAGCCATATTCACAGGTATAGATGCTCGGGTGATTCAGCATGAATACGACCACTTAGAAGGGGTCTTATTTACTGAAAAGTTGAAACCCCTGAAAAAGAGATTAATCCAGCGACGCATGGAAGACATTAGGATCGGAAGGGTCAAAACCGATTATAAAATGCGATTTTTGAGCGCTAAGTAGCGGATTTGGGCTAATGTTGTCTAAATTCTGCTTTGGCACTCTAGCGTATATATTCATCCAACAAGAGTCCCAAAGTAGAACTAATTAACACACAATTTTCACTCATTTCCCATGTTCACAGGCATTATAGAGCAGTTAGGTAAAGTCCGAGCCATCGAAAAAGACCGAACCAATGTGCATTTCTTCATAGAAAGCAGCATGGCGGGGGAATTGAAAATAGACCAGAGCGTCAGCCACAATGGGGCTTGCCTTACGGTGGTCGAATTAGGGAACGACTGGCATCGGGTAACGGCCGTTGAAGAGACCCTTCACCGCACCAATCTCGGTGACTGGGCAGTGGGCTCTTTGGTCAATTTGGAGCGTTGTCTTGCGCTAGGCGGCCGCCTAGATGGCCACATGGTACAAGGCCATGTGGATGAGGTCGCCACTTGCCAATCAGTAGAGGACATAGACGGGTCTTGGCGTTTTACATTTCAATACTTACCCACCCGCGAGCATATTTTAGTTGACAAAGGTTCGGTTTGTCTCAATGGGGTGAGCCTTACGGTAGTAAATCCTGTAGAGGATGTTTTTTCAGTAGCCATCATACCTTACACTTGGGAACATACTAATTTTCACCAATTACAGGCGGGCAATAAGGTCAATATCGAATTTGACATCATTGGAAAGTACGTAGCCAAATACCTAGCCTTTAGATCCTAAGTACCTATGCAGTACGAACTCAGTTATTGGGAACGCGAATCTTTTTTCAAAGATATTGACATTGTGGTCATCGGCAGTGGTATTGTGGGTCTAACGGCCGCGATTCACCTGAAGACGAAATCACCTGATGCCCAAGTTGTCATCCTCGAACGAGGCGCTTTGCCCATTGGTGCCAGTACCCGCAACGCTGGATTCGCCTGTTTTGGATCCATGACTGAACTGTTGGATGATTTGACCCATATACCGGAATCAGAAGTACTAGCGGTGGTAGAAAAACGCTGGCAAGGCTTACAGCGACTACGGGCACTGGTGGGAGATTCTGCTTTGGATTTTCACCTACACGGCGGTTATGAACTTTTTACGCCAGCGGAATCCGATATTTTCAAGGCTTGTCGGGAACGAATACCTGAATTTAATGAAAAAATAGGAGCCATTACCGGCTTCAAAGAAGTTTATCGCGTAGCCGATGAACACCTACCACAGTTTGGTTTTAAAGGAACCCAGCACCTCATACTCAACCATGCCGAAGGCCAAGTACATACAGGCAAAATGATGGCGGCCTTGCTGCGGCTAGCAGAACAAAAAGGTGTCAGAATCCTTAATGGGTTCGAGATCAAGCACTTAGAAAACAACGCCCAAGGAGTGGCTATAGAAACTGCTTTTGGCTGGACATTGCAAGTACCCAAGGTGCTGGTCTGCGTCAATGGGTTCGCTAAACGACTCCTTTCTTTGCCCGATGTATATCCTGCTCGCAACCAAGTATTGATTACCCACCCCATCAAAGATCTGAAAGCGAAAGGCTGCTTCCATTATGATCGCGGGTATTTTTACTTTCGCAATGTTGATGATCGCATCTTGCTAGGCGGTGGCCGAAACTTGGATCTAGAAACCGAAAAGACCGATCTTTTTGAACCCAATCACGGTATTCGTGCCGCGTTAACCCGATTGCTCCATGAAGTAATATGCCCCGGACAACTCGTGGAAATAGATACTTGGTGGACAGGTATCTTAGGGTTAGGCCCCGTCAAAAAGCCCATTGTTGAAAAAATTGCCCCAAATATCGGCGTGGCCGTTCGTTTGAGCGGTATGGGCGTAGCCATTGGAGCCTTGGTAGGGCAGGAAGGCGCAGACCTGATGTCCTAAATCTTACTAGTGATTCCTCCCTCCCTTTCTGTAATTATTCATCGTAAAATGTGTCAACAAAGCGATACCTTTGCATTCTAGGAACGATTTTATCGTTCTTTTAACAATGAACTTCTTCTCCTCTGCACAATGTATCCCATATCTAAGCACCCTATAATTGTATTTTTGTTGCTATTCTCATTTTGTAAAACGGCAGAAAAAACCAACGCCCCTAAACCGGCAGAACTTTACAATACGGAGACCGAAGTGCCTTTGGTCTCGGCACTGACAATACCTGTGAATATTTCGGTGGACGAAATATTGCGATCACTAAACACTAGACTATCAGGCGCAGCACTGTATGAAGACTATTCTTTTTCGGATAATGGTGGCGATGGCCTGATGATGAACGCTTGGAAAAGCCAAGATATCACCATGTATTTCAGTGGAAACACTATTAAATATCGGATACCTTTAAAATTGTGGCTTAAAAAGGAATTATTGTTGGGTACAGCCGCCGAAGCGGAAGCGGAATTGGCACTGAGTTTCAAAACTACTTTTGTGATACAACCCGATTGGTCGCTCAAAACCCAAACTGAAGTAGAGTACCATGAATGGATTTCAAAACCAATATTAAAAACTGGGTTGGGCAATATGAGCGTAGAAACCTTGGCTAACTTAGCACTCAACCGCAGTAAAAAAAGCCTAGCCCAAACCCTAGACCAATACGTAAGCCAACAAATCAGCCTCCGCCCTTTTATCCAAGAAGCATGGACGGCTATCCAAGAACCCGTCCTCATGGACAGCGTGTATAATATGTGGGTCAAAACCACCCCTACTGGTATCGCAATGACTCCCATCACGACTTATGGCAGTGCCATACGATCGAAAATAGCCATTGAGTGCTTAAATGATGTCACGTTCGGCGCGAAACCCAGTTTCCGTGAAAATGCAACCCTGCCCTCCTTGCGTACCATTGACGATGCCCCCGATGAGTTTCAGGTGCGCATTGCTACCGATGTACCTTTCACAGAAGCAGAGCGATTGGCCAAAAACATGATGACTGGTCAGGTTTTTGAATCAGGGAAGAACAAAGTACGGATAGAAGACATACAATTGTGGGGCAACTACGATAAAGTAGTGGTCAAGTCATCGTTATCGGGCTCTTTCAATGGTGATATCTATTTCATTGGCCGCCCTGAATTCAATACTCAAAAGAACCAAATAGAAGTCAAAGACCTTGATTTTCACCTAGATACCCGCAATTTTTTGTTTAGATCGGCTTCTTGGATATTCCAAGGTTCCATAAAAAAACAAATGGCTGCCGCTATGGTATTCCCTTTGGAAGAAAACATCAAAGCCCTCAAACTATCCGTGCAAGAAACCCTCAACCATTACGAAATACAGCCCGGTGTAGTACTAAGCGGCACCATAGATAGTATTACAGTAGAAAATACTCGACTCACACCCAATAGCATCCGTGTCAATTTGTTCTCTAAAGGGCGGGTGAATGTGGATGTAAAAGGACTTTAACAGTGATCAGTAAACAGTTCTTACAGTAAACAGTCTCTAAAAAGCGCATAAAAATTGAATATGTTACGAATAGATCCAACTCAGATTCCAACCAAAGACTTACACCAATATATATTAGGTGCGGTATCGCCACGACCTATTGCCTTTGCCAGTACTATTAGCATTGATGGAGTTGCCAATTTGGCTCCCTATAGTTTTTTCAATGCCTTTAGCAGCAATCCCCCTATTCTGATTTTTTCATCGAACCGCCGCGTCTCAAACAATACCACCAAGGATACCCTAAAAAACGTAGAAGACACTGGTGAGGTCGTCATCAATGTAGTCTCCCATGCCATTGTGCGTCAGATGACCATTGCCAGTATTGAGTATCCCACCGAAGTGAGCGAGTTTGATAAAGCCGGCCTCACGCCCATACCCTCCGAAATGATAAGGCCATTCCGAGTGGCAGAAAGTCCAGTACAAATGGAATGCAAAGTGACGCAGATATTGCCCCTAGGCGAAAAAGGCGGCGCAGGCAACCTCATCATTTGCAATATCGTACTCATGCACATCAATGAAGCCGTACTGACCGAAACCGGGCGTATAGACCCACATAAAATAGACCTCATGGGTCGCATGGGCAGACATTACTATACCCGTGCCAGTGGCGCGTCCATTTCCGAAATTTCGCAAGAAGTCACTACGCTTGGCATCGGTTTCGATGGATTGCCTATACCCCTGCGCAAAAACAAGATCTTAACCGGGAATAACCTCGCCGAATTGGCCAGCCTCCCCGCGCTACCCTCTTACGAGATGGCTTTGCAAACGATCGCGACGGAGACCCATGCACTAGCACTGCTATCATCAGGCACCGCAGATGACTTATATGAATATGGAAAATGGATGCTTGAAAATGGCCATTTGAATATTGGGGTGGCTTTGTGTGTGCTGGGGATGGGAAATAAATAAACGGATTTTGAACTGAAGTAGTCAGGTCAAATACTAGATTTTCACAATTCTTCAAAACAATCAGAATCTTATGGACGGGTTATTCGTTTAAAATACACAAACCTGACCATCACACTCAGGTTCGTGTATAATTATTACTGACTCTACTTTCGTTTAGTTATATTTACTATCTCAACTGGTGGTTTTGAGGGATTATAAGTGATGTTGGGGTTTTCATAAACCGTTAATATTTCTGAATATGAGACATTGTTTGATGATGAAACATCAACTCTGCAACCAGCACAACTACCATTATTATTATCATCTCGTTCTGGCACTTCAAAATCATGATCAGATGCGGTTCTGAATCTATACTGGCCAGGCATATTGAAGATCAAGTTAACATCTGAATTGTCCGGATTTCCATCAGCAATCAGTGCTCCAACTTGCAAAACTTGATCTGAAACATTTTGAACTATTTGCCAGGGAGAAGATGCGTCATTACGAAATTCTACATCAAAGTCTGACTTACTTAATCCTGCATCACCTGTACAATCAACATTAGATGCTGCAACATTATAAACAGTGCTAACAATTGTTAGATTTACACCCAACAAAATACCAGCTACAGGTAATATGGTTTTCGAAAAGAGATCACATAAGGCTTTGTTTTCACAAAATTGTGCCTTGGTGCATTGATTGTTGACTGTCAAAAGTAATGCAGCCATAAAAACGAGTGAAGTTTTTTTTGTCATTGTATTATAGATTTAGATTAATTAGTTAAATGCCAGATGTAAAGTTGTTTTACTTCAGCAGGTACAAAAACTTCATTAAAGAAGATAAATTCGTCTAGATATCCTCGAAAAGTAATATCTTGATTTTCATTTAATGCCTTTTCTGTAGTCCCCAATAATATCTTTGCACTCGCATCATAGTCAAAAGAGTTTATCGTTCCATTACTATCAGCCTCTCCATTTATGTACACCGTAGCAAAGTTATCTTGCCTGACAGTGATACAAATATGATTCCATTCACTAGGCTTCAAGGCTCGCACACTACTCACTTTTTGCAAATTCCCTGATCCGTCATTTATCTCCACGACAAATTTATCTTGCTCCAAAGACATTATAAACGGCCCGTATGCATTTTTATATTTGGAATAAAGGACTTGTTTAGGCTTAGATAAAGTATTAGGTTTCACCCAAAAACTTTGGGTCATTCTAGGGTATGGTCGCCGATCCCATTCAGCATAGCTATTTTCATCAACAAATGAAATACATCCATTATCAATACCACTAGAATTACTTACAGCAGTTCCTTTTAGTACAAGCCCAGTTCCTGAACCATTAAAATTATGCCACCAGGCATATGAATAAGTATTTGGGTGGAATGGTGGAATCGTAATAACATCAGAATTATTTAATCGAAATATTTTAAATCTAATCTCATCAAATACTTTCTCCCCATTAATTACCCTACCATAGAAATAATTATAAGCGGTTATTTCCAGTTCAGAAGCACTAATAAATCTTATGCTATATCTGTCATATTTTTCCCAATCAAAATTATACCTAGAAAAGTATTTAACCTGATCCAGTTGAATATGCTCCTGAAGGTTTTGAGTACAATCGTATCTATCACTATCTCCGCTTGAACCTTGATCACAATATTTTTGACATAATTTTTCATTCAAGATTACATGGGTATTTGTATAACCTAACTTTATCCATTTATCGTTAACATATTTCCCCCGTCCATCACCAGCATTTAAGTCAAGCAATTTAGGAAGTTCAGATAAAAATAAATCTGATTTATAAATGAGCCCATTTTCATTCGATAAGGACAAAAAATTTTCATTATCATTATCATCAATCTCCATCCCTTCTCCACAGTTCCATACGTTATGATCTTTTCCTTTATCAAATTTCAAAATCGTCCCTGAAATATCATAATCGTCAAAGCGAAATTTAGTACCATTGATGGTATATTGAGAATCCAAGCGCCAACTACCCTCAATAACTTCATAAAAAGGCTTTCCAGAAAAACTTTCTTTATCACAGGCGAAGAAAAACAATACAATAAATAAACTTGCACAGAAAATAAATACTGCTTTTTGCATAACTAAATAATTAGTGAAATTTTGATTTTAATTACTCTATTTTCCCACAAACAAACACCATAAAATCCATTTTCCAATCATCCTTTTGAGTAAATTCCACGAATTTGGGGCAAAATCTATCGAATTTTAAAATCATGGAACTTTGCTTATATGATTTATCTTATTCACCTTTGCACATTAAAAGATCAACTATGCACCATCGTACCTTCCTTACCTACTTTTTCTCTACTTTTTTTTTACTCATCTCTTGCACGCAGCAGTCACCAACAGTAGATGCGACTATACAGCAAAAAACAAAAGCACTCTACCGCAAAGCCGTGCAACTCACCTTTGAAGACCCAGATGCGGCTCTTACTATCATTGATTCGGTACTTTTACTTTCAGAGCAATATAGGCTTGACACTTTTCGGATTGTGGGCTTAGCTCGCCGCAGCCTATTGTTGGGAGAAAAAAGGGAGATGGATGATGCCCTAGCATGTGCACAACAAGCCATAGAAATGTGGAGACCCGCCGATGGTATTTTTGCACTGTGTAAGGCTCAAGAACAAATGGGGCAATGCCAAATGATCAGAAATAACTATGAAGAAGCCAAGTACCATTTTAAAAAAGAACTCGAACTTGCCCCTCAATGCGGTGAAAAAGCACTTGGTATTGAATCATTTTCGACAGGTTACATCGCAGATGTATTAAAAATTCAAGGCAAATTCAAAGAAAGCCTACAGTTTTATGACCACTCAAATACTTGTGCTGAAAAATTTGGCGACCGTACCATAATAGCAGGCAATTACAACAACATGTCAGGGCTATTCTCCAAATTAGGAGACCACAATCAACAATTGGTCTGTCTCAGAAAAGCCGCTTATAATTTTGATAGTAGCGATTACCGACGAGCGGCCACATTCTTAAACCTTGCCAATGCTTTCATCAATCAAAAGCAATCAGATTCCGCCAATGTATATATTACAAAGGCATACCAAATGACCGAGACTCCGCCACAGATTCGCTTGATTTCTATGGTCGGGTATGGTAGTATATTGACAGAACAAAAACATTATAATGCCGCACGCAATCTAATGTTACAAGCGATTGCTCTAGCGGATACAATCAGTGATAAAGAACGCTTGGGCATTGCTCTTAATCAAATGAGTGAAACTTATCATGCAGAAGGCAATCATCCTAAAGCCCTTGAGTATGCACTAAAGGCAGATTCAGTATTCAAGGATAAGTACACAATCGCTGATTTTTCATCAAAATTTCAAGCCTCCAAAAATATTGTTGCATTCCACCTGACAGCCAACAGTCACTCTAATGCCTTGAAATACTTAGATGAAATGAGTGAAGCACGAGACTCGATGAATAAGATAGAATACATGGAGGTGCTTGCCTCTTATAAAACTCAAATAAAATCAGATTCTATCCAATTGTTATCGGCAGAAAACCATTTACAATCTGCTACCATCAAAAGTAAAAACCTTATGTTGTTAATGATTGGCTTAGGCAGCATTTTCCTATTTGGATTGGCTTTCTTCTGGAGACAAAACCTGCTACTCAGCAAAGAAAACTTAGGGATGCTGGAATCTCAAAATCAGAAATTACAAAATGACAATGTTCAACTTCGTGAAGAGATTCAAGTGATTCGAAATGACATACAACTGGATCAATCATCCATGTTAGAACAAAGAATTGTTCTGCCAACTCGAAATAATTTGACCTTACGACTAGGTGATATCATGTATATCAAGGCAATTGGTGGAGGAGTTCATTATTTCACACCTGAAAGGAAACACTTAGTTTGGCATGGATTTGAAGAAAGTCTTAAAATGTTGCCACAGGAGTTTTTTGTTAAAATACACCGCTCCTTTGTAGTCAATCAAGCATTTATTGAACAATATAGTCCTTCTAAAGTAATCCTAAAAAATGGAGAACAACTACCTATTGGGATCACAATAAGTGAAGACGTTCAAAAAAAACTAAGTGATCTTACAAAGTAGGCAATGATAAAAATTGATAATCAATTTATTACAAATAATAAATTTAAAATTTTATAAAAAAAATTAAAATCATTTGGTCAAATAAATAATGTCATCGTACATTTGCAGCCGCTAAAGAAAGGGCGCATAGCTCAGTTGGTTTAGAGCGCCTGCCTTACAAGCAGGATGTCGGAGGTTCGAATCCTTCTGTGCCCACATTGATTTTCAAGGAGTTACAAACTGATGTTTGTGACTCCTTTTTTTTGTGCAGAATTTGACTCAAACTTTAAAAATTACCCTACCTTTGTAGAAAATAACTTCAGGGTGAAGTACTATCCAGTAATCGCCATAATTTTTCTAGTGAGCAACTCAAAATCTGAATAGCTCCTTTGTACCGCCTGTACATGAGCACCAAAAGCACCATCTGCAGATTTAAGAAAGAACATCGGCTTGCGAGCCTCCATCGACATCGGTGCAAGGCTATGATAATGCTTTA
>JANMMZ010000004.1:0-16701 GCA_031373665.1 Saprospiraceae bacterium | reverse complement strand
GTCTTTGCCGCAACCAATATAGTTGCGGCAATCCCAGAAAATTCCCGTCATATACGCAACCATATATAGTTGCGGCAATGTAGCCTCCTTCTGAAACACACAAGCCCTCCGCGCTGTCTGTAAGAGCAACACGGAGGGCTTGTAGATATGGATTGACGGGTCGATCATTGAATCGCTTTGGTTTAGCAGGGGCAAATATAAGTAAATTATTGCAATTGCAAATTTTATGCTCATTTTTTTTCACATATTCAAATCATCCAGCGGACTGCGCGTCTTTTGAAGATCTTCTTTGGCCACATGAAGGTATATTTGAGTGGTCTCTAGGGAGTTATGGCCTAGTGTTTTGCGTACCAGATCAAGGTTGCCTGTGGCTTGAAGCAAGTGTGTGGCGTAAGCATGTCGCAGGCTGTGTGTATTGAGGCGTTTATTGATTCCAGCCGCTCGCATGGCATTGGTAAAAACCTGTTGCACGCTTCGTTCGGAATAATTGCCGCCCTCAGGGCTTTCAAAAAGCCATAAGCGGGGCTGGTATTCAGCCATATAACGCTTGAGGCATTCGGCCGTTTTTTCAGAAAGTAGGGTGTACCGATCCTTATTTCCTTTGCTTTGGTGGACGAATAAAGTCCCTTCCTCAAAGTTAAGGTCATGGATTTTGAGGCGCACCAGTTCGCCCACACGCAGACCGCTGCCGTATAGCAACATTAGCAAGCACTTGTGCTTTAGATTGCCCACTGTACTGAAAAGTTTCACGATTTCATCGCGTTCTAGCATTTTGGGCAGTGCTAAGTCTTTTTTGGGGTAATAAAGCCGCTCTGTTTTTTCTGGCTGTTGTACCACACGCTCATAAAACGCCTTCAAGGCACTCACAATCTGACTTTGGGTGCTTTTGGCAATGCTGTCTTGCCCAACTCGCTTGAGAAGATAGTATTTGATCTGAGATGCAGCGATTTGGCTCGGCAGTATGTCTGGGTGTGCATGCAAAAAAGCAATAAAATGATTGCGATAATTTTTCATCGTTGTATAGGCTTTTCGCTCTAAAATAAGCGTTTGCTCCAAAGCACCTACTGCATTTTTCTGCTTTTCATTGAGTTTTTCAAAAAGAGTATCATCTGCTTTTTTGTAGCCCTTTTCCTTTTTATTGTAGCGATTTTCGGGTGGTTCAGGGTGGAGTATCGTCTCGCGATCTACCCGGATAGCGGCCAATCCCACTATATTAATGATGGCTTCTTTGTTCTCTCTTGTATCTGAAAAACTCCAGTGCTTGATGTCTTGATGCCATATTCTGCCCTCTATGCCTTTCAGAATATTGAGCCAGTCGGTGCGCGACGCATTGATGGATACAAAAACGCGATTAGATACATTTTCAGCAAAACGGATAATGATATGATCCATCCCAGCCAGTTGGAATGGGACTGCAATAGTGGCTTGATACTGCGTTTTATCAATACTTTCAGTCGATTTTCCGGTTACTTTCGGAGCAGCCTGTGTTATTTTACCCTCTTCTAGGATGATCAGATGACCTTTGAAAATCATATTCAATGACTCCCAAGTCTCCGCATTTCGAGGGATATGCCACGACTCCAATACAGGTGACCAACGAGCACCCTTGATTTGTCTCATTAAGACCGTAAATTCCGGATCAAAAGCCACATTTTTTATAGCAAACTTAGGGGAATCATTGACCTCCGAAGGGCGTATTATAATTTTCATAGATCAAAACTATTTAAAATTTATGCAAACATATAGGTATTTAAATTTTTCAAACAATTTAAAATCAATATTTTATAAACATAGTCGTTTCTAACGAATAATTATCGGATAAAAAACGGATATAACCGTTTATAACGGATAACATTGTATCTTTGACCCATGAAAAAGCACTGTCAACAATGTAAAACGGACATTAAAGGCCGGTCTGACAAGCGTTTTTGCTCCACAGCCTGCAAAAATCAGCATCATGTCGAGACTCGAAAGCAAACCCGAGATGCCGTCGGAGAGGTGGATGCCTACCTACATCGCAATCGGGAAATCCTCGCCTTACTCATGGGTACATCCAGTAAAGAAACACTTGATCGTCTGATTTTGGATCGCACAGGGTTTCGTTACGAATACCACACTGGTACTTATCTAAACAAGGAAGGCAAGACGTATAAAATTGTTTATGACTACGCCTGGATGGAGTTCTCAGATCAAAAAATATTAATCATTAAAAAGCACAAATAATATGTCAGATCAACTCGTCATAGAACAAACCAACAACTGGATCAAATCAGTGGTGGTAGGTTGCAATTTTTGCCCATTCGCAGCCAAGGCATTGCTCCGCAAAAGCATTCATTATCAAGTGCTGGATGAGGCCACGGTGGAGACTAGTTTGGAGCATTTGGCGGCGGCCTTGACCCACCTCGATCAATCAGAGGAGATCGAAACGACATTGATTATTTTACCCGAGGCTTTCGCCGATTTTGAAGCCTATCTTGATATGATCGCTATGGCCGAAGACCTGGCCTCCGATCTAGGCTACGATGGCACGTATCAAATCGCTAGTTTTCACCCCGATTACTGTTTTGAAGGGGCTGATGGTGACGATCCCGCCAATTATACCAACAGATCCATCTATCCGATGATCCATATACTACGGGAAGACAGTATCACGGCCGCCCTCGAAAACTTCCCTGATCCGGAAGGTATTCCTGAGCGAAACATTGAGTATGCGCACCAAAAAGGGTTAAAATATATGCAACTGTTGAGGTTGGCTTGTATGTAAGAATCAGTGTTTTACACCCGTCCTTTGTCACTTTTTCCCTCCGAAAAAAAGAACCCAAAAAGACTGTAAAGTAGGGTACATCAAGCAGCCTATTTGGAAAGCAAGTCAAAGATGTAGCGATTTTGCCTACTTCAATGGCATTATATCCCGCTTTTGGGGCGGGAGAGCCCTGACCAATTTCAGACTGGCTAAGTTTTTACAAAAAAATATAAAATAAAATTTGATAGATTGATTTAAAGTATTCTATATTTGAGCCGAATTTTAAATAATCTTATTGATACCAACTTCCACTCATGCGATATCTATATCGCAAAATTTAAAGTACTATGTCTTTGAATACATTGAAATGCGCATTTGCCATCATTATGGCCTTCATGCTTACGCCCCTAACTTCGGCTTTACAAGCACAAACCAACAGAAACTATTCCTATTCTGATATCATTCCCAATTTGCAGATCCTCCAAACAGGCTATTCGGGTGAGGTGCTTCAGGCTACTTCGGGCGATTTGGTTTATGAATATTATAAATTGCCCAAAAAGCGCGTTGGATACAATATCATGGGTCTTTCGGTTACCAGCAGCGAGGTAATGGCCTTCCTGAAAATGAGCAAATATGAAAAATACACGCCTGTTCCAGATGTAAAGATCCATAAAAATGATCCTGAATACCCTTGGCAAACCGATGACGGATCTGTATTGAAAGAACTGAATATATACTGCGACTCCTTTAGCCTGACCCAAAATATGTGGCTTCCAGAGTGCAATCTTACCATCCATGCCCGCAAGGTTAACCCTTCTACATTTTCTATCAACACCACCCCACAGCCGTGGCGGAAAGCCTACTTCCCCGAAGAAGTGCCACAAAATGAAGCAGCGAATGGAAAAAACGGAAAAAACGGTGGAGATATTCAGATTATCACGGCTGATAATATATTACTTTTCACGGCTGATCATATATCACAAAAGAATAGCAGTGCGCTTGTCAGCAATGGTTCTAATGGAGAGCATGTCTGTGTGCCAAAAGTCACTGTCAAAACCCCAACGCTTGCACCCAGCAGTATGAATCTATATTGCGACTACCCTGAAAAAGGTATAACAAGTGGCAAAAGCAAAGATACCAATTTAGGTACTGATATAATAGGTCTAATATTAACGAAAGAATATGGTTGGTCTAATGGCTTTTATGAACGCTATTGGATGCCAGACAACAATCTTGAACTCATCTATAAACACGATAAAGATCGTCTATATCATCTTCTAAATAATCTCTCTGATTTAGTTTACATAAAAGACAGGATAGAATATAGCCGTATAGAAACAGACACAACAAATCCAGGCAATGGTGGTAATGGTGGAAAGATAAACATCTTGCAGGAAAAATATTTTTACTTTAGCCCCAGTCCCCCTGAACACGTCGCGCAACATGGTCAATTTACGATGAGATCCAACCATGATCTTGTATCTTACTTAGGTGGCAATTCCACGTTATTTGAAGCAGACAACCTGACTATTAGACAACCAACATATACCATAAAGTACTATGAGATGGGGAAAAGTGTGGTTGGTGTGTGCAGCAGTATTTTTAAGAGTTCGGGTACTGTTTCCGGCATTCCGAGCACAAGCGCCATCAATAAAGCCAAAGAAAACCTGAAACTTTCTAACAGAAGCGTAAAACCCGGGCTAAACGGCCAGTATAAAAAAGATAAAAAACCTTATTTACCACACCATAAATACCTGATCGCCCACCTGAATTCATGTATTGCTCAATACCAAAATTTCGACAAACTGGATACTAAAGCACAGGCAAATTTGGAAAGAACAGTAGAAAAATTGCTGACTGACAGCGAAAAAATAAGCGATCCGGCCAACTTAACACCCCCTGCCCTGGCGGCATTGAACCTGGCGAGCAACCGTGCCTTACTCCTGAAAAACAGCAGCAATAAAAACCTGGATGATTTTAATAATTTTCCCGGTTTCCGTCCGGTGCTCTCCCTGAGTGTTACTTTGGACTATCTGAAAAACAACCTGGAAAAAGACATCGAAATGTACGTGTGGTCTGATTTGGGTGCTATCCAGGAAGCCCTCGCCGGCGACCTGATGAACAAGGCCGACGGCATGATTAAAGATCTGGAAGCAGATAACAAAACCCAAGTTGACAAGATTGGAAAAAACAATGATGCCTTCAAAAAACTCCAGGGTGAGGCAGAAATCTGTAGGATAGCCACCGATAGTATTAGAATAGAACTGGCAGCCAAAGAGGCCGAAATTGCCGAACGATACAAAAACGACCAAAAGACGATAAAAATGTGGCAAGGTATTCTCAATGTTGTGGCATTGGGCGCTTCTATCATACCATGGGGCCAACCTGCCCTGAAAGAAATCGCGGGCAATACACTGATGACAATCTCCAATAGCCTCGGAAAACCCGATGAGACGGCATGGATCAGTACCTCAGAGATCATGAACAAGATGGATATTTCCAAGGTGATGAAGGGCTTTAATAAAGGTGAAATAAAAGACCTTACTGACGCAAAATACAATTCAGACTTGCTTGTTGAAATGGAAGAAGCAGAAAAAAAAGGCGAGGTTTATAGGGACAAAGTTACTAACAAAACAATACTCGAAACCGAGATGACGCGTGTCAATGGAAATAAAAAAAGGTTTACCAACATAATGAACAACACCAAAGAGGTGCTGAATAACTATAATAAAAATTCCATGACTGCCGATCAAATGCGTGCGGAACTGGACAGGAGGCTCAACAGCCATTATGAGTTGAAAAAACTGCACTACCGGATCAATGAACAGATTACCCAAAAAGAAGCAATCTTCAAAGATTTAGAAGCCGTCGTTCAGAAAATACTTGAAACTGACATGAAAATCCAACAGAACAACTTCAGTATGTATCATCTCAAGTACCTCCAATTTATCAAAGAGGATTTTTATAACCAAAATATGCAAAACCAGTTGACCACCATCCGCGATGCCAGTCTGGAGCGGATCAAATGGCTCGAATACCAGTTGGTAAAAACGTATGAATATACTACTTTGGAAAAATATGCCAGCAAAATGCCCAGTTTTGACGTACTCCAGGTTATTTACAAACGAAAAAAAGAAGATTTGCAAAATAAATCAACCATCACCCGTGCCGACCTAGATGCACTGGTAGTCGAATTGAAAAACACGTACGAAGCCAAAGTGCAAGAAATGAAAGGCAATATTATACGCAAAGCAAATAATTCGTACCAAGAAGATGATGCCTCCAAAACCACCACTTCTGGTGCCAAATATGGCCGGAAGGTCGTTTTAACGGAAGCACTGCACCCCGCTTTGTTTGCAAAACTGAACCAGGGGGAGCGCATCACGATTGATTTTCAAAAAGATTTGGTGGACGAAATCATCAAACCCAATCAATCTGAGATAAGGATTATGGACATTAGTATTGACAAGGTAGTATTGGAACAAACATTGCCCAAAGGCGTAAGCCTGGATATCTCATTGTATTTGGATAAACACGGCGTACTTCGAAAAGGCGATAGGTTCTACCAATTCTATACCGACCAAACAGGCGATGGATCAGAAGAAACGCCCGACAAATGGGAATGGACGGTCTCCAACATCAATGATACAAACGAACTCAGTAACACAAGTGTGGCCTCTTCGCGCTATACGGATTTGATCAAAAACGTAACCGGATCAACAGAAAGCAGGGCAGGTGTGTTTACCCTGGCGCCAGCCTGGACCAAAGCATACATCCAGACTCGCCCTATTGGCACCAATAGTTACCAGCCACAAGTCAAACAAATATATGTCAGTGTCAGGTGCGAGTACAAATCCATCCAAAATAACACCCAAAAAGTGCTTGATCTAAAAATGAACAATGCCCCGAGCGGTACGCTGTTTCAACTCACCAAGGATGGCCAAACAGAAACGCTTAGCCAAGGGCTTTACAAACTGGTAAATAACAACAGCAGTTACACCCTGAAATTAGACCAGGTGGATGCCCCGACAGGATGGGTATTTGACCATTGGGAAGCCTACCCTTTAAATTTGCTCAGCGAAACCCAACGAAAAAATAGTACCATTACATTTACAATAAAGGAAGACACCAGAATTCGACCCGTTTTTGTGGAACAGAAGGTGAAAAGCAGCAGGCCAGGCGTACAAAACATCACCCTGTACAATGAACCAAGCCTGACCTCCTCCATTATCGCCAAAGTCCACGACCCCGTTGAATATGTCATTCTGGAGCCAGACATGGGCAATGGGTTCATGAAAGTGGTGTACGGCGTGGAAATTGCGTACATTAAAATTGATAAAAAATAAGGGTACGCGTTGGAAAATTCATCAAAAAATGTGGATTGATTTGGGGGATGGCGAATAAGTAAAAAAACGTGAGTTCGGGCATCTATCATCCCGATTCATAGGGAATGATAGATATGATTGATGGTCAATTGTTTAATGCCCGAACGCACGTTAAAAAACTAAGAACCCGGTTTATAACTATGGCTAAGAGCCTGTCAAGATTTAGTTTTTTGTTTAATATGAAGTGATTTTTGATAGGCTCTAATTGCCAATGGCCTGAAATAGCCGAATGGCCTCCACTGCCTCCTTCACATCATGCACCCTCAATATACTAGCCCCTTGTTGCAAGGCCACCATATGAAGGGCAGTTGTGCCATTGAGTGCCTCAGAGGGATCTATGTTTAAATGTTTGTAAATCATAGATTTGCGCGATATTCCAGCCAAGGTGGGCAGTCCCGTGACCCGACTAAAGACAGACATGTTTTTTAGTAACGTGTAGTTGTGCGCGATGGTTTTCCCGAACCCGAACCCCGGATCCAAGATAATGTCTTTCACGCCCAAATCACGCAATTTTTTTATTTCGGCAATGAAAAAATCGAGTACTGCCACCACCACATCATCATAGTGGGGATCTTGCTGCATGGTGCCGGGTTGGCCTTGCATATGCATCAATATATAGGGTGTATTGTGCCGCGCCACGGTGGGGTACATATCGGAATCCAAACGCCCAGCAGATATATCATTGATCCATTGGGCACCCGAATCCAGGGCGGCGTGTGCCACCGAAGCCCTCCAAGTATCTATACTGATTTTGGCCGTCGGAAATCGGTTTATGATTGCGGTAATCGCAGGTATGACCCGCTCCATTTCTGATTGTTCTGATACCTGTGCGGCACCTGGCCGTGACGATGCCCCGCCAATATCCAATACCCAAGCCCCATCGGCCAGCATCTTTTCTGCTTGGTTCAGCAGGGCAGTTTCGCTTTGAATCCGGCTTCCCGCGTAAAATGAATCGGGGGTCAGGTTAAGGATGCCCATCACCGATGGCTCGAACAAGTTTGAAGAAGGCAACATATTTATTATTCCTTTATCACTTTCCCAGCAGTCACGATGACACCATGATCCGATAGCGTCCAAGTATATACTCCGGAGGCCAGACCTTGTACAGTCCAAATGGTCTCACCATTTTGAACTGAGCGTTTTGAGCATTGGCGACCCAAGGCATCCACCAATTGGATTTCTCCAAAATCTGCCTTTAAATTTGAAATACTCAAGTGCAAATCATCTTTTAATGGGCTAGGCCAAATCCGCGCCGTCACTTGGTCGGCGTACGGCTCTGAGGTGCTAACAAAATCGCCAACGACCACCGTAAATTCTCTTCTGGTCACGGAGAGCAAGGCTCCATCCCGGAACTGTTCTATACATACCCCCACTACGAATCTGCCCGATTGTGTGGGTGTTCCTGTGATCAGTCCTGTCGTGGGATTGATCGTAATGGTGGGGGATCCTCCCATGGGCGCGGTAGGTGTAAAATCAGGTATCGCAAAAGGAATTTCATCAAATGGAGGGTTACAAGGCGGGGTGGGCATTACGCCTTCGCAAGAAAAAAGATCAGGACTCACCAATATATTCCCGCCGCCATTGAAAGGCGCGCAAAAACGATACACCAATTGATTGATACTGGTATCAGCACCGGCAAGGCTATACTCTATTGGTTCAAAAATGCAAGCATTAGACAAGAAGGGCGTGTTAACTACTGGACTGCTGCTTTGGGTTAACATTGCAGTAGCCTTGATTTCCACCATGATGGTCATGCCCAGATTAGAAGGGTCAATGATATTCGTGATGGTTTCGGGGCGGCAGCATCGCTGATAAACCAGAAAATAACTTTGATTTTGTAAAATTGGTAGATCTTTTTCAAAGGTGTAGTCTGCTTGTTCTACACAAAGGTTTATGCCTGCCCCACATAAAAATGGGTCAGTAGGCACACCTGATTGCGAATCAATGTTAGTTTGAAAGGCATCAAACAAGGTCGAACTATTTTCAAACCCTTGATAAATGGCCATTTCGGCAGGATTATCAAAAGGAGCACCACCACTATTACAGTCGCGGTATAGCCTCAACGTAAACCTATACTTTAGGGTGTTGGGTGTGCCATTGCCTAGGCACTTGTAAGTGATGTCACCACCAAGTATGTGATTGGCATGAGTCTGCGTGGGGCAAAACCAGAACAGTAAAGAAAAGAGGAAAAAGGTAACGATTTTCATAGAAATACATTTGAAGATGGATAAAAACTATTGTCCCCCTAAGAATTCGACTTCTGATAATCAGACAAAAACTTCTCCAATCCAATATCAGTCAAAGGATGGTACAACAAACCCATGATGGCACTAAGCGGACAAGTCACCACATCGGCTCCAGCCTTAGCAGCCTGTACAATATGCAGCGGATTGCGGATACTGGCAGCAAGGATAGCGGTTTCAAAACCCGCCACATCGTATATTTCAAAAATATCTTTGATAAGCGTCATGCCATCCCAAGAGGTATCATCAATACGGCCAATGAATGGAGACACATAAGTGGCACCAGCCTTAGCCGCCAGTATAGCCTGTCCAGCAGAAAACACAAGGGTACAATTGGTTTTGATACCCAAATCGGTAAAATGTGCGATGGCCTTGATACCGTCTTTAATCATCGGTACTTTCACCACAATATTTTCATGGAGATCGGCCAACTTTTTGCCTTCTTCCACCATCCCTGCAAAATTGGTAGAAATCACCTCCGCACTTACGTCTTTACCTTGGCCTACTATTTCAC
Source organism: Saprospiraceae bacterium (assembly GCA_031373665.1). GTDB lineage: Bacteria > Bacteroidota > Bacteroidia > Chitinophagales > Saprospiraceae > M3007. The sequence continues at coordinate 6,816 of JANMMZ010000004.1, read as the reverse complement.
AAATATCTCTATAATGTTTTAAAATATTGGCTTGTCCTGAAATGCCTTCTTTAGCCATCAAGGAAGGATTGGTAGTTACCCCATCCAAGATACCGAATGCTGCGGCTTCGCGGATGTCGTTGAGGTTTGCGGTGTCTATGAAAAATTGCATATATGAATCTATTTTAAAATTTTGTTGTTGAGTAATATCGAATCTTGATTGGTTTACTGACTGCAATGATTGTTAGCAAGCACCATAGCCGTCAGGCTAAGACTAAAACTGACATTTGCATTTGATTTTCAGTTTAGAAAAAATACTACATTTCTCCTTGCTTTTGTCACTTTTTCCGTCAAAAAAGTAACCAAAAAGACTTGGCTTTATATAAATTCCACGACTGCGCTACTCAAAAAAATGCTAAAACTTATCTTTTTAAAAAAACTCGCCTTATGAGCGTTCGGAGGCTGCGCCTCGATACTTGGTCATGGCTCAAACAGTTTTTAAAAAGCCAAGTTTTGCCTGCAGCACGCATTTTTTTGATTGCTCCGTCGGAATTTATATAAGGCCATTGAAGTAGGGTAAATAGCAACAGCCTTTTCGACAAAAACGATGGAAGAACAATAATCTATTTCTTTACCTTAGCCTGACGGCTATGGCGAGGACATCAACAAAAGCAAAAGACAAACAAAAACAAAGGGCGGACGTGATTTTCATTTGAAATTCACGTCCGCCCTTGAAAGTTTTTCTAAAAGCGTGCCGAACACACCGCTACGACCACATATCCTTGCTGCATTTCTGCCCTGAGGAGGTTTTGCAGGAGCTGGTCGCCCGGCACGCCGCAAAGGTATATTGATTCATTCAATTTTCAAGTATAAAATAAAGAATAAAAATTTTTCTCGGTTGAATTCCATTAAAATACGTTCTTTTGCGGATAAACTTTAATCGTTCTCCTATGCCGGAAACAAATATCCCTGGTTCGACAAACTTATCTTCAACTTATAGCGGTGCCGCCTTAGAGTGGTTGCATGCTTTTCCGTCGCCCCCTGTCAAAGCCGATTTGAGTGCTTTGGGCGATGACTTCGCCGTGCGTTGTATCCATGAATTAATGGAAAATCGGTTGTTCGACCTTCCAATCCATGCCAACCATCCGGTACATATATGGCTCAATCACTTTTATTTTGAAGCCCGAAACCGCGAAAAGGTATTCGGTACTAAAAACCTAGGTATCGGTTATCCTTTCATCCTATCAAGGCTTCAAGGCCAAGATATATGCGCTCCGCTTTTTGTGTGGCAGATAGCCTTAGAGCCGCACCAGCAGCATACCGACCAGTGGTCGGCTCACCGACTTGAAAATCATACTATTTTACCCAATTATCCACTATTTCACCTATTAGATGCCTTGTATGGCACTGATTTTTCCGCTAAAGTGGATTATATCATTCAAGGAAAAAAATTAAACACCCGCGCTTTCACCGATCTCTGCGAAGGAATCAGGTTGGTACTGGGGCTGACAGAAGATGGATTGCCATTGAGTGTACAACCGCTACCTGAAGACCAAGACATTTCACGATACATGAATGATGGTCGTTTTGCTTGGTCGGCCATGGCCGGTATTTTCCCTACATTGCCACGTACTACTGTCACTGAACCGCCCACCGTGGCGCCTGAAAAAGAAACGGATGCCGAACAGTGGAAACACTCTTTTACGCTGTTGCCGCTTGACCCATCTCAACGGTCGGTGCTACATGCTGCTCAAAAAAATGCCCTTACGGTCATAGAAGGTGCTTCCGGATCTGGTAAGACTTACTTGATATCGGCTATTGTGATGAACGCGCTTTCCAACGGGAAAAAATGTTTGGTGGTGTCTAAAAGCGTCAATGCGCTGCGTCGGGCTCAAAAATTTATGCTCGACAAAGGAGTAGGGGAGTTGTCATTTGTGGTGCGTGATTTGGAAGGAGATAAATTGATGTTGGCAGATATGCTGCGCATGACCGCCGATAGCAAGAAAAAAGCCGATTCTGACCCTGAAATATTCAAGACGTCCTTGAATAAGGCTCAAAGAGAACTCAATAAACTGGATAAAGCATGGAATGATATACATGCGCCCATGTTTGGAGACCAGAGTTTTACGGAGACCGTGGGTAGGTACTTGCGTGCCAACCGGATGGAAGGTAAGGAACTTTTGCTCAATCAATTGAATCCCCAAGGGTTCACGTTTGATATAGACGAATATGATCGAATAGTGGAAGATATATATGCGAGTGAACCATTGTTTAGGCGTTTTCCTACGCTTAATCACCCACTGAATCGGTTAAATTTTAATATTTTTTCAGAAAACACCCAAGAATCTGGGATTGCTTGGACAGAAGGTCAGGTAAAAGTATTGTTGTCCAAAGCCACGGCTTTGCACCATAAGCATATATCTAAAACAAACGACTATACCGAAAGCCTGACTGATCACTACGAACAGTTTTATACGGAACTTTCGCAGTTTATCAAGCGGATCAAAGACAGCCTAGAAGATGGAGTAAACCAGTTTGGTGCCGATTTTGATAAATCTATCTCCAATGCCGAAAAAATATACGGTGTATTCAGCGATCGCTACAAAGAAATAGTGGCCTCTAAGGAAAAACTAGGCGTTATTTTTGAAGAAATGCGCCGACATTATGCTTTTAGGAAGTATTTTGATTTTGATTTTCCGCCACACTTGGACAATCGTAACATTAAGAAAATTAATGACTTAACCAAAGATTTTGATGCTGCCCTGAAAATGTGGCGCAAAAAAATACCGGCAGTAGTCAGAGAAGATGTACGCCGATTAAACGCTAAAAGTATCCACCCAGATTTGGATTATAAAGATCAAATCAGGGATTTGGAGCAATCTTTGGATGGTTTTTTGGAAGAATTCAATGCCGCAGGCTTGTATCAAGATCCTGCCAAACATGAGATGCTCACCATACCCAAGCGTCAAGAGTACTTGGACGATATGATTGCTACCCTCGAAGATACGAGGTTTTACCTCCGCGATTTCGACGATTTTTATATCTGGCAAAAGCATTGGTTAGGACTAGATCCCACTTCGCAAAAAGTGGTGCGGGCTTTGTGCAAAATCAAACCTAATAATTGGCAAGCCGCCTTTGAAAGTTGGTATTTGCACCATTTATTGCAAAAAGAATTCAGCCCCTCTATTCAGTGGGATGCCGATACCCTTGAAAGTTATAGCCAGTGCAACCGTGAGTTGAAGCGTTTGCTACCTGATCAGATCAGGATGCATTGGCAGGATCGGAAAAACAAGTCCCTCCGGCAGTTGAAATCTGCCGAATCTAAAGATTACAAAACTTGGTTTGGGAAAGATAACCGGACCCTTTCCGCCAATGCTAAGGCCGAAGATCTGTTTAAAAAACACATTCAAACCCTTACTGAAACCCTTCCTGTACTCTTGGTTACTCCAGAAGTTGCCTTGGATGTAGTCCAACTATCGGGTGTGGTATTTGACATAGTACTGGTGGATGAAGCCCATAATATCCCCAAGCAAGAATGTTACCATTTGTTCAATATGGCCAATAATCTCCTCGTTTTTGGCGACTCAATGCAGGATATGACTCCATTTGCAGAAGACGACTTCTTGGAGTTCTGCAAGGGTATTGGTGCTAAAACCCATCACTTGGATTATAATCATCAAGATAGTGCCGAAGGCTGGGTTCGATTCAACAAAATTGCATTCGGGACACCGTTCAAGCGAATTCCTTCTGGTAGGAGTGCCATAGATTCTACAGTGGTCATAAACATAGAAGGCCGGTATCAAGAAGATCAGGGTACAAATGAGGCAGAAGCAAGACAAATTATTGACTGGCTTAACTTAATAGAGCCGACCCCTGCCCATACGTATCCGATTGTGGGTATTGCTTGCGCCACCGTTCAACAGCGCGATTTGATCGCCTCGCAACTATTGCGGATTCGACAGCGCAAAATGGCTGGGTGGGAAAAAATACAGCAACTCTACCTAAATGGTTTGGGCGTGTATCAATTTGCTGAAATGCAAGGGCAACATGTTGATATCATGTTACTTTCTTTGACCCACGGCGTTATAGATGCGCATGGGACATTGACCCGGCATTTGCATTTTTGGAATGGGCAATTGGGTTTCAATCAATTGCATGTGGTACTGACCCGCGCCACTCAAAAAATATTCATTGCGCACTCTATCCCTGAAGGGCTGCACTCCGTGCTGGCTTCGGATAAAAACTTCTTGGGTACTTGTATTTTGTCGCATTTGGTCACTTTTGCGGACTATATACAGCGGGGCGAAAAAGATATTGCGGAAGAGCAACTAAACAAAATGAAAGAGTTGCTTCATTATGAAGACTCATATTTTGAGCCTACACTGTTATCAGAGGAAATAGAAATTTCACTGAGGCCATACTTTGAGCAAAGTCAAATGCGGCGATCTGCCTTGGCTGCTGGAGTGAGGGTGCCGCTGTTTATACAAGGCAATGAACCGGGCGATGTGAGCAGCGTATTAGCCTTTGATGGTGTACTATCTGATGCAGCATTGCCTAGTTATGAATGGGAAGAAAAATTAGGCAATTATTTTAGACAACAAGGTATTTCATACATACCGGCTTACTCTGTGCATTGGTGGAAAAGCCCTAAGCAGGAAGCGCGGAAACTGACTAGTAAACTACTGAGCAGTAACAAATAACACAGATGATGTCATCAAGTAATGGCCATGAGAGCCACACCAAATTATCATTTGCAGGACTATTAATTACGTTAGGAATTATTTATGGTGACATAGGAACCTCACCTCTGTATGTCATGCGTGCCATATTGTTGGGTGCTGGTGAGATTAATCAAGAGATGATCTTTGGAGCAGTCTCTTTGGTTTTTTGGACTTTGACGATACAGACCACGCTAAAATATATAATACTTACGCTGAAAGCAGATAATAAAGGAGAAGGTGGCATTTTTTCACTTTATACGCTGGTTAGAAGGCGTAAAAAATGGCTACTTTATCCCGCCATGCTTGGTGGGGCGGCCATGCTTTCAGATGGTATGATAACGCCTCCTATCTCTGTTTGTTCTGCCATCGAAGGGCTTCAATCTATCGAGAGTCTAAAAGGAACTCATATTCCTACAGTGCAAATAACAATTGGTATCATTACCGCACTTTTTGGGATTCAACAATTCGGCACCTCTGTGGTTGGTAAATTTTTTGGTCCCATTATGTTTGTATGGTTTTCCATGCTAGGAATCCTCGGTTTGATGCAAATAGACGATTATCCTTCTATTATCTTGGCCTTGAATCCCTATCATGCAGTCAATCTAGTGATACATCATCCTTCGGCGTTGTTACTCATGGGTGCGGTGTTCTTATGTACTACTGGGGCAGAGGCTTTATATGCCGATTTGGGGCATTGTGGTATCAAAAACATACAGTTTAGTTGGATTTTTGTGAAAATATGCTTAGTCCTCAATTATTTGGGGCAAGCGGCTTGGGCTTTACAGTTTGAGGGTACTACCTTGCCCACAGGTATGGATAATCCATTTTATGGTATTATGCCTACTTGGTTTTTGCCCTTTGGCATTGTGATTGCAGCGCTGGCTGCCATTATAGCCAGTCAGGCCATGATTTCTGGATCTTTCACCTTAGTGAGTGAGGCTATTCGCCTTAATTTATTGCCCAAGTTGACCGTAATTTTCCCTACTCAAACCAAAGGCCAATTGTATGTACCAGCCGTCAATTGGTTTTTATTGGTGGGCTGTATTGTGGTTACACTCTATTTCAAGGAAAGCAAACACATGGAAGCCGCCTATGGGTTGTCTGTCACGATTACCATGTTGATGACCACTATTCTTTTATCTAATTATTTTGTGACACACCGGGTAAATCCTTGGATCATTCGTTTGTTTATCATTTGCTATATCAGTTTTGAAGGTGCTTTTTTGTCTGCAAACTTGCTTAAATTCAAAGAAGGTGGTTTTATCACTGTGATTATGGCCTCGGTATTATTCCTTCTAATGCTGATATGGGTAGAAGCCAAGAAGATCAAAAGCCGCTTTCAAGAAACCGTCAAAGTCAATGATTATTTGGATCAATTGATACAATTGAGCAATGATTCTAGTATTCCAAAATATGCCACCAACCTAGTATTTTTAAGTGCTGCCAAATCTCCCAAAAAAGTAGAAGAGCGAATCTTGTATTCTATATTGCATACACAGCCCAAGCGGGCTGATATATACTGGTTTGTTTATATAGATGTGACGGATGAACCCTATACTATGGAATACAAGGTCAATGTCGTCTCTCCTGATGATGTTTACAAGGTATCTTTTCGCTTAGGGTTCAGGGTGGAGCAACGAATGAACCTTTTCTTACGCCAAGTAGTGGAGGAATTGATCGAATCGGGTGAAGTAAACATTCAATCAAGGTATCACCTCACAAGGGATGGAATGCCAACAGGAGACTTCAAATTTGTGATTGTTCAAGAGTTTTTATCCCACGAGAATGACCTGCCTGTATTGGAGCAGGTGGTGATGAAGGTATATTTGGCTATTAAAAGCGTTACGGCTTCACCCCAAAATTGGTTTGGATTGGATACCGATTCTGTAGCCGTAGAGAAAGTCCCCTTGATATTGAATAGGATCAAGGATGTTTCTTTGAAACGGATACTGTAGAGCGATCAGTTATTGTTTCTCTAAGTAACGGTAAAAGAATAACTGTTCTTTTTAGGTAGATTGATTTTTGACCAAATAACTATCTTTTTGGGCATGACCCAATGATAAAGCAAGTAAATCTTGCTTTGAATGACGGGAACATGCGAAGCATGAGGGGCTAT
>JANMMZ010000110.1:0-66137 GCA_031373665.1 Saprospiraceae bacterium | reverse complement strand
ACTTTTTTCTTCGTTTTTGAACACCCAACCACGTCAACAGCGTGGGTAAATTTGGAGGATTAACACGTTCAACCCCTAGTAGGCAGGGTTTTCCATTTTTTGTGGGCTGCGGCTGAATAGTTACATATAATCTTCACTCTGAGTACTCTTGACAAAAAAAACAAAAACCTCCGTGTCATCTCCGTTCCTCCGCTCCTCCGTGGTGAAACTCCTCTCCGTGGTGAAACGCTTCGCCTCCCTCATCAATCGCCACCCCAAAAAGACCCTAACCCTAGCATTACTGCTAATCTTATGGCTATTTTGCCTACCAACCAACCTATTCAACAAGCCCCTAAGTGCCGTTTTAGAAGATCGAAATGGAGATCTACTCTGTGCCCATATTGCAGCAGATGGTCAATGGCGTTTTCCGCCCCCCGACTCCTTACCCATCAAGTACCAAACCTGTGTGATTGCGTTTGAAGACAAACGTTTCAAGTGGCACCCCGGCGTAGATCCCATTGGCATTGGCCGTTCCATGATTCAAAACATACAAGGCGGCGGCATCGTAAGCGGGGGCAGTACCATTACGATGCAGGTCATCAGGCTGATGCGCGACAATCCGCCCCGCACGGTTTGGCAAAAACTGATCGAAGTATGTATGGCCACACGCTTAGAACTAACGTACTCCAAAAAAAGCATCTTAAAACTTTACGCTGCCAATGCGCCTTACGGTGGCAATGTCGTCGGTATCGAAGCCGCCTCTTGGCGGTATTATGGCAAAAGCCCGCATCAATTGAGTTGGTCGGAGGCTGCTACCTTGGCGGTATTGCCCAATAGCCCCGCCTTGATCCATCCGGGCAGAAATCGGACGGCCTTGCTCCAAAAACGCAACCGATTGTTGGATAAATTGCTTGCCAATGGTACCATCAATGCCAATATGTGCGAATTATCAAAAGAAGAGCCCCTCCCAGAAGCCCCGTTGCCATTGCCCCAATACGCGCCCCATCTATTAGATCGGCTCATGAAGGCCGAAGGGAGCGGGAATAACCTACGTTTTAAAAGCACTCTTGAGAAGGCACTACAAATCAATATCAGCGAATTGGCCGCAAGGCGGCAAAAACTCAACAGCGGCAATGAAGTACACAACCTAGCGGCTGTGGTGATGGATGTGGTTAGTGGCGAAGTATTGGCCTATGTGGGCAATGTGGTTGGTGCAGGCAAAGAACATGGAGCATCGGTGGATATACTGGCCGCTCCCCGCAGTACGGGCAGCATATTGAAACCGTATTTGTATGCCCTCGCCTTAGAAAGTGGCGATATATTGCCCAATAGCCTCCTCCGCGATGTGCCGACCCAGTTGGGCGATTACAAACCAGAGAACTATTACGAAAATTATGACGGTGCTGTACCAGCCAAACGCGCCTTGATTCGTTCGCTCAATATTCCTTTTGTGTTGCTGTTGCAGCAGTATGGGCTAGAAAAATTCCATTTCAATCTTCAACGCCTCGGCTTGACCACGCTTCATAAATCGCCCGATCATTACGGCCTTTCGCTGATCTTGGGCGGTGCTGAAGCCAAACTGCTTGATATCACTAATATATATGCCTGCATGGCTCGGAGGCTTGGTCAATATTACGACCGCAATGGCCAATACAGTACTGATGATTTTGGGCCACCCCAATTCATCTACCAAGGCACAAAATCCAATAAATCCAAGCAAAACTGGAGCAAATCGGCTGAAAAATTGAGCGCAGGTGCTATTTGGCACACCTTTGAAGCCATGCAAGAAGTGGAAAGACCCTCCAACTCGGGCGACTGGGAACTGTTTCGCACAAGCCGCCCCATTGCTTGGAAAACGGGCACTAGTTATGGATTCCGTGACGCTTGGGCTGCTGGGGTTACGCCGCGCTATGCGGTGGGTGTTTGGGTCGGCAATGCCGACGGAGAAGGTCGCCCGGGATTGATGGGCGTAACGGCTGCTGCTCCCGTCTTGTTTGAAATCATGGAGCAATTGCCTTCTGCCGATCGTTGGTTTGATCCGCCTTACGACGATATGGCTCAAATCCCTGTGTGTCGCCAAAGTGGGTGGCGCGCTGGAGAGCATTGTCAGGCTGATACAGTATGGATTCCCAAAACAGGGCTTAAAGCAGCTGTTTGTCCCAATCATCAACTGATCCATTTGGATCCGACCAGCCAATGGCAGGTCAACAGCGATTGTGCTTCACCTGCTGAAATGATTCACCAGCCTTGGTTTATTTTACCGCCCATAGAGGAGTATTATTATAAAAGTAAAAATCCCTCCTATTTGCCGCCGCCGCCTTATAGACCCGACTGTTTGGCCCAACAGACAGTGGCGCAAGGCTCGCCCATGCAGTGGATTTATCCCAAAGATATTGCTCGTATTTATGTCCCCATAGACTTAAGTGGCCAATTGAGCAGCACTATATTTCAGGTGGCCCATCGCAATCCCGATACTGAAATATACTGGCACTTGGATGAAACGTTCCTTGGAACGACTAAGACCTTCCATCAAAAAGCATTGCAGCCTCCTGTGGGTAAGCATAAACTTACCTTGGTAGATCAGCAAGGGTATCGGCTGGAATCGGTGTTTGAGATTGTGGGTAAGAAGTAATATTCCATACTTATTGCGATGCGGGCATTCAAAATCAATCTAAACGCTCCCATCGCAACAAACAATCCTCTTATTTCATATAATCATCAGCCGCTTTCTCTTGATAGGCACGAATGGCATCATTCTTTTTTCCTTTCGATGCCGTCGTCATATCTGTCATATCTTTCGCTAACTTTGCAACTTTGGTACCGGGATATTTGCTCAGAATATATTTCCAGAGTGCTACAAAATCAGGACTTACGGTCTCCTCTTCATTTTGGAACACAGGTGTATTGTTTTCCCCGTTGGTCACGCAGAATTGAGTCCATTTTTCAGATTCTTTGGCCTCATCTGAATATACAAAATTAGGGTTTTCGGCATTGAATTTTTCCCAAAATACGGCCCGATCGGCCACTTGATCCAATGGAATGACGATCCCTCCATCGCTTGACATGTTGGTTCGTTGCTCTATGAGTGATTGATTCAACCATGCGTTCATGGAAGGGGTTACTTTCGTTCCAAAAAATTGACTAAAGTCTTGGAGGTCGTAAATCGGGAAGAACGACCCTTCCATTGTTTCTAATCGAAACCCATTGTCGGCCAAGGCTTTGGTTTGGGGGTATTTATTCATGTCAAATTTTTCCCCATGAACGGCATCATAATCGGCATCTTCCCATTTTATTTGTTCTACGGTTTTGTAGTAATCACCTTCAAATTCCATGCGACGCATGAATTTTTCGAGCAATACCAGCGCCGCATCGGCAATACTTCCATTGGCATCTCCAAAGTTGGTTTTTACATAATCCCAAGCCTTCTTTCCGCTGTCCAATTTTTTAACATTCAAGGTATTTAAAAAAGTAGTTAGTTGATTCAATTTGCCTAAATCGGGGCTATTGGCCTTAGCACCTTTATAAATGACTTGTAAAGCACCGCCAAATGCCCATCCTTTCTGATTTTCAGGCGTGGTGGAGAATACTTTAATGTAGGGCTCTGTCATTTCCATACCCCGAATGGTGGCGGTTTCCTTATTGGTAGAGGTTTCTCCAGTCCCAGTTACGAAGGTTCCCGCACTGAATTTTGTGATGACATTAGAGCCTTTTTGAGAGGGTTGATCGCGCAAAAGTAAGTTGTCGGTTTCGACGACATATAAAAATACTTCGGTTTTTTCTGATGCTGAACTAGTGGGTGAAGGTGGTGTGCTGACCGGGGCTTTAGTGTCCTGCTTGCAGTTGGCTAGAAGTAGGGGAAAGCATAGGGTTAAGGTAAGAATTTTGGAAAATTGCATGTACATTTGTTTAGTTTTTATTCAAATTATTAATTGTGGCCTAAAAGTACGATGGTTATTGGTTTTGGGCAAATAAAAAACGTCCACCCCAATGATACTTGGAGTGGACGATAATGCAATTGTATTGACTGAAGTTTATATTAATCTTCTGCTATCACCATCATTTTTCCATTTGCAAGGGGCTTTCCTTGCGATTCTACTTGGAAAAGATAAGTACCCGGAGCAAATTGCGACACTGGTACTTCAAATAAGTTGTGATCAAAGGCTTGTTCCAATACCAGCGTACCGCGTAAATCGAAGATGCGAAGGCGGCCCGTTAAGGGTGTTGCACTTTTGATTTCAAATATGGTTTTGGTCGCTGTCGGATTAGGAAATACCGATAGTGACACCTCTGGTTTAAATATCTCCAATGACACAGAAGTCAAGACTGTTTTAATGGTATGAAGGGAGTAATCCGTCAGTACGGGTAGGTTATAGTCAAAATAGATGCCTGCTCGGTTGAGTATCTGGGTGTTTTCTGGTAAATTTGCCACAGGTGCTATCCTAAATTTCAAATACCCGTGTGACCCTAACTCATTGACATTGCTGTCAGGAAGCATAATATTGGGGAATATCCATTTAAGAATCCCATTGCCTAAAACAGAAAATTGATAATCATGGCTGGCACTTAACATGCGAATACTCGACACATCCAAAGTAGCGGGGAGGGTATCCAATACTACAATATTAAACGCTGTGTCGGTGCCCGTATTTTGGAAGCGAATCAGGTAATCTAATGATTGCGACCTTAGTATAGCCTTTTCAGAGCCTACGCCCAAAGGAAAACCTTGTTTGTCATTGGGATCAAAGGCTCCTATATTTTCCATACAGTCTAGGTCAGAAAATGGGGCTTCATCATTCAATGGATATTGATTGATAATACCAAGACTCACTGTGCCCGTGCCAGAAGTGCCACAGCCTTCTATGGAGGCACTGGAGGCCAGATTCCAAGGGTGACTGGTACTTTGCTCTATCTCCAATCGCCAAGTGGAGCCATTGGCTGGTATGGTGATCACCTCCGATGCGCCGCCTTCCAACTGGATTGGGCCAGCCATCATTTGTATCATAATATCTTCTTGCACCACAAAATTAACCACCTCTTGCATGTCCGCTCCTGTATTCGTGATGGTGAAGACCACATCTCCACTTTCGCAAGCGGCAGTCACTACTAGGTTAGACCCATCCCAAGTGAGCGCAGGTGCGCACAGAGAATCAGGGAAAATATGTGCTTCCGAACAGTGGGTTTGGCCTAAAGTGGCATCGCAATCCAGCGTAAACCGAATTTTGAAACTACCACAAGCACCTACGGCCACATCTCCAATGGGGAAAGTATAAGTATTGCCCGAAATACTAGACCATGGGATCGTACTACTTGTTACGTCCATATAACTGTCTAACTCGACCCTAACATAAGCATCGTCTGCCTTGGCAGTACCAAGGTTGCAATAGTCCACAACATAATAGTTGGAGAAGCACCTCCGCAAGAATGGGGTAGATATATCAACGGTCAACCTTGGGCAATCGTCTTGGCTTTCCGCCGAGAAATCAACAACGGTAGTACCAACGATGGGTACGAATACATCGGTGACGATGGGTGTACACACAGACCATAACTCGTTGGGAGCGATCAACTCTACAGTGAAAATACCAGTAGGTGCCTGAATCGAGTACTTACCATCTTTATCAGTATTACCATAAAACGTTTGAGTGCCTTTTTGCGCTTTTACGATCCAGCCGCCCAAGGTTACCTCAGAGGCATCTGGGCTACAATTGGCATTTTCATCCCACTGGACAATACCTGCTACCCGCCCTTGATACAATACATTGTCGGTTCCGCCGCCATCAGCAATAGCAGTATTGTTCACATCACCTACCTTGATACCTTCAAAGTCAGCACCCGTAATATTGGTAGTGAGGTTGGTATAGGTCAAGGTTTGAGGATATGGAAATGGATTGGTTGGATCAGCAAATACGTGGCTCTTTGGCACAAATCGCCAAGAGAAATTGCCTGGAAAATTAACATCGATACCCAATATTATATTTCTTAGTTGCAAACTATCATCATAGGCTGTCAATTCAAAGTCTCCATCTGTATCCCCAGCGATGATCTTATAGGGAGACCCCAAAGGCAATATATTCTCCAAATGCTTTTGTATTAAAACCTGATCATAAGTAGAGACCCCATTCAGGGGATTGGCTTCTACAAATGGTACTATCTGGTAAGTACCACCTTCATCCACAGTGAATGTATAATTACCAGTATTATCTGTAAGGACTACTTGATTGTCGCTCCCAGTAAGGCCAACTGGAACCTCTCGTACAGGGGTTCCCTCTTTAGAAATATTGCCAGAAATAGTGACTTGTGCACGCAGCCCCAGTGTCGTGCAAAAAAGGGCGAATAAGAGTATCCACTTAGTATGGATAAAAGGACGGTGTTTAGTTCGAATGTTCATAAGATACTAATTTTTTAGTTGAGTAAAGCAATTAACACCACAAAAGTGAGGGGATCTGCCAGCGTATTCAAATACAAATTCATAATTTTGTCTCAAAATTTACTAGATTAAAAAACAATAAATAATTGATAATCAAGTTATTGTAATACTAATTTGTCTATTGATAAAAACGTTTATTCGCTTAAAATAAGGATAAAATTAAGGTAACTATCCAGCATGTACTAATGAAAGATTCAAAATTGCACCGATTGTTGGCTACATTAGAAGTAGAAGACCTCTCGAATTTGGCTAAATACGTCAAAAGCCCTTACTTTAATACCCGAAAAGAAGTGATTGCGCTATTAGATGTATTGGAAAAACCCTTGAAACAAAACCTTCCTATGCCAAGTAAAGAGCAAATATTCAAAAAAATATTTGGGAAAGGGGAGTATGATGACCATCGAGTGCGATTGGCCATGAGTTTTTTGTACCAAGCCTCTTGCCAATTCATGGCAATCCAAAGCGTATTGACCAATAAAAGTGAGGTTCAGTACGCGATAGCGGAAAAATTTAGGGAAAAACGCTTGTTTTCGGAAGCCTACAAAGCCTTAGATGTGGTTCAGGAATTGGAACGCGCTGAGTCCATCAAAAATGCCACATTTTATGGAGCCGCTTACCAGAGTTCGCTATTGCGATACAAAACAGATATGGAAAGCCGAAACCAGCAAAACATAGATTTGCAGTCCCTGTCAGACCAACTGGATATTGCCTTTATGACTCGAAAACTTTGGCAAGCCTGTTTTATGATTTCGCACCAAAATATTGGCAAAAAACAGTACCAATATGCGTTTTTAGACTCCATCATGCATCATATCGCAATTACCCCTACCCTACTGGAAGTACCAGCCATTGCGGTTTATTATCATGGGTATTTGATGCAGACCCAGCCCCTCGAAAGCCTACATTTTCAATCATTCAAACAACAGTTGCTCTCACAATTGGAGGTTTTTCCAGCCAATGAAATGAGGGATTTATACGTACTGGCCATCAATTTTTGCATCAGGCAGTACAACTCTGGAAGCCATGAATACCTAAAAGAGCAGTTTGATTTCTACCACCGCGGCCTTACCCAAGGTTATTTTATCAGTGAAGGGATACTATCACATTACACTTTTCAAAATGCTATCACTGTCGGTTTGGTGCTGGACAAACTAGATTGGGCAGAGTCGGTCATACACCGTTATCAATCATTGTTGGATCCCGATGTTCAGGAATCGGTGTGTAGTTTCAACCTCGCTCGTCTTGAGTACAAGCGAAAAAACCTAGGCAAAGCCTTGGTTTTGTTGCAAAAAGCCGAGTACAAAGACATTTTGCTAAGTCTGGCCGTCAGAACCCTGCAAATAAAAATATACTACGAAATGGATGAGATGGATTTATTGGAATCGCACTTGCAAGCCTTCAGGGCCTTCCTGAACCGCAAAAATATAATCGGTTATCACCGTGAGAACTACTTGAATACGGTTATTTTTACCCAAAAAACGCTGGAATGCAATCCAATGGACAAATTGGCCAAAGCCGCTCTGAAAAAACAAATCATGGATACTAAATCGGTCGCGGAAAAGGAGTGGTTGTTGGGGCTTTGAGTCTATTTTAAAGCCCGAGTCATTTCCCGTTTCCCTGGCGGACCTTCCAGTTTTTCGACTAAAAATCCTGCTTTTTTAAGGTTTCGCTTGAAGTTTCCTTGAGCGCAGTAGGTTACAAACACCCCATCGGGGCGCAGCGAATCGTACATGCGCTTCATGACGGATTCTGTCCAGAGTTCAGGCTGGGCAATGGGAGCAAAGGCATCAAAATAGATGAGGTCAAAGGCATCTTTTTCCTCAAAATCCAAAATGGATACCTGTGCCTTTGAAAAATTAAAATTAGAAGAAAAACTGTGGCTGGTATCCCAGTCACACTGGTGGAGGTGTAGCAAATCATCGTGCCGTTCGGAGGCTTGGAGACTATCCATGAGGTTCAAACCAAGGATAACATCAAGCGGCAACGGATACAACTCAATGCCTTTGTAGTGAACGGTGAGGTTTCTTTTTTCGGCTTCTAATAGGGTCATCAAAGCAACCAGCCCTGTTCCAAATCCAGTTTCAAGGATGCTAATTTCAGACGATACTGCCGCTTTGTAACGAAGGCCGGCATTGATATACACGTGCATAGACTCCGTCACCGCCCCAAACTTGGAGTGGAAGTTGACACCATATTCTTGAGAGTACAGCGTTAGCGAACCATCGTTGGTATAAACCGGATCCATATGCCTGAAATAAAAAAAGCGCACCGAATTTCGGTGCGCTTGGTGCGGGAAGCGAGACTCGAACTCGCACGAACTTGCATTCACAGGTGTTTGAGACCAGCGCGTCTACCATTCCGCCATTCCCGCTATTCAATTACGCTCTTTGGTTAAGCGGACGCAAAAGTAGAAAGGTTTTCTCGAATACGCAACAAATATTTTCGCTTAAAATAAAAATATTTTATTTTGTCAAGCATTACAGCCTCGTTTTCGATGCCTTCGTGCCAGGTTTCCAGTTCCGTTTTTACTGAATTAAGTAATTCAGTATCAATGTTTTGAACGGTATTTTTTAAGTCATTTAGGGCGGCTTCATTGGGGTCAAACTCTAATTCCATCAACTGCTCATTTATTTCCATCATTTCCATTAAAAAGTCTGGAGGCAAGGGCACAGGAGTGCCTTCTGGGGCAATAAAGCCTTTTTGATCCAGTATATAATGGATCCTTTTGTCTGAATCGGAGAGGATTTTATAGGCAATATTGTTGGTAGAAGACTGATCCAACATCTGGGCCTGCTCTATTTCGTCCGACAAAGTATAGAAATCGGGATGGTATTTTCGGGTGTTCGCCAAAAACGCTTTTTTTAGTTGGGCCTGATCTACTTGAAAAGAAACAGGGAGGTCGAATATTTTGAAATACTGCATAATAATTGAGGAATGATGGATTTGGACGGGGCTTTTCTGGTACTTATTATCGGAATATTGAAAGGGATTAAACCATTTTAAAAAATAGTTGTTTATACAATTAGTTTCACATTTAAAAAAAATAACATGTCTGCAATTAAATGGGGCCTTGACCCTACACACAGCGAAGTACAATTTAAAGTAAAGCATTTGATGATTACCAATGTCACTGGACAATTTAATGTTATCAGTGCCAGCATCGAAACCGAAGTTGGTGATTTCAGTGATGCTACTATTCATTTCAGTGCCGATGCCAGTACTGTTAATACCGGAAATGAGCAAAGAGATGGTCACTTACGTGGTTCAGATTTTTTTGATGCTGAGACCTACCCGCATATCACCTTTGAATCAACGAACTATAACGCTTCGGAGGGCAAAGTTACTGGAAATTTAACCATTCGCAACGTAACCAAGCCTGTAAGTTTTGAGGCTGAGTTTTCAGGTACGAATAAAGACCCTTGGGGTAATGAAAAAGCAGGATTTTCTTTGACTGGTAAAATCAACCGTACCGATTTTGACCTCAATTGGAATGCAGCCCTAGAAGCAGGTGGTGTATTGGTGAGTGAAGAGGTACGCATTGCAGCAGAAGTGCAGTTTGTAAAACAAGCCTAGTCTAAGGTTATAATACCGTTTCGGCATATTTCCTAAGCGATCCATCGCCGCAATATTTCTAAAAAAACTGCCACGTGTCTCACGTGGCAGTTTTTTTATGCCTATGTCGTTAATTTAGTGCTACTTTGGCACTTTAGAAAATCAGTAATATCCTAAAATGTCAAAGTAGAACTGACCTATTCTGAGCAGAAAATTAAATTTTTATGTTTCTAAAAAGCCTATTTTAAAATAAAATTCTGTTTTAAGTGCGCTAAAAACACGACTTCAAAATAATAAATTGCCCGTTTGCATATTATTGGGAAAATTATTTTATCGTTTTTTTCTTTTTTTTGAAGAATATAGTTCTATCTTTGACGGCTTTTTGAAAAAGGACTTGTGTTGAAATAAATTTTTAGTCCAAAAAAACAATCAACATAGGGTGTATATTAAAAAAAAGTATTAATTTCACTCAAAATTTGCTTTTACCCCGGTACTGCCGGGCTACTATAATTTTATTTATTTAATCGGAAATGACAGTCACTGAAACAGAAAATGATGTATTGATTGAAGGGTTACAAAAACACTTCGGATTTGATGCTTTTAAATCAGACCAATACGCAATTATAAAAAGCCTGTTTGAAGGCAAAGATACCTTTGTCATCATGCCTACTGGCGGAGGTAAAAGCCTTTGTTACCAATTGCCCGCGCTCATGATGCCCGGCACTGCTATCATCATCAGCCCACTGATTGCCTTGATGAAAAATCAGGTGGACAGTATCCGTGGGTACTCAGAAGAAGATGAGGTAGCCCACTTTCTCAACTCTTCGCTGACCAAAGCGCAGATGAAAAAGGTGAAGCAAGACATCGTAGATGGTAGAACCAAATTGCTATACGTCGCTCCTGAAACATTGACCAAGGAAGAAAACCTAGAGTTTTTCCAAAACTCTGAGATTTCATTTGTAGCCGTGGATGAAGCACACTGTATTTCTGAATGGGGCCACGACTTCCGCCCCGAATACCGCCGTATCCGCACCATGCTTGATGCAGTGGCTAGAAATGTGCCCATCATGGCATTGACCGCTACCGCTACCCCAAAGGTGCAGCAAGACATACTCAAGAACCTGGATATGGCCGAAGACAACACCTATATATCTTCGTTCAATCGCGACAACCTGTTTTACGAGATCAAACCTAAGGTCAAGAAAGAGCAAACCGTCAAACAGATCATACAGGTCATCAAAGAGGAATTTAGGGGCGAATCAGGCATTATATACGTACAGAACCGCAAAACTGCCGAAGACCTTGCAGAAATGCTAATGGTCAACGACATCAAAGCAGGGCCCTACCACGCCGGACTTGATCCAAAAACCCGCGCCAATACACAAGACGCGTTTTTGATGGAAGATATTGACGTGATTTGTGCCACCATCGCATTTGGTATGGGTATTGACAAACCGGATGTCCGTTTTGTGATCCACTATGATATGCCTAAGTCCATCGAAAACTACTATCAAGAGACTGGCCGCGCTGGTCGTGATGGATTGGCGGGAAAATGTATTGCATTTTACAATTATCAAGATATACTCCGACTGGAGAAATTCCTTCGCGATAAGCCCGTGGCAGAACGCGAAATGGGCGCGCAATTGATGCAAGAAGTCGTGGCTTACGCCGAAACCGCTTCTTGCCGTCGCCGTTTCTTGCTGCATTATTTTGGAGAGCAATACGAAGAGTCGAATTGCCATAAAATGTGCGACAATTGCAAGAATCCTAAGGAAAAAATGCACTTAAAGCAAGAATTCATTGATTTGGTTCAGTGTATCCTTGACTTGAATGAGAACTACCTGATGAAAACCCTCATGGATTTCATCATGGGTCGCGAAACCAAAGAAATGAAAGATTTCCGTTTCACAGAAATGGAAAACTTCGGTGTCGGTGAAGAACGCGACGAAAATTTCTGGAGTTCTATATTCCGCCACGCCATGATCAACAACCTTATTTTTAAGGAAGTAGAGCAATTTGGCATCATCAAAGTATCGGATGCTGGTAAGGAGTATTTGAAAAAACCATACGAAATACCTGTGGCGATCAACCACGACTATGAAGACGGAGAATATGACATAGACGATGAAAAAGGTGGTACTGCTGTCTTAGACGAAATGTTGATGAACATCCTGAAAGATGTGCGCAAAGCAGTGGCCAAGAAACACAATTTGCCGCCTTACATTATTTTCCAAGATCCGTCATTGGAAGAAATGGCAACCAACTACCCTATTTCGATGGATGATATGTCCAAAATAGTAGGCGTATCATTGGGCAAAGCACAAAAATATGGTCAACTATTCATAGATGCTATTCGGAAATACTGCGAGGAAAATGAGATTGAGCGACCGATGGATATTACCATCAAAACGGTGGCCAATAAATCAAAAACCAAGGTAACCATCATCATGTCCATTGATCGCAAGATTCCGCTGGAAGACATTGCCAAATCGAGCGATATGAGTTGGCAGGAATTCATGGAAGAGTTGGACGGAATCGTACAATCTGGCACTAAAATCAAGTTGGATTACCACTTGAATAAAGTAATAGACGAATATGTGCGCGAAACGGTAATCGAGTATTTCAAAGAAGCAGAAACGGATAGTATAGAAGTAGCATTCAAAGAATTGAAAGATGACGAAATCACTTGGGAAGAAATTCAGTTGATGCGTTTAAAATTCTTGAGCGACTTCGCAAACTAAACAATGAATATCCTAGAAATCAATCATTTACAGATAGATTTTTCCTCTGATCGGGGTCATACTCGCGCAGTGGATGATATTTCTTTGTACTTGAAAAAAGGGGAAACCTTGGGTATCGTAGGAGAGTCAGGTTCCGGAAAATCCGTTACCTCACTCTCTATCATGGGCTTATTGCCGATGCCACCAGCCCAGATCACGGCAGGTACCATCCGATATAGACCCGACACAGATGCCGAATTCCAAGACCTGACGGCTTTCAGTGATGCCCAACTCCAAAAGATCAGGGGTACCGAAATTGCCATGATATTCCAAGAACCGATGACCTCCTTGAATCCGGTATTCAAGTGTGGCCATCAAGTCACAGAGGCCATCCAATTGCACCAATCGGTTAGTTTTGAAGTCGCCAAAGCCCAGACTTTAGCACTGTTTGAGCAAGTAAAATTGCCCGATCCAGCGCGTATTTTTGAAGCCTATCCACACCAGATCAGCGGCGGCCAAAAACAAAGGGTGATGATAGCAATGGCTTTGTCGTGCCATCCCAAAATTTTGATTGCCGACGAACCCACCACAGCCTTGGATGTGACCGTCCAGAAGACCATACTGGACCTCCTGCTGGAACTAAAGACCACTTATGGTCTTTCCATGATATTTATTAGCCACGACCTAGGGGTGATTTCAAAAATCTGTGATCGAGTAGTCGTCATGTACGGTGGTAAGATCGTAGAAGAGGGCACGGTGGACAAAATACTGCACCATCCCGATCACGCCTATACCAAGGGTTTGGTGGCTTGCCGCCCATCTTTGGAGCGTAAGTTGCACCGGATGCCTACCATCGCGGATCTGATGGACAATCCCAATTTTGAGCCACGGGTGCTGACCAGTGCCGAATCGGCCCAGCGCAACACTACGCTGTACGCACAGCCACCGCTGCTGGAGGTAAAAAACTTGGAAGTGCGGTTTCCTGCCACTAAAAATTGGCTCGGCCAAACCAAGACTTGGACCCACGCCGTAAAAACGGTTAGTTTTGAAGTCTATCCCGGTGAAACCTTCGGTTTGGCGGGCGAATCGGGGTGCGGCAAAACCACCCTAGGCCGCACCATAGCCCGACTGACCCAAGCCCAAAGCGGTGAAATATATTATAAAGGCACGAAAATCAGTGCTTTAGATGAGCGAGACTTCAAGCCTTTCCGCCGAGAGATCCAAGTGGTGTTTCAGGATCCCTATAGTTCCCTCAATCCACGAATGACCATTGGAAATGCCATCGTAGAACCCATGAAAGTACACCAACTACAAGCCAACGATGCCGCCCGAAAAGACAAGGCCATCCAACTCTTGGAAACGGTGGGCCTGACGCCGGCGCATTTTCAGCGGTATCCACATGAGTTCTCCGGCGGACAACGCCAACGTATTTGTATCGCCAGGGCCTTGGCCTTAGAGCCCTCTTTCCTGATTTGTGATGAAATGGTTTCCGCCTTGGATGTATCCGTACAAGCCACGGTGCTCAACCTATTGATGGATCTCCGCGAACAATTCAACCTTACTTACCTGTTTATATCGCACGACCTATCGGTGATTAAACAAATGTGTGACCGAATCATGGTCATGCAAAAAGGGCAAATAGAAGCCCTTGGCTTGCCTGAGAGTATATATGGGCATTCGGAGAATGAATATGTTCGGGGTTTGATCGCGGCGATACCTTAGGGTTGGGGGATTGGATCAAGTTTTATAACCCAAGAAACCAATCAAAAATACACTATAGCACATTTTATTTTGCCTAAATGGACCCAAAGACACCCTGCTTAGTGTCAGACATGTAACTTGTTCAAAAAAAGGTAGTTCTATCCAGAAAAAGTCAATATCTTTGCACGAGATGTTATTAAAATGAGCAAAAAAGCAATAAATATATTAAAGGCAATGCTTGTTGAGAAGAACATCATTTGCAAGTGGCTTGCTGAGAAACTTGGCAAAAAAGAAACGTCTGTTTAGAGATGGTGCACAAACGATGTGCGACCTCTATTAAAAATTGCAGAAGTATTAAAAGTTAAAATTTCTGACATACTAAACGACAAACAGAAATAAAAGGAATGAATATTACTACTCAAATATCAGAATTAAGAAAGAATCTCTCTGAAGAAAACCTGAAAGGGCAGCCTGATAGTAATGTCATTGCCTCACTAACAGAAGAAATCGAGAAACTTGAAATAACCCAAATTCCCTTTACTGTTTCCGCAAGAACTGCACGACTTATCGGACAAGAAAACTTTGCAAATGCTGAAGGGGCAATAATTGAATTAGTGAAGAACAGTTACGATGCTGACGCATCGGTTTGCGTTATTATCATCGACCCAATACTTGACAGTTTATGCATTTTTGATAACGGTCATGGAATGACAAAAGAGACTATACTCAAAAATTGGATGACTATTGGCACAGATGATAAGAAAATAAACTTCAAATCCAAATTTAGAATAAAAACTGGTGCAAAAGGTATTGGTAGGTTTGCTTTAGATAGATTAGGTCAGAAATGTCAGATGTTAACAAAAACAGAAAATACTGAATGTATTTATTGGGACGTAGATTGGGGTCAGTTTGAAAAACAGAGTGCAGTTATTTCAGATATTAAAGCTACTATTTGGGAACAAGAAGGATTTTGGTTTCCACATGAGGTGTTGCGAATTTTAAAATCTTTTGGTTTGGATACTAAAGTAGGTGTCGATTGGGAAAACAAACATTCAACTTTGCTAAATATTTTAAATCTTCGAGATACTTGGGATGAAAAATCTGTTGAATCATTATTCTCAAACTTAGAAATATTAGTTCCACCATTAGAAACAAGTGAGTTTAAAATTTATCTTTATTATACTCCCCAGCCAGATAAATTTGGAGAAGTTCTACCAACATTATGTGATGATTATGATTATAAAATTACAACAACGGTTTCTGAAGACCAATCCGTGAGTATTCAAGTTTTTAGAAATGAGTTAAATTTTGGTGATTTAAAACGAATGGGTTTTTTTGAAAAATCAAAACTTAACGAACCCCAATATCAATTAACCGTGTTTGAAAAAGGTATGTTTGATATGAAAACAAAACTTGAAACGCTGATCGCAGGTTTTAAAGATGTAGATAAAAACAATAATCTAAGCAAAATTGGAGCATTCTCATTTTCATTTTATTTCATGAAACGGGGAGGCGGGCAAGAAAAAGACGAGGACATTACTAAATACCCATACAAATCTGTCAATTACAGCAATCGAACAAGTTGGCTTGACAAATTTGGCGGAATAAAAATATTTAGAGATCATTTCAGAGTAAGACCGTACGGTGAAACCAAGAGCAGTTCTTTCGACTGGCTTGACCTAGGCAAACGAGCTTTGAGTAACCCAACTGTAACAAGACCCGGCTATAGAGTTCGTCCACAGCAAGTTTATGGCATTGTAAATATTTCAAGAATTGACAATATTAATTTTGATGATAAATCAGGTCGAGAAGGTTTACAGGAAAATGATGCATTTTCCCTTTTCAAAGAAATCTTAAAATCAATTATTGAAATTTTTGAGAATGACAGGAATCAAATAATGATGACCCTCAAGAAGATTTATGATGACTCAAATAGAAAGAGAAAAGCACAGGAAGAGGCTGAGCAAATAATAAAAAACAAAACTTCTTCTTCTAATGCAATACCACCAACTCCAACGGAAGCCAGTGCAGAAAAAGAAACGTTAATAACTGCAATTCAAGCATATAAAGATGATATTGAGGAATTACAAGATGAACAAAAAATCCTAAGAGTATTAGCTAGTGCAGGGCTTATTGTGACATCCTTTGCCCACGAATTTAGAAATCACACTGATAGTATTCTACCAAGAACTGATGAACTAAAGGAAGTGCTACTTCAGGTTATTGATGTAGAAAAATTGAAACAGTTACCTGATTTTTTTGATCCATACATAATGCTATCGGATATGAGAAAGCAAGATGAACGGTTAAAGTCATGGCTTGACTTTTCAATATCATCTGTAAGGAAAGACAAGCGAACAAGGCGAATCATAAACATGGTTACTTATATTGAAGGTCTGGAAAAAATTTGGAGTTCCTTGCTATCCAGACGAAACATAAAACTCACAATTGATAAATGGAAATTTACTGAGGTAAAATTCAGGGGTCACGAAATTGACTTAGATGGAATTTTCAATAATCTCATTACAAACTCCGTTGATGCTTACAAAAGACCAGATGCCGAAGATTTAAGAGAAATTAAACTCAGTTTTGCTTTCAATACTATTGAGCCAAATGGAATAAGTGTTGTTTACCAAGATTCAGGACCTGGACTATTATCCGAAATTTCTGACCCTAATAAAATATTTCAACCGTTTTTCACTACAAAGAGAGATGAAAAAACGGGAGAAAAAATTGGAACTGGTTTAGGAATGTGGATTGTTAAATCAACTATTGATGAGTATAGTGGAGATGTTGAAATACTTCAAGCCCGCCCAAATTTCAAAGTAAAAATAACATTACCTCATAATTTATAGAAAATGACAAAGTTTAAAATAGCATATATTGACGAATCTGAAGCAGACATCAGACGTTTTCAGAGATTCTCATTTAATTACTTCGATGTGATTCCTTTTATTCCTAAGGATTCTATTGAGGAAACTTGTAATGATATTTTGGAAAGCCATGTTGATGCTGTAATTTCTGATTTTGAATTCTCTGAACAGCTTTCAACTGTCCACTATGATGGAACTGATTTAATAAGCCTTTTTCTGAAAAAGAGAGAAAACTTCCCTGTATTTATTTTGACCTCTTACGAAGATGATGCTATTTCCAAAGGAGATGATGTAAATATCATTTACGAAAAGAAAGAAATGATAAAAAAGACAAACTCTCAAGGAGCGCCCAAGATAGACACAAAAAAAACAGATGAATCAGAAAATAAGGAAAAAGAATCAAGAGAAAATTTTTTAGAAAGAGTAAAAGCACAAATCGAAAAGTATAAACACAAATTGGAAACAGAGGAAAATAGATTGCTGGATCTCATTGCTGAAAGTAAGAAAAGAAAATTGAATGCCGCTGAAATAGAAGAGTTATCAGAATTGGATTCAAAAATTGAGAAAGCATTGGACAAGGAAAGTAGAATCCCAAACATTTTGAGAGACGACAAAGAAGCATCAGACTTATCGGAACTTTTAAAAAAGGTTGATGAATTATCTAAAAAACTTGACGATAAAAAATGAGCCAATTAAACTTTAGAGATACTCAGCCTGTAAGAACATATTCGGGAAAAGAATTAAAGGATTACAAAGGTTATAAGAATGTCTTGGAAAAAGATTTTTATTCAAGGTGTGGCTATACATTTTGTCAACAAGATTGGTTTGGAGGGAAAAGAAATTTTCAAATTGACCACTTCAAACCAAAGTCAATTCATCCTGAACTCCAAACAAAATATTCAAATTTAGTCTATTCGTGTTCCTATGTTAATAGAGCAAAAAGCAATGATATTGGAAATTATATTGACCCTTGTGATGTGAACTACAACGAGCATTTCTATAGAGATGATCTAGGAAATATTTACCCAATCGAAAATTCTGAATCAGCTAAATACATGTATAAAAAATTGAAATTATACCTTAAACGTTACAGTATAATTTGGATGCTTGAACAATTAGAAACAAGGATGTCGATTCTAAGAGAATTAATTGAACAAACAGGAGATGAAGAAGCTAAAAATCTTTTCATTGCAATCACTTTTCAATATATGGATTACAAAAAAATGAAAACGGCAATTTTGTAATGAAACAACAAGTATTCAAATATTTAAGTCAATGTTCAACTCAACCCATTGAAGTTGATAGGCTTATTATTTCTGCATTTCTTAATATAAATACGACAGCCGTTAAAAAAAATGAATTCCTAAAATCATTTGTAATTCTTGAATCTGACATTGAAGAATATGCCAAACTTACAAATTTTATCTCGGTTTTAAATATAGAGATTCCAAAGTTTGGTTTTGAAGAATTAATAGAACTTTTTGAATTTGTGGTTTCTCCCGCAGATAGAATTATTAACGGTGCAATTTATACACCACTAAATATTCGGGAGTATATTATTGAACAATCTTTTCATTCAAAAAAGGATTCATTAGCAACTTCAAAAATTGCAGACATCGCTTGTGGTTGCGGCGGCTTTCTTTTTAATGCCTCTAAGCAATTAAAAAAGCAAACTGGCAAGACATATGCTGAAATATTTAGAACGCAAATTTTTGGTTTAGATATTCAATCCTACTCTATCACACGAACCAAACTTTTACTCTCTCTTTTAGCATTAAGCGAAGGCGAAGATGAAAAAGAATTTCATTTTAATTTGTTTGTGGATGATGCCCTTAATTTTAAATGGGAAGACCACCTAAATAAGTTTTCGGGTTTTGACATCATTCTTGGAAATCCACCATATGTATGTTCAAGAAATTTAAGTGATGAAATAAAATTAAACCTTCAAAACTGGACGGTCTGCAAGTCAGGGAATCCAGACCTTTATATTCCCTTTTTTCAAATTGGCGTAGAGAATTTAGCGGAAAATGGAATTCTTGGTTTCATCACAATGAATAGCTTTTTCAAGAGTTTGAACGGAAGAGCGTTAAGGGAATATTTTCAACAGAAAAGTATAAAGTTTACGATCATTGACTTTGGGACTGAACAAGTTTTCAGATCTAAGAACACGTACACTTGTATTTGTTTAATTGAGAACACGAACCAAGACTTTATAAAATACTACAGATGTGAAAGCAAAGAACTTCCACAACAAGAAAAGATTTTTGATGAGATTTCCTATGCTGGACTAAACTCAAAAACAGGATGGAATTTACAGGACAATGAAATAATTTCAAAAATCGAATCCATTGGTGTTGCTTTTGGTGATCTTTATAAAACCAGACACGGTATAGCAACCCTTAAAAATGATATTTATATATTCAATCCAGTCAAGGAAGACAAAGACTATTATTATTTACAAAATGGAAGCCTTTTTCAAATTGAAAAAGGGATTTGTAAAGACATTGTAAATACAAATAAATTAAGTCGCAATGTTAGCCTCAAAAACCTTAAAGAGAAGGTTATTTTTCCATACAGCAATGAAATTAAGCCCAAATTACTGGATGAGGCATATATTAAAAACAGATTTCCTAAGGCATATAGTTACCTTCAAAATAAAAGAAAAATTCTTGCTGATAGAGACAAAGGGAAAGGGGAGTATGAAAATTGGTTTGCATTTGGCAGAACCCAATCCTTAGAGAAAGTTAAAAACAAACTTTTTTTTCCAAAAATGTCAGATAGGACGCCAAGTTACATCATTGACTCTGATGAAAACTTGCTATTTTATAATGGCCAAGCCATTATTGGACATAGTGATCAAGAAATGCTTGTAATTAAAAAAATAATGGAATCCAGACTTTTTTGGTATTACATTAAGACAACAAGCAAACCATACAATTCTAACTACTACTCACTTAATGGTAATTATATTAAAAATTTCGGTGTCTGCCAGTTAGACAATGATGAATTAAATTTTGTCCTTAACGAACAAGACAGAAGTGTTCTTGACACTTTTTTTGAACGCAAATATGATATTGACTTACGACATTAGGTCAGCCAACGAATTTGCAGGATTTGCCGCCGCGAGGCCGCACAAAAACACGCTTGCCCTACCAACCACTTCCAAAGCAAAAGAAAAAAACATGATTTTTTATCACATAACAACGCCCGAACAATGGGCAAAATTTGACAAGGTTGATTATTTGGAAGCCGACAGTTTGGCAACTGAAGGCTTTATTCACGGTAGTTACGCCGAGCAAGTTGATGCATCGGTGCGGCTTTATTTTCAAGGCTGCGAACGGGTTTTGATTTTAAAAATTGACCCTACTTTGTTGACCGCAAAACTGGTCACTGAGACATCTCGTAACGGCGATTTATTTCCGCATATTTATGGACAATTAAACAAATCTGCTATTTTAGAGATTGAAAATCGGTTAATGACGTAGCAGTTTCTGCTTGGCTATAAAAACAAAATAGCGTACAATGAAGATTGGTAAATATTTATGTTATCTTGTTTGGGTTCTTCTTTTGGGTAGTTGCCAAATCGAGGCTCAAAAATCAAAATACCTCAGATCAGTTGGAGATATTGCTTATGATAGCACCTCAGATAAAAAAGACTTTTACTTGTGCAATGAAAGGAATGTAAAGCAGTATCATAACAATCATAAAGGACTGGAATACAAAGGAGAAAAAATAGCCCTTATTGAATTGTTTGATAAGCAATTTGTTCCAGTGCCCAACAGTAAAGATAGTGGGTTAATAAGAATTCGTTTTATTGTCAATTGCAAAGGAGAAACGGACAGATTTAGGGTTACTGCGATGGATGAAAATTACAAAGAAAAGGAATTTGATACAAAAATAACACAACAATTACTTTTAATATGTAAAGGACTTACCGATTGGATACCCAAACAATATGAAGATAAAGCATTGGACTATTATCAATACCTGATATTCAAAATCCAAAACGGTAAAATCATAGAAATAATGCCATGATGAAGTACCTATTTTTATTAATGATTCCTTTTTATGCAGTTGGCCAACCCAACTGTAATGTGTATTTGTATGACAAAGATACAGCACAGTATAATGCCTGTAAAAGTGTAGAAAAGGTCTATTATTATCAATACACAAGGCAATATCAAGAACAATTTGATAGAGCATTAGAAATTTGCCCTTATTTCTCATACGCCTATAGAGCCAAATCTACTGCTTATCTAAAGAGTGGTGATTTCTTGACTTGGAAATATCTAATTGATAAAGCAGTGGAATACGACACTTTATCTAATATAGGATATAGAGGTTGGTGTAAATATCAGTTTTTCAGAGATTATAAAGGTACTATTTCAGACATAGAATATGTGGAGAAACGATATAAGACTATTGACGTGGGTTACTCAGCAGGTGGTGAATATCACTTACTTGTAGCAAAAGCCATTTGTTATAGTGCGTTGAATAACAAGCAAAAAGCCATTGAAATTTTGGAAAATTTACTGGCAAACAAAAACTATGATCCTGGGCTATTTGATTATTATCAACTTGGGGTGACCTATTTCCAAATAAAGGATTATGAAAATGCCCAAAAATGCTTTGACAAACAGAGTGCAAAATATGAACTAGCAGAAAATAAATATTACAAAGCCAAAATAGCCAAATTAAACGGCGATACTCTCCTTTTCCAACGTGAAAAGAATGAAGCAATACGACTTTATCAAGACAAAAAAAACATGGTTGATCCTTATACCGAACACTTTAATAAAGTCTATCTTACTACAATAATTAATGAATAAACAACACTAATGGGGCTGACGCGAAGTTCTAACCTCGTACCGCCGATCAACCCTGATGCTGCGAGGTAATCCATCATTTCACAGAATACCTCTATATCACTGAATAAATACCCACCTATATGATAAAAGTAATCACCATCATCTCTACCATTTTCATTCAGTCCTTGACTGTTTCGGCACAACAGATAAGTCTGAAGAGTGAAGGATTAAACATTAATCTCTCTCCCAAAGGGCAGTTAATTGCATTATCGAGTCCTGGTTCGGAAAAAAATTATCTGGCCATGAGCGAAAAAGCCCCTTTGCTGCAAATTAGGGTTGACAGCAATTGGTATGAACCGACTGGGGCTACTTTCAAGTCGGGCATTGTTTCACTGGTGTATCAGTCTGTAAATATTACGGCTCAAGTAAAAGTGATTCAAAAGAAAACGCATATCACGTTCGAGTTAATTAAATTAGATGCAAAAGACAAGGTAAACGCAGTGGTTTGGGGGCCTTACCCGACCATTATCAACCAAACGATTGGTGAAGTGGTGGGGATCGTACGTGATGGCGCATACGCTATCGGGATCCAATCATTAAATCCCAAAACCGTCGGTGGTGTTTTGAGTAACTCGGAAGGATCTAATGAATCTCGCGGTTCTACAGCGCTTCCACAACCTTATGGCAGTAGTTTGCAATGTTTTAGTTTAGATCGTTCCAAAGAAAGAAAACTAACGGTTTGGGCGCGTCCAGAAATGCCGGTTAAAGCAATTCCAAACGAAACAACGGTGGGTTCTAAAATTGCGCTGTTTGGTTGTGTGGAGGCCGAAGTTTTATCGCGTGTTGGAGTCATCGAAATGGCAGAAGATCTTCCACATGCACTTATCAATGGTGTTTGGTTTAAACAATCGTCCGAAACCGGAAGGGCCTATTTGATTGCTGATTTTGATGAGCAAACCTTTGATACCATGTTGGATTATACGCAGCAAGCCGGATTGGCTTCGCTGTATCATGAAGGGCCTTTCCAATCTTGGGGGCATTTTATGTTGGATAGTGTTGCTTTTCCGAATGGAATAGCCGGGATGAAAGCATGTGTGGATAAAGCGAATAAAAAAGGAATCCGGATCGGCGTGCATACCCTAAGTACCTTTATCAATACAAATGATCCTTATGTAACGCCTATTCCTGATAAACGCCTTTCGATGACAGGTTCATCGGTTTTGACAGACGATGTTAGTGCAATAGCAACAGCAATACCCATTGTTTCGGATCAGTATTTTAAAAATATTGAATCGAGTACGTTGCACGCCGTAAAAATTGGAGACGAAATTATTCGTTTTAGAGCAGTTTCTGCACAAGTGCCTTATAAATTATTAGATTGTCAACGTGGGGTGTATGGTACAAAGGCTTCAGACCACCCTAAGGGAGCCATGGCAGGAATGTTGTTTGATTATCCGTATAATACCTTGTTTCCAAATTTTGAATTGCAACAAGAAATAGCCGGAAATCTTGGGCGTTTCTTTAACGAAACTGGTGTTTCACACCTAGATTTTGATGGGCATGAAGGTTGTTTGTCGGCAGGTGAAGGTGATTATGGTATGCAAATTTTTGCAGATAAGGTGATTAAAGATACCAAACATACTTTGGTCAATGGTACCAGCCGTTCCTATCACTACTACTGGCATCTATGTCATTATTGGAACTGGGGAGAGCCTTGGTATGGCGGATTTCGGGAATCTCAAGGCGATTATCGTTTGGAAAACCAGCCTTTTTTGGAACGCAATTACATGCCCAATATGTTGGGGTGGTTTTTACTTTCCGCCACCACTACCGCCGAAGATATCGAATGGATGATGGCTCGTGCGGCGGGTTACAATGCAGGTTTTGCTTTGGTAGCACGGTATAAAAGCCTTCAAAAAAATCCTAATACGGCTCAATTGCTTGCCTTGGTTAAACTTTGGCAGGAAGCCTACCGATCAAAAATTTTCTCTGCCGATCAAATTGCTCGATTGAAAAATCCGGAAAACGATTTTCACCTCGAAAAAAACAATCAAGGATGGAAACTGTATCCGTTTAAGAAATACAAATTTGAGCATGAGCAAAAAAATCTTCAACCCGGAGAACCTACTTTCTCTCAATGGGAATTTGTGCATCATGAGTTGGAACAACCGTTGAATTTCACGTTGACTATTATGGGTAAGGAAGGCAGTATCAATAATCCGAGGATGGAGATTGACGGGTATTTTAATCTGGAATTACCCGGTGAATATGAGGCTGGCAATTCAGTTGTTTGCGATGGAACTAGTTTTAAAATGTACAACAAAAAAGGCGGATTTGTCAAAGAAATTGCCGTAAAACAAACCCTTCCAAGTCTGAAACCTGGAAAACATGTCATAAAATTCGATTGCCAGTTTTCAGAAGAATTGGAATTGAGTAACCGATTCATCATAAAAACTAGGAGCAGCCCCGAAATAATTTTGAAATAGTTGATTTTGACTGTTGTTGTTGTTTGCCAAATTTGAATGTAAAGAATCAGCCTACCCCAAAAAACGCATAGTAGCGTTATATTACCTTTACACAATTAAAAACGCACAGAACGATGGGCGTAATAAAATTAACGAGTATAAAAAATATGAAAAAACAACAATGGATTTATATTTTCTCCTTATTCTTTTGCCTGCATCTCCAATCTGTCGAATCCCAAACCCTCACCACCAGTAGTAACTACCACACTGCTGGTTATAAAATCACTCTACCTGTTGGCTACGACCTCGACAAAACTGCCTCCGTCAACATCCGTTACAAAGCAGTTGCGGCGAACGGTTGGCTCGATGGCTTCCCGCCCGAACGGGTGACGCAAGCAGGCGAAGATGCGTTCATTGGCAGCCTTTTTTACTTGCAACCAGGCATTGATTACCAATTGGAAGCCACACTGTTGGACAGTTTTCCTACGGTCACGAGCCAAACCTTGCCCGTGCACAACCTAACCGCTCGCTCCGAGCCTAACATCGTTGCCGGGGCAATTGTAAAATGGGTCAGCCCAACGGGCAGCAGCACCTTGTACACTGTAACCTCACCAGGCAATCTTTCCGCCTTGCTCAGCAGCGGTGCTGTCACCTGTGGCACCACGATTTACCTTAAAGGTGGCACTTATTTTATGGGCGAAATGACACTAAACCTGACCACTGACTGTACCGAAAACACGCCAGTAAACATGATGGCTGCGCCCGGGGAAACCCCGATCATTGACGGCGGATATACTGACCCGCTAGTATGGACACAGGATGCTGCGGATCCGAAACTGTATTCCGCCGCTCTGCCACCCGAAACTGCTTTTAGCACCCTTTGCGTGCTGGACACCGTACGGTTATACCCTTACCCGGCTGTTGAGCAAATCAATTGGAACAACATTACTCATCCATATTATTTGCGGGCGCTCAATCTCGGCGACAACGGTTTTGTAAGGGATGCCAACACTATTTTTATTAAAACCGCAGCAGGTATTGACCCAAATACCAAGACGGTCACGCTTTCAAAATACAATTACGGCTTAGTCGTCTATGGAAACGGAAAGCAGAACCACCTAAACTTTAAGGGCATCACCTTCAAAAATTTCGGGAAGGCGAAGGTGCTGGACTTTGGGGCAACGATTTACGCCGACCGCACCCTCGACCTGCGCGACATCAACCACCTAACGATTGACAGTTGTCATTTCGAGTGGAACGGGCTGGGCATCTACATCACAGGCAATACAAGTAATGTGACTGTCCAAAACTGCCGATTCAAAGACCAAACAGGGTTTTGGAGCCATGCACAAGTGAAAAAGGCGAACGATGTTTATTTTCTGCCGCTACTCGGGCTGGTAATTCCCTCCACTTTCGGGCGTTTCGTCGAAAATGCAGCAATCAGCATGGCTGGCACTTCCACCACCAATTATGTGGTGCGCAATAATTTCATTGACGGCTTTAGCAATGGAACCAGTGCGAATTTTGATAATGCGCAACCCAATGTCGAAGCCGATTTTTACAATAACACTATTTTGAACAGTTATGATGGCATCGAATGCGATGGCAAATGGAGCAATCTGCGGGTTTGGAACAATGAGGTTGGCAATACGCTTGCAGGTATTTCACTGGCACCGCCGCAAGTGGGACCTACCTACGTCTTTCGAAACGTTTTTCATCATATCATCAGCCGGCGGAATACGCAGGACGATCCGTATTATATTGGATGTCAGCCTG
This sequence comes from Saprospiraceae bacterium, assembly GCA_031373665.1. GTDB lineage: Bacteria > Bacteroidota > Bacteroidia > Chitinophagales > Saprospiraceae > M3007. The sequence continues at coordinate 39,836 of JANMMZ010000110.1, read as the reverse complement.
TTACACAATATTTTGGTTGGGGAGTGGGCATCAAAACCAATTCTGGTGCGTCGGGCGATGCTGCCCTATATTTCATCAACAATACCTTTCACACTTCCGACTCAATAGGTTTTGCGATGTACAGTTGGGACAGCGAATGGCGCAAATTTCATTCGGTGAACAATATTTTTTCTTCTGAAAACAAGCACCTGTTGTTCATCACAAACGCCAAAGACAACGCCGATTTTCAATTTTACTCGGAACGGGACAATTACTATTGTCCGAATGGGATACTGTTGGAAATCAAAGAGATGCATGGGCAATTCGACTGCCATTCGACCAACAATGCAACAGAAATGCAAACACTGTTGCAAGACATCACAGGCGGTGATTTGGCGATTTTCGAGCAGCCTTCTCAGCACGACCCGCAATTTATTGACCCTTCTATCGGCAATTTTTCATTGGATGTAAACAGTCTGCTGATAGATGCGGGGAAGGCCGTAGCAGGTTTTTACGACTTCCTCGGTATTGCACCAGATATTGGAGCAAAGGAAAGTGCGGTCGTTTCCGCTTCCAATCCCGTTCAAACGGAGGCTTCGCTCAGTATTTTTCCAAACCCGACCGCAGGTATTTTTGAAATACAATCGGATAGCCCAGTGCAGTCTATCTCTGTGATTGATTCATTTGGGAAAATGGTCTGGATAGCCAACAATGCAGGTAAAGTAGATTTGACAGGGTTTTCAGATGGGGTTTATTTTGCACGGGTCAATGCTTTTGGAAAAGTATTAATAATGAAAATAGTGAAAATTGGAAGATAACAAAATACGCCCCAAACCTTTATGAACATACTTTTTGTTTGTAGTAAGAATAAATGGAGAAGCCGAACGGCTGAAACAATTTTTAAAAATAGCGAAATACACGATGTAAAATCGGCAGGAACTGACCATGGAGCCAGAATAAAATTGACTGAAAAGCATTTAATCTGGGCCGACATAATCTTTGTTATGGAAAACAAACACCGACAAATTATAAAGCAAAAATTTCAAATAGACCTGATCGCTGACAAAATAATAGTGCTTGATATCTATGACGAGTATCAATACATGGATGAAGAACTAATCCTAACACTTCAGGCAGCAGTAAGCCCATACTTGACGTGATTCGTAAAAACCCACCCTTGATCTGATCGCTAACTATGTCCGTAATAGACATTAACCCAGGGTTTTATTTTGGTAATTTTACACACTTAATTTACTGTTTAATAACGGTGAAATAGAAAGATGTATATATCGTGATACTTCCGTGATATTTGATGGACATCTTTGCATCATAAATGGTAGAAATCATGCTACAAACACATCCATAGCGTGCTCTGATTACTTTTTTATCTAACAAACGAACCCATCTAGGGGTTTTTAAATTAAAATATGAAATTATGAAACAGATCTTTTTTATTTTCATGAGTATTATACTCTTTAGTTCATGTATCGGCACTGATCTGATTGATGAAATAGAAGTGCCTGCTCAAGTACTAATTTCAACAAATACTTCATCACTTAAATTAGGGGATGAGTTACAATTTAGTGCTGTATTTAACAATAATTATGGAATAGCGGAGGATAAGCCGATTGTATGGGCCACAACAACACCCGAGTATATCAGTGTAACATCCTTGGGATTGGTCAAAGCCCTAAAACAAGGCGATGCAACCCTAACAGCAACAGTAGATGATATAGTATCATCGCGTATGCTAAAAATATCATCTGATAGCATACAAGACACCATTGTTACTACTGTGATATCAAGATCTGGGATCTTCAAGTCTGCTGGAGCAGGCTCTTATACCGTATCGGGGGATGTTGTCGTATCTACTTCTGATGGAAAAAGTATAATTACAGTTAAAGACAACTTCAAATCAAGTGCAGGGCCAAGTTTGTATTTATTACTAACCAACCATACGAATGGCAGTTATTCTGTGGTAAATGGTAACCCTGTTATTAACGGAATCAGTGCTCAAATTACGCCAACACGCTTAACCGTTTTTCAAGGTGCCCGGACTTGGGACGTGCCCGAAGGCGTTGATGTTGGAAATTATAAATACGCCCTATTGTATTGTACATTAGGGCCAGTCTTTGGATTTGCAGAGTTAAATTAGTACACATTACCAATAAGTTCAAAATAAATATAAAAAAATGAAGTATTTAAGCATAATTCTATTTTCGATATTTTTTGTAACAAATGCCTCTTCACAGGCTTGGACAAAACCCAAAGGTGAGGGTTTTTACAAATTGGATTACACACTTATTCAAACGAATAAAGTTTTCGACCATAGTGGAGCCATCGTATCCTTCAGGACACTGGGCAACCATACCCTTGGTTTTTATGGAGAACGAGGGATAACTAATAAGTTTACAGTACAAGCATATATACCTTTTTTAGTAAGAAACGTACTCAATCAAACCAAAGGAAATCAAACTGGAAGGATTCTTGAACAAGGTATTGCCACTAATAATATCGGTGATATTGATATCGCCTTCCGATATGCCCTACCAACCGGAGGAATACCTGTAAGCGCATCACTATTATTGGGTTTGCCTACCGGTGACAGTAAAGAAAATTCGGGGTTATTCACTGGTGATGGAGAGTTCAATCAAATGGTAAAGGTCAGTACTGGTATATCCAGAACCAAATGGTGGGCTCAAGGAGGCGTAGGATTCAACAACCGGACAAAAAACTATTCAGATGAAGTACGATATGATGGTGAGTTTGGATATAAATTATTCCATGAAAAACTGTTTACTATTTTCAAACTTGCCGGAATAGAAAGTTTGAATAATGGAACAGCAGCGGCATCTTCAACAGGGCTTTTTTCAAATAACATAGAATATTTTTCTCCAAGTTTAGAATTACTGTATTTTCTCAAACCCAAATTAGGGCTTTCATTCCGTTCAGCAGGGGTGCTCAAAGGACAGAGTGTATTGGCTGCACCTTCATTTTCGATCGGAGTTTTTATGAAGTAAGCACATGACGAATATCAATACATGTGGATGAAGAACTAATCCTAACACTCCAAGCAGCAGTAAGCGCATACTTGACGTGATTCAAATATTTCACCTACCTTTGTAGGCACTTGAAACAGTACCATTCCTAAACCTCAGTAGGAGCACTGAAAGGTGACAAATTATGACAAAAGGAAAAAAATTATTCACGGTTCTAATTATTTTGCTAACCTGTCTTGACAATCAAGCCTTTGCTCAAGATACAGCGAATAAAAAAATCCTTTGGACAACCGATTGGAGTCCAAATGGAAAATATATTGCAATGGGAGGAAACCTTGATACGTTGAAAATTTATTCATCAAAAGATTTGCAACTGTATAAATCCTATCCAATAAAAAATACGATCACCTGTGTAAAATGGCATCCATATAAGAATATACTTGCTATTGGGACACAATTTTCAAGTGATAAGGTTCGTATTCTTAATTTTGAAACAGACAAAATAATAGAGTTAGAAGGAATTTCACCAGATGGTGCAAGGGGAATAGATTGGAATTATTCCGGTGATTTTTTGGCTGTTGCAGACAATGATGGACAGATTTCAATATTTGACATGGACGGTAAATTAATTCGTGTCATTAAACAGGAAAATACGAGGGGCATAACTTCTATTGATTGGCATCCTAAAAAAAATATCTTTACAACAGTGGGTGATCAAATAAGATTATTTGATGTTGATGGGACTTTATTAAAGGCAATTATTCATAGGCAAGAAGAAACTCTTTTATTATGTGTTGCTTGGCACCATTCAGGTGATTTTTTTGTAACAGGTGATTATGGTGACAATCAGAATAACTACAAGCCATTACTTCAATTTTGGAACATGAATGGAGATCTACTCAAATCAGTTAGCATAGGCAAAGGCGAATACAGAAATATAACTTGGAATACCAAAGGGACTCGATTAGCATCTGCCAGTGATGCGTTGAGAATATGGGACAAAGAAGGAAATCTTGTTTGCGAAGGAAGTTCTAAGGACTATTTATGGGGTGTATCTTGGAATAAGAAAGGAGACAAAATTGTTACGTCAAGCATAGAACAAAACATAATTATTTGGGACAACAAGGCAAGAAAAATAATGGCTAAAGACTAAAAAGAGCCGCACAAATTGACAACATGAACGAAGAGATTAAAACATACAACAATAAACAGTCTTCGGACGACAAAGCAATTTGCAACTTGCTTGCTCAGACTATTGACAATGAGTTGACCGAAGCAGCGTGCAAAATTTGGCACGCCCACCCTGTTTGGTTCTTAGACGGCAACCCAATTGTTGGTTACAGCAAGCAGAAAGCAGGTTGGCGTTTAATGTTTTGGAGTGGTGCTGACTTCGAAGAAGACAATCTAAAGATAAGAGGTGCTAAATTTAAAGATGCTTCTATTTTCTTCACTACAGTGGAGCAAATCAATACAAAAGACCTAAAACATTGGCTGCAAAAATCCAGAGATATTCAGTGGGATTACAAGAATATAGTAAAAAGAAAAGGACAACTGGAAAGATTGAAATAAATGGAGTGATTAATCTTAAAATAGTAAGGTATGAACAACTCAAATAATCACGATGAGCGTTTTGCAAAAATGACATTCGCCTCGGTATATCCACTTTATCTCGCAAAAGTCGAGAAGAAAGACCGAACAAAAGAAGAATTGCATCAAGTAATTGAGTGGCTAACCGGTTATGATGTGAAAGATTTGCAAAAATGCATGGAGGAAAAAGTAACTTTTGAAAAATTCTTTCAAGATGCTACCCTAAACCCTAATGCTCACCTAATCACTGGTGTAATCTGTGGCTATCGGGTGGAAGATATCGAAAATCCGACAACGCAACAGGTAAGGTATTTGGACAAGTTGGTAGATGAATTGGCTAAAGGACGAAAAATGGAGAAGATTTTGCGCGTTGCATAAAATAATCTTTAATGGTGAATTGGGGTTTTGCACAGGTGGTAATGGCAACATATTTCGGAGCAGCGATAATGGAACAACATGGATATTGCCAGCAACATTGTCCTCTAACTATGCATATGATATTAAGTTTAACACAGAAAATGGTTACTGCATTGTCGACAATCAAACCGTTTATAAAACTACTAACAACGGGGTCATCTGGGCTCAAACACTGAGTCATCAGTACGGTTCTTTTGTTCTCAATCCGTTGACCGCAAATAGCTGTTTGGTTTTTGGTGCAGGCGTTTATTCTGGTGGCGACTTTGGGACTTGGGATGGTAAAGTTACCCAAACTATTAATGGAGGTATTGATTGGCCTGAAACAGAATTAGCAGATATTGTACCAATATACCACACAAGTTTCTATTCAGCGACTGACGGTTATGCACTGGCAGGAAATAAGTTATTAAAAGTGACCGTAAAATAAACTATTATCAATATATTGAAAATTCAAACATTACAAATTGATAGTTTAATTACTGAAAGATTAATTCTTATTCCATTTACAATTCATGAGCACGAAATGATACACTGGTCATTACAAATGAACAAGTCATCATAAATATTTCAGTTTGGGAAAGCATCGAAGACCTTGAAAACTTTATGTATAAAACTTTTCATTCTGACTTTTTAAAACGCCGCAAAGAATAGTTTCAGCGGTTTGGAAAAGTGTACACTGCCATGTGGTGGACACCAGCAGGGCAATTTCCAACATTGCAGGAAGCCATTGACAATTTAGATTACCTCGAAAAAAACGGGGCAACAGAAAGCGTATTTGATATTAAGACAAAATTTTCAAAGCCAGAATAGGTATTCGCATTTTAACTCTGGCCTGCTTTTTGCACCATTTAGATATTTGATATACCTTTGTGGGTGTTAGGATTCGTACGTCTATTTTATGAGTAGTCAGCAAGCACACAATGCCAGCCACGGCGATCGACAAAACGTTACCACACAATGAGAGTCAAACAAACAAACACAATTAAAATAGAAAAAATGAGAAAAACGATTGTATTTTTTACAACGATTTTGGTTTTACTAACCATGACAACATTTGCTCAAACTGAATTTAAACCGTACAAGGCTGGACATACTTTTGATGTTAGTTTGCCGGACTATATGAGTAAAACTGCCGGTATTAATAGTGCTTCGGCAATACAGTACAAAAGCGTAGTAAAAGACGTTTACGGCTTTATTATTTTCGATACCAAGGAAGACCTAGGTTTGGTTGAAATGAACTACGCTTCCATCAATGAATTTTATGAAGAATTCATGAAGGAATTTTTAGTAGATGAAGAAAAAAGGAAAGTTTCAAAACCTCAGTCTCAAAAAAAAGGAGACATAAATTTTGTTGAGTGTGATGTAACTTACTATGACAAAGATGCTAAATCTGAAATTTATTATTTAGTTGGAATCGTAGAAACAAAAACTTCTTACTACAAAGTTTTATCTTGGTCATTAGCAGAAAACAAAAGTAAATTCAAGGCGGATTTTCAGAAAATACTGTACAGTCTGAAAGACTAAGGAACAATAGAAAACACGATTGGCGGCGCGCGGTTCTAACCTCGTGCCACTGATCAGTCGGGTTCCACCCGACTCTTAAAAAGCGGGTAAAACACGAATGATACTAGACACAAGGTAGAACCTTGCGCCAGCAGAGATAACAGACACAAGGTAGAACCTTGCTCGCGCCAGCATCTGGCAATGATTTGTTCCCTGCTGACGCGAGGTTGACCTTGGATTAAAGACCTTACCGTCTCCTCCCCTATCTAATTCACTACCACCCTCAAATTCTCCACGCCCGTCCGAGACTCAATCCGAATCACATAAACACCTTTTTGCCAAGTACTCGCGTCTATCTCAAGGTGACTTTGATCATTCATCACACTAGTCACCAACCGACCCGACATATCAAATATAGAAAATATCTTATGGTACTTATCTTGATTGGATGTAAGTCTGAAAAAACCTGAACTCGGGTTAGGATTTGCCTTCCAACCAGTATTCAGATCTGGAGCAAGGGTCAGATTTGACATTTGATCCAAGGTATATTGCCTAAAAAACCGCCAAATCAACACACTGGCATTGATGTCTTTATTCGTAACTCCTGTATTGAAGAAAGCCCCAGGCCAAGTGTGGCCACCACCTATGATTTTGTAATGTTCCACGGTGCTGCCCTGATCGCCGCCGCCATAAAAATAATGTTCTGCGGTACACCCATCGGTAGTATTGATATTAGGCACTGCCGTAAATACGGGAGTCGCAGCGCAGTTATTAAGATCCACCCATTTGGATACAACATTGGGCGTACTGACAAAACTCAATAAAGGATTGCCGTCATAAGGCACTACCGCGTCTGCATTTCCGTGTATTTCCATTACAGGCACTGGTCGCGTTGGGCTACAAGCATTAAAATTGGCTTGGGTCATACTACCCGTGACCGAGGCAATAGCCGCTATTTTATCACTTAGTTCGCAGGCCAGTGAATAACTCATAAAACCGCCATTACTCATACCAGTACTGTATATGCGTTGCGGATCTATATTGTACAAGGTCTTGAGCGTATCAATCAAGTTTGACAAAAAAGCCACGTCATCCACCGTGGAAGTGCCGCCAATAGAATTCCAAAATCCTTCGCCTTGGGCATCCAAAGTACCGTTGGGATGAACAATCAAAAATTTTGCAGTATCTGCAATGGCTCTAAAATCGCCATAAAACTCTTGTTCAAGGGCATTGGAAGTATAGCCGTGCAAGTTTAATACCAAAGGTACTGCTACATTGCCTGAATAACCCGCGTGTTTGTACAAGCGGTAATTTCGCGTCAATCCACCGCTTTGTATAGTCCCCAATACTGTTTGGGCGATGCCGATGTTTGCCGAAATGGACATTAAAAAACCAATAATAAATAAATTGCGCATGATATAAAGTTTATATATTTTTTTAATTTATGACAAAGATACAAAAATTGATTAATATCCAAAGAGAACCTGCCTGAAAAAATCTGTATCGTCTGTGGCCGCCCGTCACAATGTCGTCGTTCAAGACCCGCAATACACCAAAGTGCATCCGTTCGGGATTGTAATAATTGGCAAAACTGAACGAATGACGGCTTTGCAACCAACCATGATTGGCTATGCCGCGCGTATCCGCTTTGTGCAAAACCATATTCTCACCCAAAGTTGATGCCTTATTAGGAATATGATTGAAGCCAATCACATCCAAAGGTTGCAATTCATCAATGTCGTTTTCGACTAAATTTGCAATTGATTTTATAGAAGCCAAAATACCCGTACCGAGTAAGCCCATTTTGAGAATTTTTTTCTATCCATGACGTAGAGATTTTTATGTGTAAAATAATACTGCAAAATTACGCAACCATTCTCTGTTTACAAATGGCAAAAACGAGGGCGTTGTTGTCAAAATAAAGGATTTCGATTTTTTAACTAAAAAAAATCGTTGAAACAATTCATTCAAAGTAATCCCTTTAAACTTTTTTCAAAATGTCGAGTTAATATTGCTTTAGATTTGTTGTTTTTTCAACTATTTTATAATGCAATATAGTGTTAATTATTAAATTTTTTCAATTTTATTTTACAACAAAATGAAAGACATTACAAAAAAATACACCAATGGAGAAGTCACAATTGTTTGGAAACCAAGTGTTTGCATTCATTCTCGCCTTTGTTGGCATACTGCAACAGGTTTGCCCGAAGTATTTAACCCAAGTGAGCGTCCGTGGATAAATCCACAAGCGGCAACAACTGACCGTATCATTGAGCAGGTAAAAAAATGCCCTTCTGGTGCTTTGAGTTTTTATATGAACAATGACAATGAGGATATTGCTGAAATCACTGTGGAAAGTCTTGTAGAAGTTTCACCCAATGGTCCTCTTTTGGTGTATGGCAATCTTATTGTGAAAGATAAAGAAGGGAATGAAACGCATAAAAGCAAGGTAACGGCTTTTTGTCGTTGTGGGCAATCCAGTAATAAACCTTATTGCGATGGTAGCCATATTAAAATAGGTTTTGAAGGTTAATTAAATTGCATGGATCTAAAATTTTATAAATGGAATTTGACATTAAAAAAAATGCCCATAATCAACGCTTTGAGTTAATCATGGGCGAGGCAGTCGCCCGCTTGGTGAAAACACCAAGTCGGGCGGAAAGATGAACTTTAATTCACAATAATGATGCGTTGGGTCGAGATGCGACGTCCATCTTGAGTGATTGAAGCGAAGTATATTCCATCGGTAATTTCATTCGTAATAGCCCAACCTTCCATTCCCATAAATTGTTTAGAATAGGATACTTGTCCTTGTGTGTTGTAAACCCATAACGTATAGGCTGCATCAGGTATAAGATTTGGACATTTAACCTGCTGACCGATGAAATAGGGGTTGGGAGGAGCACAAAAAGATGTCAATGCTGGGATGCTGGTGGACGAAGTTATATCTATGTGGTAAAACGTCTCGGTGTTGTTACTTACAATACTTTGTGTTCCCTCAGCAATATAGAATATTCCATACTGTTTCTGATATACATGCCCATTGGGAAGGTCTTCATAGGTATCAAACCATTCAGAGATCATTGCGTTGCTTATTAAATCTTTGGAGGAACAATACTCCGCTTGATTGGAATATATCTTGTCTCCATAGGTACAATTTGTTATTGAACTCTCACTAATATTGGTATAACTCTCATAGATCACTTGCATTAAATCATTGTCGAAGTTGTATGAATATGTAACTCTAGATCGAAACTCTAACGTATCCGCATTTGAATTAAAGGGGCGCCAATAATAATTTGAATATATATGCCTTTCTAAGGAATCGTAGAAGGAAGTCACGCTTGTGGTTACCGTTTCTGTATTCAAGTCTTCATCAAAGCCAAGCGTATTGGTTGTGATTAATGCTATTTTTCCTTGATCGCTATAGGCATAGGTCGTCCGTTTGTCATACCTTTTAGGATTATTCATCCATTTGTCATACTTTTCAACAGATATTATTTTTCCCTCTGGGTTATATGCATAATCCACGCCAAATATTCTTTCATCTTGATAACCAAAATATTTGTGTGCCTCGACCTTTGACAAGATATTTTCATTGGAATCATATGTATGGATAATGTCATAATCCCTAACATAGGTAGATAAAGTATCGTTTAATGATTCAAAAAGGAAGAGTAATGGCTTCCCACTAGGCGTACTGTCTTCCGTAATTCGATTCATGGCATATTTGCCTAACGCACTAGAGTTTCCGAATTTGTAGGTAATCTTCGACGTCATTGTAGGATATTCATATATTGTAGGGTCCGCAGTTGACATCCAATCACTCTCTAATGGCGTGTTACGAATGGAATAGGTTTCTTTTATTGGCCTTTTCATGGAGTCAAATTCACGATCAATTTTTCGGCGACTAAAAGTCTCTGGATCTTTTGTGAATTCTTCAACTACGATTAAGCCTAAGCCATTGTACGTATATTTTGTTGTATCGAATTTAATAGAACCCCAATTTTCTCTAAATGATTTTCTTTCTTCAATAAGTCTGTTCAACGAATCATATATATTACGGGTGGTAGAAACAGTTGATGTATGTCCTCCGTCCCATTCATAGTCATATATGCTATCAATCAGTAGTTTAGGAAAGTCATCGCGATCTTCTACCTGATTGACCATAGACAATTCAACTGCTTCAATTGGAGGAAGTCCAAAAGGGTTGATTTGGGCAATACCCTTTACTGTTACTAGGAATAAAGCAATAAAAAGTGTTCTTGATAATTTCATGGTGTGATAATTTAAATGTATTAATTTATTATTGAACAAAAATAGGGCATATAGATCAAGTTATAATAAAAAAAAAACGGAATTGCCAGTACGGGCAAAAATATTGACTATTGTCAAAAGAAAAAATTTATTTCGTCGCAAATACAGGCCAAAGCCTTTGATACCGCGCGAGGAACCCAAAACACCTACTAAAGCCCACATACTAGTGCTGGCGCGCGGTTCTAACCTCGTGCCACCGATCAGTCGGGTTCCACCCGATGAATCGGGACAAGTCTTGTAACCGCCGATCTTTAGTCGGCGGGACATAAACCAGTCTGATACCACATCTAGATTCTTTACAAAACATGAAAACAAATACCACAAAAAATTAGGAAACACAGATGATGCTAGTTCCTAAATATTAAAACATTAAAGCCCTATTGATGTTTAACAAATCATGCTTACACCAACCGACATAGACCGTATTATAGAAATGGCTTGGGAGGATAGAACTCCTTTTGAAGCCATTGATTTACAATTTGGGCTGAAAGAAAAAGAAGTCATCGAACTGATGCGTACTCAAATGAAACGCAGTAGTTTTGAAATGTGGCGCAAAAGAATGAAAGGTAGAGCCACCAAGCACCAAGGGTTAAGAGACAATGAGGCTATCAAACGGTTCAAGTGCAACCGCCAACGCACGATCACACACAATAAAATTTCAAAAAGATAATATTTAATGAGCAAAACCTTCCTTTTTGCGGGAGCATCCAGTGCCATCGCCCAAGCAGTTTTAACCCAATTGCAAGGCGACAAAATCATAGGACTCAGTACAAAATCTGCTATATCACCACAGTATGATGTCCACTATCAAGTGGCCGATTATAGCAAGGCCAGTTTGCCAGAGATAGAAGAACCCATTGATGGGTTGGTTTATTTCCCTGGCAGTATCAACTTGAGGCCATTCAACAGAATCAGCGAATCCGATTTTTTAGAAGAATACAAACTCAATGCCTTAGGAGCCGTCAGTGTTATCCAACAGTATTTGTCCAACCTAAAAAAATCACCTTACGCCAGTATCGTCCTAATTAGTACGGTTGCGGCAAAACAAGGTATGCCATTTCATGCCTCCATTAGTATGGCGAAATCGGCTATTGAGGGCTTGACACTGGCCTTGGCTGCCGAATTTGCACCCACCATCAGGGTCAATGCCGTAGCACCTGCACTGACCCAGACCCCTTTGGCCGATAAACTCCTCAACACTCCAGAAAAACTAGAAGCCAGTGAAAAACGCCACCCGCTCAAGCGGATTGGACAGCCATCAGATATAGCCAATGCCATTCATTTCCTGCTCTCTGAAAAATCTACTTGGGTAACTGGGCAAATTTTGAATATTGACGGTGGAATGTCCACTATAAAAGGTGCATAATCGTTTATGAAACATTTTACCCGCACGGATATAAGTGCCATGGAACAGCGGTATCGAGCAGCATTCATCAATTCTTTGGGTGGATTCAAAAGCCTAGTCATGGTTGGTACTGCCGATCCTGAAAACGCTACCAATCTGGCAGTATTCAGTTCCTTGTTTCATATTGGAGCCAATCCACCCTTGTGTGGCCTGATTTTCAGACCTGATTCTGTGGATCGGCATACACTGGCCAATATTGAAGAAACTAGCCTTTACACCGTAAATCACGTCAAATCTGATTTTTATAAAAATGCCCACCAAACCTCTGCCCGCTATCCGAAAAATGTATCCGAATTTGAGGCCTCTGGCTTGACGCCTCATTATATTGAAGGGTTTTCTGCACCCTTTGTGGCAGAAAGCGCGATCAAATTTGGGCTAGAAATGCGGGAGAAACTTGAATTAACGATCAATGGCACCATTTTGATTATTGGCGAAATTAAGCATGTCATCTTACCCGATGCCGTAATACAGCCAGATGGATTTGTGGATCTTGAACTAGCGGGTACACTTACGTGCAGCGGACTGGACAGTTACCATACCACCCATCGGATCGCCCGTTTGGCTTATGCCAAACCGGGGGAGATACCAAGGGAAATATGAAAAAAGTCAAGCGATTATGAAGAAGCCAATAAAAAAAGAGAACCTGCCTGAAAAAATCTGTATCGTCTGTGGCCGCCCGTTCACTTGGCGAAAAAAATGGGAAAAAGTATGGACTGAAGTCAAGTATTGCAGTGAAAACTGCAAAAGAAACAAAACAAAGGGCGCTTCCTAAACCCCGTCAATTACAAGTACAAAGTGCATCCGTCAGACTAGTAGCCAGCACTTGCAAATTTCCAAGGGTCGTCCCAGCCGGTGGACAGACCTCAAATGTCACAAAATTTGAAGAGAATGACTCCGTGAAGGTCGTTTGCACCCCATTGCTGGTAATAGTTTTGTAGGTCAACGTAAAGGGTGCCGTTCCGGTAAAATTAGCCGTGATGGTCTGGCATCCGCCCACGCACACATCTGGGCTAGCCACCGACAATGACACCGCTGGCGGTGGATCAATCGAAACAATGACTTCATCCGTATCGGTACCACACCCAGGATTTGTCACCGTGACCGTATAAGTGGTGGCTACGCTAGGGCTAACGGTAATGGTAGCGGTGGTGGCTCCAGTATTCCAAGCATAGTTGCCGCCACCACTGGCAGTCAACGTGGTGCTTTGGCCTGCACACGTGGATTTGTCTAGGCCTGCATCTGCCACTGGCGGTGCACCGCCTTGATTGAATGTAATAGACCAGTCTATCAAAATACCCAAATCTAGGCCTACATAATCATTGATGTATAAAATCCAAACGCCATTGGCATTGGTTCCGTTATAAGTATTCGCAAACGTTCGTGTACCCAATGGCGGCGCATTGGTGTATGGATTGGGCAGTGTGGTTGCCCTTCCTTCTGGGCGAAAAGTACCTGCATAAGGCGGTGTGCCTGAAGTAATGAAATCAGCGGCATCATCCCTGAATATAGTATTCTGATAGTCATCGCCTGCGCCACCATTTCCAGTAGATAAATCCAATACTTGCCCTCCAGGGCCTATCAATAGAATGCCAATATCGCCAACAAATGTGTGAACTAAGTTGATCTGAACATTGTCAATCGTCACACAACCGCCCAATACGCCTATGTTGGTGACTGTACATGGAGATTGAGTGATGCCAATCGTACCAGTTGGTGGAACTGGTAGATTTCCAGTTCCATTAAAGGTAACAAGTTGGGCCAGTGCACTGGTTTTTAAAAAGGCAAGTAGAATGGCTAAAGAAATTAATCGCATTATTTATTATTTTAATATAGTAATATCACCACTAAATATTTCGGTTTTTCCATCTTTGAAAAGCAACTCAGCCACGTGGACATATACACCTGGTGTGAGATCCTTCCCTTTGTAAGTACCGTTCCAGCCTTGGGTCAAATCTCCCGGATTCATATCCCTGTTTTCAAACATCAATTCTCCCCATCGGTCATAAATCCTTAAAAAATTGATCTTTTCAACTAGTTCATTCCCGTAAATCGTGAAAATACCGTTTTCGCTCGTTCCTGGCGCAATAGCATTGGGGATATACACCAATGCAGATGATTTCTGAATCAGCAAGAAAAAGCCATTGGCCTCACAAGGCCCATTGCCCATTGCTTCATAATTAACCAAAGTTGTTTGAGTGGGTCTAGCATTGGGCTCAATACAATCACTACACGATAGAATGCTTGCATTTGTCCAAGTGATGTTGGCTGGAGTAAACCCGATGGGAGGAACCAATGGAATCACTTGACCAAGCCTAAATTCTATGGTATCCGCAAAGGTTGAATTAATGGCCAATTCATTGATGGCTATCATTTCAGTGTTGGTACATCCAGCATTATCGGTCACTGTAACAGCATACTCGCCCACGGCATCAAGAGAAACAGACATTGTCGTTGCACCATTTGACCATTGATAAGTCAAAGCATTCCCTCCACTGATTGAAATATTTGCCGTGCCGTTGTCACAGTCAATGGTTGTATTTCCAGTAATAAGCACTTCCGGAGATTCATTCACCGCCACCACAAAATCATCCGTAGAAGTACAACCGATGGCATCCGTTACCGTGACCAAGTAAGTATTGGGTTGAGTGACGGAGGTGGTAGCCGTGGTGGCTCCATTGCTCCAATTATAGGCGGCAAAAGCCGCTCCGACGTTCAACACACTGTTATTTCCAACGCAAATGGCATTGGTGCCACCAATTGTGACGGTTGGAGCAGCAGGAATATTGGCGGTAGCCGTAGCGATGCCGGTGCAGCCACTCAAATCAGAAACCGTGACGGTGTAAGTGCCATTGGCCGAAACATTGGCTGTACTGGTGGTACTGCCGCTGCTCCATATGTAAGTCTGAAAACCCGTACCCACGTCAAAACTAACCTGACTATTGCAACCGTAGGGTAAGGTGGCGATGCTTGGAGATAACGACGTTGACACGGTCAACGTAATCGTAGCAGTATTGGAGCATCCAATGGCATCCGTGACGGTGACGGTGAATAAACCAGCCGTGGTGGTACTGGTACTTGCTGTGGTGGCACCGTTAGACCAAGCATAGGCCGCAAAACCTGCGCCCGCACTGATGGTCGTACTGTTTCCGTTGCAGATCGTGGTACTTCCAGTTATTTGTGTTTGAGGGAGTTGATTCACGACCACCACAAAATCATCCGTAGCAGTACAGCCGATCGCATCAGTCACCGTAACCAAGTAAGTATTAGGTTGAGTGACGGAAGTAGTTGCCGTGGTGGCTCCGTTGCTCCAATTATAGGCACTAAAGGCCGATCCGACGTTCAACACACTGTTATTTCCAACGCAAATGGCATTGGTGCCACCAATTGTGACGGTTGGAGCAGCAGGAATATTGGCGGTAGCCGTAGCGGTGCCGGTGCAGCCACTCAAATCAGAAACCGTGACGGTGTAAGTGCCATTGGCCGAAACATTGGCTGTACTGGTAGTGCTGCCGCTGCTCCATGCATAGGTCTGAAAACCCGTACCCACGTCAAAACTAACCTGACTATTGCAACCGTAGGGTAAGGTGGCGATGCTTGGGGATAGGCTTGTTGTAATGTTCAGAATTAGATCATCCGTTCCAGAACAGCCGTTCGCATCAGTTACGATAACACTATAGATACCAGCCATATTTGTTTGTATAGTAGCAGAGGTGGCACTAGTGGACCACAGGTAACTGTTATATCCAATAGTAGTCCCAAAGGTTGCTGTGCCATTGGCACATATGGTAGTAGATCCCGAAATCGTTGGTTGCGGGATCGCATTGACACTCAAATTGAAGGTATTGGTTGCAGTACAACCATTTACATCAGTGATAGTTACCTCATAACTCCCTCCTATTAAAACATTTATGATTTGATTAAATTGTATATTTGACCAAGCATATCCACTAAACCCTGCGGTAGCCACCAGTGTAGCCTCTGTACCAGCACAAACTGATCCAGGCCCAGTGATGATCACCTGTGGCAAGGTAGGAATAGTTATTGTTTGGGCCGCAGTACCAGTACAGGATCCTGAATCCGTGACGGTAACCGTGTAGGTATTGTTTTGAGCAACCGAAATATTGGAGGTTGTAGCACCATTACTCCATATGTAAGTATTAAATCCAGTCCCAGCATCCAATGTGATTTGCCCATTGCAAGCATAGGGCAGTTCTGACACATTAATATTTAAAGAATTAGATACGACCACCACTACATCATCCGTACCGGTACACCCGTTGGTAGCGGTCACTACTACTTCGTAGGTGTCAGGAGTATTGACCGTAATATTGGCATTTGTACTGCCATTAGACCATAAATAACTGTTAAAAGTGCCACTAACGCCTAATACAGTGTTGCTTCCCGGACAAATACTACTCGACCCCGTTATTTGCGGGTTGGGATTGGGCAATACGTTCACTGATTTAGAATTTTCTGCGGTACATCCGAAGTTATCCGTGATCGTAACAAAGTAAGTGCCACTTTGATTGATGGTTATTGATTCATCCAAATCGCCATTACTCCAAGCGTACTGACTGAAGCCAGTTGTAGCCACCAAGGTGGTGGTGTTGCCTTGACAAATACTCGCAGATCCCGAAATATCAACCAAAGGTTCAGGTGGTATTTCTGCAATGATACTATTGGTACCAGTGCACCCTTGTGCATTTGTAACAGTGACGGTGTATTCACCTTCTGTGTTTACGCTGATGGAAGTTCCGGAGGTGGCACCATTGCTCCATTGATAAGAAGAGAACCCAAGGTTTGAGTTTAATACTGCTGTATTATTACAAGCATAGGTTGCTTGAGTCAAATTAGGAATAGGGGCTATTATTTCAGTCAAATTCTCCACCGAGGTACCTGTACAGCCATTGGTGGCTGTCACAGTTACGGTATATGTGCCACCATTAGAGACGGTAATCGTGGGCGAATTGCTGCCATTATTCCAATCAAAATCTGTGAAAGGGCCATTGGCTACCGACAATGTGACTGAAGTGCCATCACAAAACTGTCCGGGTCCACTGATATTGGGACTAGGACTAAGCAAACTGGTGACCACGGCACTGCTCACATCGGTACATCCGAATCCATCTGTTACCGTAACGGTGTAAGTACCAGCCAATGTTACAGTCAAGTTTGACCCGGTGCTACCACTATTGCTCCAATCATAATCATTGAATCCTGTGGTGGCATTCAACGTAGTATTCGAGCCTGTACAAAAAGTAGTCGTACCACTGATCGTAACATTGGGCGCATCAGGAATGGTAACAAATTGGGTGTCAGTACCCGTGCAGCCTTGACCATTGGTTACCGTGACGGTATAGGAGCCATCTGAATTGACTGTATTGTTTTGGGTGGTATTGCCAGTACTCCAAGCATAATTGGTGAATCCGCCACCTGCATTGAGGGTAATATTGCCATTGCAAGCGTAAGGTGCTTGACTGATATTTGGATTAGGGGCGGGCAACGGGATCAGTACTTCAGTAGTCGTACCTGTACATCCATTGGCCGCAGTGACGGTTACCGTGTAAGTACCCCCAGAAGCGACAGTGATACTGGGCGTATTGTCGCCTTGAGACCAAGCATAAATATCAAAAGGGCCATTGGCGACGGTTAAGGTAGCGTCTGTGCCTAGACAAAACTGACCTGGGCCATTGATATTAGGCGTAGGGCTGGGTGAGTTAGTGACTGTGACGCTATTGACATCAGTACACCCAAAAGCGTCGGTCGCGGTTACTGTATAGGTGCCAGCAATAGAAACATTGAGGTTTGCCGATCCGCTGCCACTCGACCAACTATAGGTGTTGAATCCGGGTGTTGCACTCAATAAGGTAGTATTACCAGCACAAAAATCAAGATCACCACTGATAATCACCTCTGGTGGATCAGGAATTGTTACATTTTGAATATCCGTTCCAGTGCAGCCTTGAGCATTGGTTACCGTGACGGTGTAGGTATCGCTACTTGTTACGGTGGTCGTTTGTACTGTGGATCCTGAACTCCAAGCATAAGCGTTAAACCCAGCACCAGCATTGAGCGTAAATTGGCCATTGCAGGCGTAAGCACCTTGAGTGATACTGGGCGTTGGTACTGGAGAAGAGCCGATCACTGCTTGCGCTGTGCCAGAACAACCGCTACTGTTTGATACCGTTACGGTATAAGTACCGGGTGTATTTACCACAATGAGTTGACTACCTTCACCTGTATTCCAAGCATAAGTGTCAAAAATCTGATTGACTGATATATTGGTATCATCGCCAGGGCATATTTGAGTGGAAAATGCCAATGTAGGCACAGGGCCTGGCGTTACATTTAGCACCACTGATCCGAGCCCAGTGCACTGAGCGGAAGAACGATTTAGGAATACCCCAAAAAATAAAAAAATAAATGCTAGCGTCGTTTGTCTGAACGAGAAAGGAATGTAGTAGTTGGCTTGCATAGTTTGTGCATTGTTCGGAATGAAACATGCTCCCACTTGATTTGTTGAAACTACTTATGCAAAATGTAAAATACTAGCAAAACCAAATATTTGTTCGCCAGTATTTGAAGCGAAAGTATAACCTTCTTAGCATTTCAGGGCATAATTGATTTACGCTTAACACATTTATTTTTTATATTATGTATTTTTTGCGCCCCTTTGGGGCTGGTGGTTTGATGGGGGATGACCATCGTTGGTAGATGCCGCCCCCTCGGGGCTACTATGGCTCTGCATCACATAATTCAACTTATATAACTAAAAAAGCAGCCTGAATCGAAGGTTACTCGACGCAGGCTGCTTTAATAACCATATAGCATTGATGCATATTAGGCAATAATCTTAGATGAAAAGCCTATCACTGCCTATTACTTAGACGCCATAACTCCTTGATATTGAGGCAAATGCTCTAATATTCCGGAATTGGCACAAGATGTTAACCAGTTATGTGTATCTGGTAGAAGCCCCATTTTTAAACCATTAAAATGATTTTTCAAACGGGTAGCCTGCTCGGCATCTACGGGCGGCAACTGAATTTTGAGGTCGCGCCAAGTGATGTCACTTATATGACTTACCACTGCAGCGGTACCAGCACCAAAGCACTCTTGTAAAGTGCCGCGCCAGAATGCATCAGATATTTCAGCGATACTCAAAAGTCGGTCTTCCACGGTGTAGCCCCATTCTTTTAGAAGGGTCATAAAACTTTCACGGGTAATGCCCCTCAAGATGGTTCCAGTCGTAGCAGGCGTGATTATTTTTCCGTCCATGACAAAGAAAAGATTCATGGTGCCAACTTCTTGAACGTATTTTTTCTCAATAGCATCCATCCACATGACCTGATCGTAACCAGCCTTTTGGGCACGCATAGTAGGCAATAAAGAGGCTCCATAATTACCAGCACACTTTGCTTCTCCAGCACCACCTTGCGATGCGAGGGTGATACTTCTTCTACCCAAAGTTTTACTGGTTTTGGGTAATAAGAGCCTACTGAGCCAGTGAATATGACGAAACGGTAATCCTCAGAAGCATGTACGCCGAAATACTCGTCGGTAGCCCTCCTAAGGCAACTTCACCACTTTCACTTCACCCGCTACTGTGATCGTGGCTTCATCATCGCAGGTGCCGGCTCCAAAATCTATACTGGCTGTTTTTAGGCCGCTTTTGATTTCTACCTTTCCGGTGGCGATCCAGCGGCAGGTCATGCTGCGGCGCAATACCGTAGGCGTACTCAAGGTGAAGGCATCTCCGTCGGAACCAGTTCCATTGCCGCTGAAAGAAATCTCGAACACATCATCTTGAAACGCGATCAATCCCCCTGTGCTGACGGTCGTGGATTGGCCTTCTACTTGGGTGCGGGTGGCCACTACGTTTGTTATCATTACGGTCTTCCCATCGGCGGTGATCACTTTGCCCTCGGTGAAGGTAAAGGTCATGTTGCGCAAAGATTGTCCGGCTGCTCCCGTGGTCACGACTATCTTACCTGCCAATACATTGCCATCCACACTAAGTTGGTTGAAACTACCGCTCATGGTGGCATTGCCAGCGGATACTTTACCCGATACTTCTAGCACTACTTTGCCCGACATATTGTGGCCGCGCCAAGTACAGCCAGTGCCAAAATCAATGGTCAAGGTAGCCGGAAAACTATCTGCGGCTGTTTTAGGAGTGACGATGACTACTGGACATTGACCAATCACTAGGCTGCCCGGTACAGTATTGAGGGCTGGCGAGGTGGAAGCCACTTCATAGATCATATCTTGGACGGTTGCCAACGAATTTTGAGCGGTGGCATTGATGCGTGGGGCCACAAAATCGGCCAATGGGCCATCACCTGGGCCTTCTACGCCTTTGCGGCAAGCCGTGAACATGGTAGCGGCGATAATACATACGAGTACTGCTGAAAAAAATGATTGCTTTTGCATAATTGTGATTTAAAATTTTAGTAGTTATGAGAATATTGGCTTTCACAAATTGTTGATTTACAACCCATTATTCGCGTTAGTTATGTGAACAGTTCAAAAAAGATTTAAAATAACAGGGCTTTTACGGCCTTCCAAATAGCGGCATCGCGGGCAACGGCATATTTTTCAAATTGAGTTGCATCAAGGATGCGCTTAAGTTCTTTGTCTTTCTCATCCTGCATATCCATGAGGCGACGGTACTTGGCCCAGTTTCCGAGGTCGGCCTTCACGATTTCCAGATCGGCGCGGCGGGCATAGCGCAGGTTAATTTCATGCACAATCGGTATTTGATCGTTGCGCAGCCTTACATGGTCTTTCATCGCCGCATCTATCTCTGCGCAACGCTGTTCAGGGCTTTGTATTTGTCCTGTTTTGATGGATTCTATGGCCTGATCTACATTTTTTTGAGCCATTATGGGGAGGCTTAGCCCTAGGCAGAGGAGGCAGCATATGCCTACTGAAAATTGTTTTTTCATACTGTTTTAATTAATGATAAATAATGGTGGCGTTGTTCCCCCCCTTCAGGCAGGGCTAATTAACGGCTTCCCTATTTTTTATGGCTTCAAATACTTCTTCATACCTTGGATTATTGGTTCCCATCCACCGATCCCACCAGTTGAAATAAAGGCTAAAATTGTAGTTGGCCTGCTGGTGATGCATGTTGTGGTGGGTAGGTGTACTTAACCACTTATAAATGGGGTGGGTGGTAGCACCTTTGGGTGCAAACTCATAGCCTGTATGTCCGAACACATTGAAAAAGGTGGACCACACGGTGAAAAAAGCCAAGGCGCCTATGTGCATTGGAAATATCAATGCTAATACTGGAATAATACCAAACTCTATCACAGACTCCAATGGGTGAAAAGACAGTGAGGTAAATGGAGAAGGGTTGTTCGACAAGTGGTGTACCCGATGGAAATGCTTGAAGAGTTTGGGATGGTGCATCATGCGATGAGTCCAGTAGAAATATGCATCATGCAGGACGACTACAAAGACCAAAGAGAACAAAAAATAGCCCCATCCGTAGTCCGAAATATTGAAATAAAGGCTTCCGTAGCCCATTTTACGAAGGTAATATACCCCAAATGCCATAGATGCGAAAATGGCAGCCGTCGTAATGGAGTACCCTATTTCACGGGTAATATCGGCGGCTTTAGGGTATTTTTGTTGGATTTTGATCCCAAAAAACCGATTGCGGAATAGGACGTAAAAGATACCATAAAAGATGGTAGCCAAAATCATATAGCGCAAAAAGATGACCAAGAACATCAATACCCAAGCAGGGAAAACGCCGTATTGACGGCCAATATCCTCAATAAAAGGTTGCATAGTTTTAAGATTTTAAAGTGTGAAAAGAACGGTATTTTGTTCCCTTGATGACACAAAGGTGGGGGCAGTACCGAGGGGGATGCAAATCATTTCAACGAGTGGTATGAAGTATTCAACCAGTGGTATGAATTAGTAAATATGTGCCAATGGATTGGTCGGCAATTTAGAAAAATATAAATAAATTGTACTTTCGTTAGGCGGTTTAGGAGAAAATACTAGAACTTTGGAGCAAGAAAATCCTTGGGGCGTTTTTACGCACGCAAGGATTTGAAACGGTTTTAAAATATGGAAACCAACAAGCAAAACATATAAAATAATTTCTATGTCATATAAAGTTCTACTTCTACCTATTGCGCTGCTTTCCACGTTTTGGGCCACTGCCCAGAACGACAATTTTGTTGACAAAATCATCGCAAAATCTTTTAACCCTGCTACGGTGAGTTGGTATCAAACGCCCGCCCAAAAGTGGAGTGAAGCCTTGCCAGTTGGAAATGGCAGGCTAGGAGCAATGGTTTTTGGTAACTATGGTGAAGAAAGGATTCAACTCAATGAAGATACATATTGGTCAGGCGGCCCCTATTCAACCGTCGTGAAAGGTGGTTATAAGGTATTGCCAGAAATCCAACGATTGGTTTTTACAGAAAAATATTTGGAGGCGCACAATTTGTACGGGCGGCACTTGATGGGCTATCCCATAGAGCAACAAAAATACCAGAGCCTTGCCAATTTGCATTTGTTTTTTAACAACCAAGATTCAATCAACGATTACAAACGCTGGCTGAATTTAGAAAATGGCATCACCAGTGTTTCGTACAAATCAAATGGTGTCACCTATCAGCGGGATGTGTTTGCTTCTGTACCTGACCAAGTCATCGTTGTGCGGATAACGGCCGACCGACCCAACAGCATATCCTTTAAAGCCAATTTGCGGGGCGTAAGAAACCAAGCCCACTCCAATTACGGAACGGACTATTTTAAGATGGATGCTTATGGTACAGATGGCTTGGTACTGACTGGAAAATCCACGGATTATATGGGCGTGGAAGGAAAATTGCGGTATGAAGCGCGGATTAAAGCCGTTCCCGAAGGCGGCACCATGAAAACGGATGGCGTTGATCTAATCATTGAAAATGCAAATGCCGTTACTTTATACTTTGCGGCAGCCACCAATTTTGTGAATTATAAGGATGTAAGTGCCGATCAACACCAAAGGGTGGATAAATATTTTAAGCAAGTGGCAGGCAAATCCTATAAAACAGTATTGGATGCGGCCTTGGTTGATTATAAAAAGTATTTTGACCGGGTTTCTTTGACCTTGCCAGTTACCGAAAACTCCATGCTCCCCACGCCTGAACGGGTTCTAAAAATCCAGATAAGCCCCGACCCCGCTTTGACGGCCTTGAGCTATAATTTCGGTAGGTATTTGATGATCGCTGCTTCCCGCTCAGGCACACAGCCAGCCAATTTGCAGGGTATTTGGAACGATGACATGAACCCATCATGGGATTCAAAATATACCACCAATATCAATACAGAGATGAATTATTGGCCTGTGGAAAGCAGCAACCTTTCTGAATGCGCCGAGCCATTAGTCCGTATGGTAAAAGAATTGACCGACCAAGGCACACAAGTTGCCCGAGAGCATTATGGGGCAAGAGGCTGGGTCTTCCATCAAAATACGGATCTTTGGCGCGTCGCCGCACCGATGGATGGCCCAACTTGGGGTACTTTCACGGTAGGAGGTGCTTGGCTTTGCACCCACATTTGGGAGCACTATCAATATACGCAAGATGCCACTTTTTTGAAAGAAACCTATCCATTGATGGAGGGTTCTGTTCAATTCTTTATTGATTTTCTAAAGCCACACCCCAATGGGAAATGGTTGGTCACCAACCCTTCCACTTCGCCCGAAAATTTTCCGGATGGCGGGGGCAACAAACCTTATTTTGATGAAGTGACCGCTAGTTTTCGGGAAGGAACAACCATTTGCGCAGGCTCTTCCATTGACATGCAGATACTTTATGACTTGTTTGGATATTTTATAGAAGCGTCCACTATTTTGAGCATCAACAACAATTTAGTGCGGCAAGTAAAAGCAGCAAGAACGCAGTTGGTGCCGCCACAAATTGGCCGGGATGGTTCTTTGCAAGAATGGGCAGATGATTGGAAATCCTTGGAAGAAAACCATCGCCATTTTTCGCACCTGTACGGCTTGTACCCCGGCAAAATTTTATATGAAAAAAGGACTCCTGCTTTGATCGAAGCCTATAAAAAAGTGTTGGAAGAAAGAGGGGATGCTTCCACGGGTTTTTCAAGGGCATGGAAAATGGCTTTATGGGCGAGACTAAACGATGGCAATCGGTCGAACAAAATTTACAAAGGTTATATCAAAGATCAAAGTTGCCTTTCCTTATTTGCCTTGTGTGGCAATTCACTTCAGGTGGATGGCACCTTTGGTGTCACTGCCGCCATTACGGAAATGCTCCTACAATCGCATGATGGGTTCATAAAATTATTGCCTGCTTTGCCAAATGAATGGCAAACAGGTACGTTCAGCGGCGTTTGTGCAAGGGGGGCTTTTGAATTGGTCTATTCATGGCAGGGACAGCAAATTACGCAATTGAAAATAACCTCAAAAGCAGGCGGAGTTTGTAGGCTTGAATCTAAACCTAATGTAAAGATCAGCAGCAATGGACAGATCGTTGAAGTCAAAAATTTGGCGAATGGGATTATAGAATTTAAAACTGTGAAAGGTGGGGTTTATTTTATGGAATAAAGCCCACAAATGATAAAGGAATAATCCATACATTTGCCCAATGATGAAAAACTATTTGTCTTTGGTGAAATTTAGCCACACCATCTTTGCGATGCCCTTTGCATTGGTGGGCTTTTTCTTGGCCACAAAAATGCAGGGTGAGGGCGTTAGCCTTCAAAAACTAATGCTTGTACTACTGTGCATGGTATTTGCTCGAACAGCGGCTATGGCATTCAATCGTTATTTGGATCGCGATATTGATGCCTCCAATCCTCGCACGCAGGTGCGGGAGATTCCTGCGGGGGTCATCTCTCCTAAGGCTGCTCTAGGTTTTGTGATCCTGAATATGATCGCCTTCATGAGTTCCGCTTTTTTTATCAATCGGTTGTGCTTTTGGCTTTCACCTGTGGCTTTAGCGGTCATATTGGGTTACAGTTACACCAAGCGATTCACGGCTTTATGCCACTTGATACTTGGGGTGGGGCTTGGGCTTGCACCTGTGGGCGCATTTTTGGCCGTGACGGGTTATTTCCATTGGATACCTGTTTGTTATGGAATGGCCATGATGCTTTGGGTGGCAGGTTTCGATATTATTTATGCCTTGCAGGATGCAGAATTTGATCGCTCTCAGGGGCTGCACTCTATACCTTCTTATCTCGGTAGGGCGCGTGCACTCAAAGTGTCAGAGTGGCTACACCTCGGCACAGCAGTCCTGATGGTGGCGGCAGCACGGTTGTGTTACTCCACTTTGCCTGAAGTAGGGTGGCTGCTCTGGATCGGTACGGGGGTTTTTCTACTTTTATTGGGTTATCAGCATCGGTTGGTGAAAGCCGACGACCTGAGCCGTGTAAATATGGCTTTTTTTACAACCAATGGGATCGCGAGCCTTTTTTTTGGTAGTCTGGTTATATTTGATTTATTTACATAAATCAAAACAACCACTTGTAGTTTTCCCATTACCCAATTAATTAGAAAGTTCTATCACTTGAACCGACATAGCTGGTACAGCAATATTGCTCAAATTGTTGAGTGTTTTATCATCAAGAATACTCTTCCCTTTTGTAAACTGTACCATACACTCCGAAAAACGCTTAGTAGCCAAATCCTGATCTTTGGGATTTTGGCTCATGATGACCATGACTGTTTTTTGTTCATTGTGCCTAAAATACACATAAATTCCATTTTGGGGCATATATTGGGTCAGTTTACCAGTTTGGAGCGCGGGCGTGTTTTTCCGATAGTTACCTAATTTTTTAGTAAAGTCATAGGCTTCATTTTCTTGGGCGGTTCTCCCAGAGGCCAAAAATTTATTTTGAGCATCACCATCCCAGCCACCGGGGAAATCTTGGCGCACCTCGGCATCAGAAGGGTTCTTATAATTTTTCATCAATACCTCTGTCCCATAATATAGTTGTGGTACGCCACGAGAGGTTAGTAGAAAAGTGACCCCGAGTTTATACTTTTTCATATCTTCACCTATAATTGAGAAAAAGCGATTTTGGTCGTGATTGTCCAAAAAAGTCATGTTCAAAGAGGGGTCTTGATACATAAAATCCAGTGCCAAAGTGCCATACAATCGGTTGAATCCAGTACCCCAATCACAGGGTTCATTGATGGCGGCATTGATGGCATCGTAGAGTACAAAATCATTGGGTGATGGGAGGGTGCTTTTGTAAGGAATATACAGATTATTGCGGACGAAATAGGCTTGGCTTACGATGTTGTGTACAGCATTTTCGCCTGTGAGGTACATCTTTGGATACTCTGCCAAGAGGGCATCGTTGCAGCGATTCATAAAGTCAAGGTCATTGTACTGGTAAGTGTCAATGCGCCATCCATCCACACCAAAATACTCGACCGTCCAAAGGGCATGTTGTATTAAATAATTGACTACAAAGGGATTGTGATGATTAAGATCTGGCAAAAACGGTACAAACCACCCACTTTGGTGTATATCAAAATCGCTTTTATTGCCATTTACAATATCCATGACGGCATCATCACGGTAGGAGGTATTGGTATAGCTGTCCCATTGGTTGAGCCAATTTTTCATGGGCATATCGCGGATAGTCCAGTGATTGATACCTGCATGGTTATATACTGCATCTTGCATGACTTTAAGCCCTTTGCTGTGTGCGGCCTCTATCATGCGCTTATAGGCTTGATTGCCACCCAAGCGGCGATCTACATTGTAATGATCGGTAAAACCATACCCATGATATGCCGAGCGCATGGCACCGCCTTCATTGGTTTGGGGCTGGTCGTTTTCTACAACGGGGTTGAGCCAAAGGGTGGTCACACCCATATCAACAAAATAATCTAGGTGATTAATAACGCCTTGTAGGTCTCCGCCATGACGCAGGAAAGGATTTTTGCGGTCAGATTCGGGGTCGGCCATATCAGCAAACTTATCATTGGTCGGATCACCATTGGAAAAACGATCGGGCAACAAAAGATAAATGAAATCCTTAGCATTAATTTCTTGAGGGCGTTGGTTGCGTGCTTTCAATTCGTAAGACCGCATCACCAAAGAAGTTTCAGAAATGATTTCTTTTTTTGTGTTTTTTGCGCCCAGTGGCTTACTCAATTCTATATTGAACATACCCGCTTTGGTATCTGGGGCAATGTGAAGATCAACAAAGAGATAATTAGGATTTTCGACCTCATATACCTGTTTGATGGTTACTCCCGGATACTTGATATTCACTCTGCTGCCTTTCAGATTGACTCCATAAATCAAAATTTGGAGATCAGGGTTTTTCATGCCTACCCACCAGTTGGTAGGGTCTATGCGCTGAATGGTAGGGGCTTGGGCAATACCAACAATCAGTGAGCCACTGATACATAGGAAGATGAGTAGTATCCTTTTCATCATAAATTATTTTTTAAAAAATTTGAAGCAAAGGTAAGTAATTGATTTGAATCTGCATTTCGCTTTTTTTCTGACATTTCTCAGCAAGATCATTATCTTTGTGACTTAGCAATTGCCATCTTTTTGTACGTTAAGTTTAGGCACACAAGAGTACCAAAATTGGCAGCACTTTTTCCCTTTGTTTTTAAATGAGGCACACTCCTATTAGATAGAAACTAGATCAATACATATAAAAAATAAATTTAATTTTTATGCACACCATTTCACAAATACTTATCGGCTTAGTGGCCGTAGAACACCTTTACATACTTTGGATGGAAATGTTTGCTTGGGAAACCCGAGGAAAAGTTGTATTTAAAGGTGCATTGCCCGATGATATGTTCAAGCCTACCAAAATACTTGCCGCCAATCAGGGCTTATACAATGGTTTTCTGGCGGCTGGTTTGATCTGGACATTTTTCATTGCAGATCCTGTATGGAAGTCTAATATTGCAACCTTCTTTTTGGGTTGTGTCATCATAGCAGGTATATATGGTGCTATGACCGCCAGTAAAAAGATCTTTTTTGTACAATCGGTGCCGGCTATTCTGGCTTTGGTGTTTTTGCTGTTGGCGTAATTACCCCAACCGCCTCAACACCACCCCTTTACCCACACTCCTAGAAGTCCAGGAAAACAAAGTGCGATCCAGCCAAAGTAGTAAGTCAGTCACTTTACCGAGGAGAGGTTCTTTGGTAGAGGTTGGTCTTACAGTCAGCCCGCCTTCTTTGTCGGAAGTGACATTGCGGGCGTTTTTCTTAAATATACTTTGAACAATCCCTGTCCAATAGACTTCCAATAGACCAACAAAATGGCGGCTAAGTCCTTGAAATTCAAGGACTTCAAAGCCACTATCGGCGGCCCATTTTTTATAATCGGCTGAGCCGATCAAATATTCATGACCAAAGGCATAAGCCCCTTGGGAAATGAGGTTTTCTTGATCCGTATCTTTCTTGATCCATTGCCAAATACGGTTGACAGGGTCGTAGGTAAAAGGGAATTCCCTGCTCGGAAAAGTCATGATAAGCAGTCCACCAGGTTTTAAAACCCTTGCTATTTCTTTGACCATAATGTCGGGTTTTCCGACATGCTCTATCACTTCGCAACTGACCACTAGATCAAAAGTTTGATCGGCATAGGTTAGGTTGAGGGCATCGTTGGTTTCGTAGTGCAGGTTGAGTACGCCTTGGTTTAAGCGACGGGCATGCACCAAATCTTCTTCGTTGACATCGCACCCCACCAACGATTGAGCATAACCAGCAATCATGCGATCATAGTCGCCTTCACCAGTACCAAGGTTCAATGCTCTTTCGATAGAAAGGCTTGATGATTGGCCATAATAATGAGCCAAGCGACTCCTGACAAACAAAAAACGATTGCGAAAAGTGGGAAATAGCAGTTTAAAATTCATTATGCTATAATTATTGGGTGCAAAAAAGAGGGCTTTGAAAGGGGTATTAAACAAAAAAGGCTTGAGCAATTGCTCAAACCTTTTTGCGGACTGGACGGGACTCGAACCCGCGACCTCCGCCGTGACAGGGCGGCATTCTAACCAACTGAACTACCAATCCAGATGCTTTATTCCTAAAGCGGGGCAAAGATACGACCACTGAATTCATTCCACCAAATTTTTTGAAAAAAAAATCAAAAAAAAAATTCACCACTTAATTTCACCAAGAGAAAGTACCTTTGTCGCCGCTTCCAGATGAAAACCAAAAATCGAACCTACTCAATTCATCCAAAACTTAAATTTGGAGTACGTTATGGCTATGACCTTTATGGATTTTGAAAAACCCCTTGAGGCCCTTTATGAGCAACTAGAAAAACTCAAAGATGTCGGTGAGAAAGGAGAGTTAGACGTGTCTGACATGGTGCGCGAGTTGGAGAACAAGATCGGCCAAAAAAGGCATGAGATATTTAAAAACCTAAGTGGTTGGCAGAAGGTGCAACTATCGCGGCATCCTGAACGCCCCTACACCTTATACTATGTAACGACCATGTGCGATAAGTTTGTGGAACTACATGGTGATCGCTACGCTGGCGACGACCACGCCATCGTGGGTGGATTAGGCACTTTGGATGGACAAACCGTGATGATTATCGGACACCAAAAGGGGGTGAATACCAAAATGCGCCAATATCGCAACTTTGGTATGGCCAATCCAGAGGGCTATCGCAAGGCTTTGCGCTTAATGAAGATGGCGGAGCGTTTTGGGTTTCCTGTGGTCACACTAATAGATACACCCGGTGCTTATCCGGGTTTGGAGGCCGAGCAACATGGACAGGCAGAGGCCATTGCGCGCAATCTTTTTGAGATGGCACAATTGAAAGTGCCCATTTTATGTTATGTTATAGGAGAAGGTGCTTCGGGCGGTGCATTGGGCATAGGGCTTGGCGATAAAGTATTTATGCTCGAATACACTTGGTATTCCGTCATTTCACCGGAGTCTTGCTCTTCCATACTTTGGCACTCTTGGGATTATAAAGAAGTTGCCGCAGAGGCACTAAAATTAGATTCCGATAATATGCTCAGTTTTGGATTAATTGATGACATATTGAAAGAACCATTGGGAGGGGCACACAACGCTCCCGAAGAAATGGCACATACTTTAAAAGCACACATCAAGGCAGAATTAGCCAAGATCATGCCTATGGATCCCGAGGAGCGCATCACCCAAAGGATAGACAAATATAGTAAAATGGGCAATTACGGATCAGCAACTGAACAAGCCAAGATTTGATAAAAAACAAACATGTTCGATAATATACGTAAATCGTTCTTCAACAAGGCTCTTAAAGCCGAACAAACCACTCAAAAGCGCACCCGAAAGGTCGTTTCTTTATCAGGCGCAAATACCATAAGCGTGCTATTTGATGGCACCAATGAGCGATATAGAAAAGAAGTCCTTGATTTAATCCTTTCTTTTGAAAAACAAGGAAAGAAACTAAAATCCTTAGGCTTCATCAATACTAAAAAACCACCCGAAAACCTTGGATTTGAACACTTTTCATTGAAAGAAACCAAGTGGACGGGTCAACCCAATAGTGAGAAAGCAACCGCATTTTCTAAGGAGAAAACAGATCTATTACTATGTTTCAATCCTGACAAATTAGATGCCCTTACATGGATAGCATTGGCCTCACAGGCAGGCATGAAAGTGGGGTTGGCCACTGATTCGATTCATGATTTCGATATTCAATTGGATATACCCAACGATAAACCTATCCGTTTCTTTATGGACCAATTGGAACATTACCTTGCTAAGATAAAGTAACCTTCACCTAGATTTTTGATGATAATGAATTTACATGAACGACTTCGCGGCACCGGTGTAGCGTTGGTAACACCATTTAAAAACAATGCCATTGACTGGGAAGATTTAGAGCGGATTATAGAACATGTGATCGCCGGAGGGGTCGAGTTTTTAGTAAGCCTAGGCACTACTGGCGAATCAAATACCATTTCTGATGCTGAACATCGGGAAATATTGGACTTCACGATCAAAATAAATCGTGGGCGGCTTCCATTGGTGGCTGGCGTATTCGGCGGCAACAATACCCTAGCCTTGGTTGAAAAAATCAAGCAATTCAACTTTGAAGGCATAGATGCCATCCTATCTAGCAACCCCGCTTATAATAAACCGGGACAAGAAGGCATTTTTCAGCATTATATGGCTATAGAAGAGGCTTCGCCGCGTCCGATTATCATATATAACGTACCGAGCCGCACAGCATCCAACCTCAATGCAGAGACCACCCTGCGGTTGGCCAATTCCAGCGATAAATTTGTAGCCGTCAAGGAGGCCTCCAACGATATGTACCAAGTTATGAAGGTCATCAAAGGTAAGCCCAAAAACTTTTTGGTGCTGAGCGGTGATGATTTTATGACCTTACCTATTATCGCATCGGGCGGTGATGGTGTCATATCGGTTATTGCCAATACACTCCCCCGCCCTTTCACTGATATGGTCAGGGCTGGACTTAGAAATGATATGGCTACCGCTCAAAAACTAAATTTCAAACTATTAGAAATGTACCGCCTTTTGTTCATAGAGGGCAATCCATCGGGAGTAAAAGCCACAATGGAACTCCAAGGTCTTTGTAGCCGTGAAGTACGCCTGCCGCTTACGCCGCTTACAGAGGTGAATGTTCATTTGATTATGTCGGAACTGCAACAAATGTCTGTGAGTTAGGGAGTGTATTCAAGTAGAAGAAAGGGTTCATGAGTTACTTTTGAAAGAAATTTTTGGGTATTAGGTGGCATAATCAGGTAAGGAATTAACAATTCTACGTTTGACAATAAAAAACAAATTATGTACAAGCAAACAGTTGAATTAGAAGGAGAAAACCTACAACTTACTTGGGAAGGTAAAGATTATCAGCAATTTTCAGTACTTCAAAATGGAAATGTGGTAGCAACGATACCTAATAGAGATCAACTAAGTTCTGGTCAACGCGTCGTATTGCCAAGTCGGAAAGAGATTATGGTCATCGTCACACCGTCACATGGCCTCGAACTTTGGCACAATGGGAAAGAATATATCAGTGATTCTGTCAGTGGTACGATTGATTACTTCCGAAGGGCTGGATATGGTTTAATAACCGTCGGTATCTTACAATTAATCTATGGATTGATCATATTGGTAGGTACTATGGGTATAGGAGTAGGTCTCTGGTTTGGAATATTAATCTGCCTTTGGGGCTTGGCATTTATCGGTTCGGGATACTGGGGATACAAGACTTATAAAAAACTACCCTACTGGATTGGAATGGGTCTTACTATCACCGATTTGTTATTGTTTTTATCAATTTTTTCCGTGATCATCTTGGGTTCACTCGCATACTATTGCTATAAAGCAACCCAAAGTACTCCTCCAAAACACTTGGTAGTGAATGATACATCAGAAATATTGCCTTTTGATCAGACATAGGTGCTATGACACATCTAAAACACTATCCTTGACGAGAATAGTTAATAAATTTCACAATATGAATCCAAAGTTACGAGCATTATTGTCAGTCCTCGGTGGAGTAATCGCTGGATCATTCATCATTCTTGGAGCAGAAATGCTCTCCCCATTCCATCCACCAGCCGATATGAATTACAATGATCGGGCTACCATGGGTGCTTGGGTTAAGACCTTGCCCATGTCAGCATTTTTATTTTTGTTGATGGCTTATTTGTTGGGTTCTTTGGTGGCAGGGTACATCACCAATTGGCTCAGTCGCCCCACCCACTACCGACCAGCACTCATAGCAGGTACATCATTTATGGCCTCTGGCTTTGCCAATTTAATAGACATTCCGCATCCTATTTGGTTTGGAATTGTTTCTTCGTTGGTATTTTTGGCTGGTGCTTGGGTCGGCGGGAAAGTGGCTGTGAATGGTGAAAAAATTGGTGAGGAACGTTAATAAGTACCAATAAATAAATAAAATATATTTCACTATGAAACATATAATCTTTTTCGTAGCCATCATCTGGGTAAACCTCTTAACCGCACAAAGCAGTTGGCAATACTTGCCCAATGCCCCTTTTAACAGTGGTCGCATTGATGATGTATTCTTTCTGGATACCCTCACCGGATGGAGCGGGAGTGCCAGTGGTAAAGTGCATAAAACCATTGATGGAGGCCAAACATGGAACCTGCAATTGGCCACTGGCTATGTCAGGTGTGTAGAGTTTGTTAATGCCGATCTTGGTTTTGTGGGCACCCTCGACAAAAAGTTTTTTCGCACTACTAATGGAGGCCAGATTTGGACTAATATTATCAATTCAATTACACCCAAGCCAGACGCAGTATGTGGCATTTCTTGTATTGACAGCCTCTACAGCGTGGCCGTTGGAGAATGGGATTCGCCCGCCTTTTTTCTCAAAACCATCACTGGTGGTATGACATGGGTTAACAAGAGCATGACAACCCATGCTAATGCACTTGTAGATGTTTTATTCTTGAGCCGTGATACAGGGTTTGTCTCCGGCAAATCCAGTACAGGTGCTACCATCCTTTATACCACCGATGGGGGGGTGACTTGGACTGAAAAATACAACTCTAACATACCAAATGAGTATGTATGGAAAATGCAACGCATCAATAAATCCAACCATTGGGTGGGCTCAGTACAAACCTTTAGCGGCGGCAAAATGGTAAAATCCTCCGATAATGGCCAAACATGGACAGCCATCAGTGTGCCTATGCTCCCAGATATGCAGGGCATTGGTTTTGCTACGCCCTTACATGGTTGGGTTGGTGGATACATCAATGGCTTTTTTGAAACCATTGACGGAGGCCAAAATTGGGAATTCAAAGACTTTGGCGGCAACTTCAATCGGTTTCACTTCATTGATTCCACCTTGGCTTTTGCTTCGGGTGAAAGCATTTACAAGTTTGCGCCCAACCAAGTATCTACCCTGCCCAATCCTTCACAAATCAAGGATGATGGATTCAAATTGGTACTCAGTCCCAACCCTGTCCTTGACCGCCTATACATTGATTATGATTTGCCCGTTCAAGATGCCATTCGCCTCTGTCTTTTATCTGCATCCGGCCAATTTATCCGCGATGTGTACCACGATCGCCTCTCACCCGGACATTATCAGGTAGAGACCTCCTGTGCCGATCTGCCCAGTGGATCTTATTATATAGGCGTGCAGCGGAACTACGGTTTGTATATGTTTCCATTTATCAAACCATGAGCACTTCCCGATTCATCATCGCCCTCCTACCCTATTTGATGCTCTGCACCGCTTGTAAAAAAGAGGTGCTAACCAACGTCAATGTGACGAGTTATCAAATGCCCTTACCGGGCCAAGTTCAGGGTATTTGGTTTCGGGACTCCTTGCATGGGGTGGCCGTGGGTGGCACTTTATGGAACCAAGGCTTGGTATTTTCTACATCCAATGGCGGCAATAGTTGGCAATTGGATACTACAGTAAGAAACCGACTGGAATGCATCATGTTTGATAAAAATGGAATGGGGCAAATATGTGGAAATGATGGACTAGGGCTTCACAGTACTGAAACTTGGGGACAATGGAAAATCTATAGAACCGATTGGTTTTGGGCTCAATCCTGTCATTATGTTGATGAGACCAAAGGGGTTGTAGTGGGTGGCGAAGGCTGGAAAATAGGCCAAAGTCGCGCATATGGACCCGAATTATTCTGGCGATTGGATACCACCTATCAATACAATGCAGAATT
The DNA here is from genome assembly GCA_031373665.1 of Saprospiraceae bacterium. Taxonomy (GTDB): domain Bacteria; phylum Bacteroidota; class Bacteroidia; order Chitinophagales; family Saprospiraceae; genus M3007. Next base: position 4,965 of record JANMMZ010000110.1, on the reverse strand, counting down.
GACCGATGTTTGGTTTTCTGACGAAAACACCGTTCATGCCGTCGGGATGGGTTGGGTCATGCGCTCGTCGGATAGTGGCCACACTTGGGAGCGACTCCCCTATGAGGGTGATTTTTTTCAGTCAGTCCATTTCCCCGACGAAAACACCGGGTACATCTGCGGATACCAAGGCAATATCTTAAAAACAACCGATAAAGGACAGAAATGGCAAACGGTTAGAAAAGGCGGAACCACAGGCAACAAAAACCAACCTTTTCGCGCTATATGGTTTGTCAATCCTTTAGAAGGCTGGGTGGGTGGCGAAAATGGTATTATTTGGCATACCGATGATGGAGCCAATACTTGGAAAACAGTAGAGAACCTTGACATTGACCTCGATTTCACCAGTGTGTATGCAGCAGGTAATACGGCTTGGTTTGGCACTGCCCAAGGCTTGGTCTATCGCGTAGTGAAGTAAGTAACCTTAATGCGCTATCACTCCGCTAATATCACCGCGCTCACGCTTGGTACGCTGATCTGAGCAGACGACACTTGCCGAATACCTTTTTCATCGAGTGTTGTCCCTTCTAGCACTAGTTTCCAGTTGCCAGGCGGTAAAGACACATTTTTAGTACCCGTATTGCCATTGAACAAAACTACGATATTTTTCCAAGTATCGCCATTGGCATTGCCTTTTATTTGATATCCAATCAGGTTAGTGCCTTCCACGGGAAGAAATGCGAGTCGGTCAGCAATCATCTCTGCCGTAGGCATTCTGAATGCGGGATGGTTTTTACGCAAACGGATCAGGGATTTATACAAGTCAACATTGGGGAGGTATTGTTTTTTGCGCGACCAGTCAAATTGATTGATCTCATCAGGCTGATTGTAAGAGTTCTCTTCGCCTTTTTTGGTGCGCAACATCTCCATACCTGCGTGTATAAACGGGACACCTTGCGAAGTCAATACCATTGTTGTGGCCAACTGATGCATTTTGATTCGGGTGGCCTCATTGGCTTCGGGTGCTGAAATAGCCAGCCGATCCCAAAGGGTATGATTGTCGTGGCATTCTACATAGGTAATGGTCTGTTCAGGTTGTTTGGCCCATGATGCTTTAGAGTAATTGACCTTACTATAATCAATTTGTGGATGCGGTAGCGAAGCGACAATCCCGAATTTGATACTCTCCTCCATACCAGGCTTCCCACTCACAAAACCCCTGTCTTTGTGGTCAAAAACACTCCCTTTCAAGGCATCGCGGAAATCATCGCTAAAAGCAGCGATTTGTGGCATTTGAGGGATGTGGGCTTTCAAGGCGCGTTTTGCGACTGGCAACGGAGAGTCGCCAGCCGTCCAGCCTTCCCCATAAACAAAAATGCTTGGGTCTATTTTATGAAGTTCCGCACGGATGAGGTTCATCGTCTCTATGTCATGGATTCCCATGAGATCAAACCTAAATCCATCAATATGGTATTCACGTACCCAGTATTTCACAGATTCAGTGATATAACGCCGCACCATTTCACGTTCAGAAGCCGTTTCGTTGCCGCAAGCGGAGGCATTGGCAAAAGACCCATCTGCATTTTGGCGGTAATAATACCCCGGAACACAGCGATTGAATACTGATTCGGCGGTGGCCCCCGTGTGATTATACACCACATCCATCACCACCCGAATCCCATTGGCATGTAGAGATTGTACCATCTGCTTAAACTCCATGATCCGTTTTGCACCATCTTTGGCATCAGAAGCGTAACTTCCTTCTGGTACATTATAGTTTTCAGGATCATACCCCCAGTTGTAGGCTGCCCCTTGTTTGCCTTCATCCACCGAACGATAATCAAAACTAGGGAGCAAATGCAGGTGAGTAATTCCAAGTTCTTTGAGATGGTCTATTCCAGTGGACAATCCTTCGGGCGATTTCGTGCCTTTTTCTGTAAGTGCTAGGTATTTTCCAGCGTTTTTAATGCTTGCGTTGGGGTTTATAGATAAATCTCGAATGTGCAATTCATATAATACAATATCAGTAGGAGCAGCCAGTGCAGGTCGCTTATCGGCAGCCCAGTTGGCGGGATTGGTTTTAGTCAAGTCAAGAATCATCCCCCTTCTACCATTGAGACCTACTGCTTTGGCGTATGGGTCAGGCGTTTCATCAAGCCATTTCCCATCCATTTGTACCTGCACTGTATAATAACGCCCAAAGTATATCGTTTTCAAATCGGTTGTCCAAGTACCGTTTTTCGATTTTGTCAGTGCGATCCGCTCTAGTGGTGCGCCTCCAGTACCTTCTGAATACACTAAAAGTTGTACGGACTGAGCCGCTGGAGACCAAAGTTTGAAATGGAGGTTGTTTTGATGCACGGTCATGCCAAGATCATCACCATCATAAACAGGATATTCAGCAAAAACAGTCATTTTTGTGATTTTTTGCGTGCTGTGACAAGCACCCACCAAAAAGAGAAAAAGAAAGAAGGATATAAATCGCATGAGCGGTATTGTTTGGGAGCAAAACTAAGGCAATCTTCTATATCAGAGATTATCTTTCGGAGATTATGTTAAACTTTGAACATTTTGCGCTTAAAAATGTCTCTAATCCCAAGGAATCCCCCTATATTTGGAGCAAATTCTATAGCGTATGTCGAAACCGATTATTATTTTGTTTTTGCTGTCATGCTTTACAAAAATATTGTCAGCCCAAGTCAATAAGACTCCACAGCAGTCTTTAGGGGTTATTTATAATACCGAGACAACTTTCAATTTTAAACTTGGGACCAATAAAACAATGTCGGCCGCCCTTGAGTTTGGAAAGTTGCAAACCTATTATAGAACCCGTTTTTATCATTTTGGTGTAGGTGAACTCCGACACATCAAGGAGCAACGTCAAAGCGTGGCACCTACCGCCAGTCGTTCGTTCAGACCTTTTGTGTATGGCAAACAAAACAACCTTTTGGTGGCTCGTGTAGGCTGGGGAACCAAGCGATACTACTCCGAAAAAGCCAAGAAAAAAGGGGTAGCCATTGGTACTTCTTACACTTTTGGGCCTACACTTGGATTGTTGAAGCCTTATTACTTGGCATTGCGCCGCACTTCTGGCACCGATGCGCAGGGAAGGGTTTCGCATGAAAAATATTCGGAAGAAAACAAGGATCTCTTTCTAAACAATAGCACCCACATACTGGGAGCCTCTGGGTTCTCCCGTGGAGTAAAAGAATTGTCGCTATTGCCAGGGGGCAATGCCTCCATTGCGTTACACTTCGATTGGGGGGCATTTGACGAAGTCGTTAAAGCCTTGGAAATCGGAATTCAAGCCGATATTTTCCTTAAAAAAGCCCCTATCCTAGTAACGGAAGAAAATAATCAGGCATTTTTTAACTTCTTTGTAAATTTGCAGTTCGGAAAACGAAAATAAGTCGTGAAGCGCCACAAGTTATGAATTATACGTTTTCTAAGTAATTGATTGTCAATTAGACAGACTCAATTTTAAGATAAAAATAAACAATGCTAGAATTGCCGATTATTGAGCCATCTGTGAGTACCACTGACCGTGCCAAGAGACCCGAGTGGCTCAAAGTCCGATTGCCTATGGGCGAAAATTACCGCAACGTTCGCAATATTGTAGATGAGTTCAAATTACATACGATCTGTCAAAGTGGCAATTGCCCTAATATGGGTGAATGCTGGGGGGCAGGTACGGCTACCTTTATGATTTTAGGCAATGTTTGTACCCGCTCTTGCTCCTTCTGCGCCGTAAAAACCGGCCGACCCAATGAGTATGACGAAGACGAGCCGCGCCGTGTAGCAGAAGCCATTTGGTTGATGAAAGTGAAACACGCAGTCTTGACCTCCGTCAATCGCGACGAACTCAAAGACAGAGGTGCCGAAATCTGGTATCAAACCATCCGCGCGGTCAAAGAGCGTAGCCCAGAAACCACTATTGAAACCTTGATCCCAGATGTGAAATCAAACTGGGAAGCCCTCGAACGCATGATTTCCGCAGGCCAAGAAGTAGTGAGCCACAATATGGAGACTGTCCCGCGCTTATATCGAAAAGTACGCCCTCAAGCCAAATATGAGCGCAGCCTAGAGCAAATACAACGCACCAAAGACTACGGGAAGCGCACTAAAACTGGTATTATGGTAGGCTTGGGCGAAACCCGTGAAGAGATATTTGAATCCATGGATCACCTAGTAGCACATGGCTGCGACATACTCACCCTTGGCCAATACCTGCAACCCACCAAAATGCACTTGGAGGTTGCCGAATTTGTACATCCTGACTTATTTGCGGAATACAAAGAAGTTGGCCTTGCCAAAGGCTTGAAATATGTAGAAAGCGGACCATTGGTTCGGTCTAGTTACCATGCGGAGCGGCATGTTTTTTAGGTTGGATCGCTTTCCCCTAACAACGTTCTCCGTAAGGAGACTTGTTTGTTAGTAAAATTCCGAGCGAGGTTTTTATATAGTTACACCCCAACATCTGGCCATAATTAGACATTAATAAACCTTGTTCAAAGCGAAAGACAATCAAGAAAATTTTTGGGCTGTACCGCCATTGAATCTAATTTTTTCATCAACGAACGTACCTAATAACGGCCTATTTTTCAACCTTTTCCTTGTAGATTGGCAAAAATTCGCCTTGCTCCATAACGTTTGCGGTGTACTACATAAAAATGTTATTATTCACCATACACTATCTTCTAAGCCAACCTAAAAACCATAGGTTTAGAAGGACTCATGTCCAAGTAACGATAAAAAAATAACTTAACGATTTTACATACCTTTGGGTTCAAATTGAAAGTAATGGAAATTGAAAATCTGGATATAAAGCAACAATTTTTAAAGAGTCTGAACGAACGACAACGACGTCAGTATCTAGGTCAACTAGCCCTTGATCTTGGACATGGCGGTATAAAAATAGTTTGTGAAACATTTTCTATCAATCCAGTAAGTATCCGAACTGGGATTAGAGAACTTCAGTCAAAAGAA
>JANMMZ010000109.1:0-29889 GCA_031373665.1 Saprospiraceae bacterium | reverse complement strand
TTCTTTTGACTGAAGTTCTCTAATCCCAGTTCGGATACTTACTGGATTGATAGAAAATGTTTCACAAACTATTTTTATACCGCCATGTCCAAGATCAAGGGCTAGTTGACCTAGATACTGACGTCGTTGTCGTTCGTTCAGGCTCTTTAAAAATTGTTGCTTTATATCCAGATTTTCAATTTCCATTACTTTCAATTTGAACCCAAAGGCATGTAAAATCGTTAAGTTATTTTTTTATCGTTACTAAATCTGATATTTTTCAAGTCGGCGATACAAAGAAGCACGGGTAAGCCCAAGTTCTTGTGCCGCTTCGGTGATATTGCCATGATATTTTTGAAGGGCTTTGGTGATCATTTGTTTTTCAATATCATCAAGGTTCATGCCGGCCAACTCATTGAGGTTATTGTCTGTTCCATTGTTTCTGAAAAAGAAGTCTTCTGGCTGTAGTTTTTCCCCTTTGGCCATGATGACTGCCCGCTCTACGGCGTGCTGCAACTCACGGATGTTGCCGGGCCAAGGGTAGCGGTGCATTTCTTTGAGCAGTCCTGCGCTCAATCCTATTATATTTCGGTTGTATTTTTGGGCGAACTGTTGTAAAAAATGGAGGGCCAATGGCTCTATATCGTCGGTACGGTCACGGAGTGGCGGTAGTTGTATTTCAATGGTATTGATCCGATAGAGTAGATCTTGGCGAAATTCACGGCTTTTTACGGCATCGTAGAGGTTTTGATTGGTGGCGGCTACGATCCTGACGTTGATGGGGCGCACTTTATTGGTTCCCACCCTTGTGACGGTTCTGTTTTGAAGCACTGTGAGCAGTTTGGCCTGCAACCCCAAGGGTAGATTGGCTATTTCATCCAAAAAAATAGTACCGCCATCGGCGGCTTCAAAGCGGCCAGGTCGGTCGTCTTTGGCATCGGTGAAGGAGCCTTTGGCATGTCCAAATAATTCGCTTTCAAACAGTGATTCGGTGAGTGCGCCCAAATCTACTTTTACAAAATTGTCTTTAGCCCTTTGGCTGCCCACGTGTATGGCTTGGGCAATGAGGTCTTTTCCAGTACCATTTTCACCCAAAAGCAGCACATTGGCATCGGTTTCGGCTACCCGTTTTATGGTTTCCATGATTTGCTCCATAGCAGCACTTTTATAAATGAGGGCGGGCATATCTTGCACTTCGGCAAGGTTGCGTCCTGCTTGCTTATTTTTAAGCATTTTGGTCTCATCCTGGCTGTTTTTGAGCCTCATGGCGGCATAGAGGGTTGCCAATAACTTATCATTGTCCCAAGGTTTCAATACAAAATCGGTGGCTCCGTTTTTGATGGCTCTGACGGCCAGTTCGACATCGCCATAAGCAGTGATGAGGATGACGACAGCACTGGGATCAATGGAGAGGATTTTTTCGAGCCAATGAAAGCCTTCTTGTCCTGTGTTTTTCATGCTTTTCCCAAAATTCATATCGAGCATGATGACGGCATATCGCTTGTCGTACATCATCATAGGAATTTCTTCTGGATCGCGGGTGGTATCCACTTCCAAGAAATGACGTTTTAAAAATAATTTCCCGGCACTAAGTACGCCAGGATTGTCATCTACTATTAATATGTTGGCTTGATTCATTTCCATAGATGTAGTTAACTGCAAAGACAATGCCTGTTGCTAATTGATTGCAAATCAATGACTTTTTTTTCAAAAAGTGTTCGTTTTCGGACACTGGCGTTCGACAACGAACGAGTAAGGGGTATCATTTATTATGTTAATGGTTTGATTTTCAATGATTTAAAAAATTGGCACATTTTCAGTAAATAATTAAATCATGTAGGTGATTGGTTGGCACGGTAAGCCAAATACAGATTTTGACCTATAGTTGACCATATTAGTGTAGATTAACATATTTAACAATGGATAAAGCAATTAAGAAAAAGACTTTTACGCCACAGCGGATTTTGTTAGGACTTGGGATCTTGGCATTTCTGGTATTTGCAGTCAATACGATGCTTGGAGGTAAGCAGAGCAGCCTGAATGTCAATCGTGAGAAGATTACCGTTTCTAAAGTAGAGAAAGGTGTTTTTGACGAATTTATTGTAGTGACTGGCGTGGTGCAACCGCTTAAAACCTATCAGTTGGATGCCATAGAAGGTGGTTATGTAGCCCAAAAACTCATAGATGGAGGTGCTACGGTGAAGCAGGGCGATTTGATTTTGAAATTGGAGAATCAACGCTTGATGCTTGACTTTGTGAACCGTGAAACGGAAATGTATGAACTGATCAATAATTTGGAGAATACGCGCCTTCGATTGCGGTCGGATCGGTTTACACTCCAAAAGACGCTTTCGGAACTTGAATACCAAACGCTGCAAGCCAAAGATGAGTCTGATAGAAACCAAAAATTGTATTCCGATAAGGTGATCAGTGCTCAAGAAAATACAAGAACCAACATCGCGTATGAGCGATTGAAAAAACAACGGGAAATTGAAATTGAAAATCAGAAATTTCAGGAAGAAAACAGTTTGGTTCAAATCAAGCAACTGGAAGGTACTTTGGAAAGGACTAGGACGAACCTGACGATGATGAAGCAAAACCTTGAAAATCTGTCGGTCAAAGCCCCTGTATCTGGTTTGTTGTCGAGGGTGGATGTAGAGATCGGTGCCAGTATCACGGCTGGTCAAAACATTGGCCAAATAGATGATTTGAACGGGTTTAAAATGCGGGTAGAAGTGGATGAACACTATATATCGCGGATATTTCCGGGACTGGAGGCTTCTTTTGAATTCAATGGCAAAAGCCAAAAACTGGTGGTATCGAAGGTGTATCCAGAGGTGCGCAATGGCCGCTTTGAAGTGGATATGACTTTTGAGGGCGGGGTACCAGAAGGTGTTCGTCGTGGCCAATCTGTGCCCGTACGACTGCAACTTGGAAAGCCCGCAGATGCCGTTTTATTGGCCACAGGCGGGTTCTTTAGCGACACTGGCGGTAATTGGGTGTATGTACTGAATGAGAATGGTACTAAAGCCGAAAAACGGGATATTTCTTTGGGTCGTAAGAACCCACAATATTTTGAAGTATTGAGCGGCCTAAAACCAGGCGAGGAGGTGATTACTTCTTCTTATGAAAATTTCGGGGATAAAGATGTACTGAACCTTTAAATTGCCCCCGCCATTGGCGTGGCAGGGCTGAATTAAACCACAATTTATACTCGCTCACCTAACTACGTATTAATATCAATTTTTGAATTTTTTATGATAAAAACTGTCAATTTACAGAAACTGTTTGCTACCGATGAAGTAGAAACAACGGCCCTTAATGGTATCAATATGGAGATCCAAGCGGGCGAATTTTTGGCGATCATGGGCCCATCTGGCTGCGGCAAATCTACATTGCTCAATATTTTAGGATTGCTTGACAATCCTAGCGACGGGGAATACCATTTTTTCGGCTCTGAAGTAGCCAGAATGAGTGAGCGCAATCGCGCTAACTTGCGCAAAGGAAATATCGGGTTCGTGTTCCAGTCGTTCAACTTGATAGATGAGTTGACGGTGTATGAAAACGTAGAATTGCCATTGCTATACCTGAAAGTACCAGCCTCCGACCGAAAAAAGAAGGTAGAAGCGCAGTTGGAGCGGATGAATATCATGCACCGTCGCAATCACTTCCCTCAGCAGTTGTCAGGTGGTCAGCAGCAGCGTGTGGCCATCGCTAGGGCGGTGGTAGCAGAGCCAAAGGTGATACTGGCGGATGAGCCTACGGGTAACTTGGACTCGACCAATGGGTTGGAAGTCATGAACTTATTAACTCAATTAAATCAGGGCGGCACTACGATTATTATGGTGACGCACTCTCCACATGATGCTGGGTTTGCGCACCGGATTGTGAATTTATTTGATGGCCGGGTGGTCACAGAGAATTTTCATGTATAAAAAATACAGCCGTTGGGTTTTCTGCAAAAAGATCAATTTTTCATTTGATTTTCGGCCGTTTACCAGACAATCAGTAAACTTTGCGGCTGTTTTTATTTTTTTTTCGATGAGGGGTTTTAGTCCAATCAGTAACACAAAAATTATTTAAAAAGCATGGATCGGATTTGACTGAGCAGGTTTCTGGTCCATGCACTTTAACTTTTAATAATCAATAATTTACATGTTAGAATTAAAAAACATTGAACGCTTTTACCAAACTGGCGCGACCAAATCATATATACTTCGCTACGTGAATGCGCATGTGGCCGAAGGCGAATTTGTGAGTATCATGGGGCCGAGTGGATCGGGCAAAAGTACCCTTTTGCACATACTCGGTATGCTTGATGAGCCTACCGACGGGGAATATTGGTTTTTGGGCGAAGCGGTTCATAAATTTAACGAGCGTCGCCGGACTGAACTGTATCAACAGTATATTGGATTTGTGTTTCAGGCGTATCATTTGATTGATGATCTAACAGTGTATGAAAACCTTGAAACGCCGCTATTGTACAAAAAAGTGCCATCTGGTGAGCGTAAAAGTAGGATCGCTGACTTGCTCGACCGATTCAATATGGTGGCGAAGAAAGACCTATTTCCTAGCCAACTTTCGGGAGGGCAACAACAATTGGTCGGGGTAGCACGGGCCTTGATCGGCAATCCAAAATTGATTTTGGCCGATGAACCTACAGGTAATCTACAGAGTCCTCAAGCGAAGGAAATCATGGAGATATTTAAGACTTTGAATAAGGAGGACGGGGTTACGATCATTCAGGTAACACACTCTGATACCAATGCCCGCTATGGTAATCGTATTATTCATTTGGGTGATGGACGGGTGGAAAGGGATGAGATTGTGAAGGATTCGTTGTAATTATGGTTATTTTGCCGTTGTTGGCGTCCCCGCCAACAACTAGCGGAGTGAGTGTTCAAGTACATCATAATCCCATTGATTGAGTAATTTCACCCAGTATTTCGCTCTGATATTTGCTGTTGGCGGGGACGCCAACAGCGGCAATTAAATATGACGATTACCTTGTCACTAGCCAAAATCACTACATTCTTCTTTTACTTTTGTCACTTTGGACAATGGATGCCCCACTGATAAAGCAACATAAATACTTGATTTTCAGTTAGTTTGGCTTGTGTAGTTGTCTCCGTTGCTCTACGACATGACAGACCGAGAGGAGGGCGTGGGTTCAATATCGTTTATCCTAATCCTTTGTAACATATTAAAAACGCGCAAACTTTCTTCCCCCAAAGATCAGCGGTTACGAGATGTGATTCGTGCTTAACCCCGCTGGCGCAAGGTTCTAACCTTGTGCCGCTGATCGCAGGTTCTACCCGACATTTCTAGGAAAAAAAGGGTAAAACCCTAATGATAGCAGGCAAAATCGCCACATCGTTTAATCGCTTTTTTCTAGTGCGCTCCATTGACCGCCCTAGAAAAAAGCGATTGGCTTCAAAAAATTGTTATTTTTGAAATAATTTTATCCGAAACGTGCCATTTTCGATCTGAGCCATGGGGCCAGCACCACTGAGTAGTAAGCCAGAGAAGCGGCCCCAAATGGTATCGTTTTGAAAGCCGTCAATTTCAATGACTAGATCGTCGCTGATGTTGTTGGAGACCCCTGTGTAATTCATGGTATCTGAACGGCTAAACTCCAGACCTCCCCAACCAAAGTCTTTGAGTTGCATGATGGCCTGTGAGGGGGTGTAGGGATAGTCTCCATTTTCTTCATCGAATTCAAATCCCAATGCTACCCCCAGTTGAGGTTGCAAAGGATCGTCTTGCCGGACTACTTCCACATAGTTTTTTTCGCTGTCAAACCAGTTGCTGAGGGTATCTAAACGGCGGTTTTCTCGCTCTCCTCTTAGGAGGTAGCGTGTGCCTGCACCAGTGTGCATGGGGTGTTCTAGTTGGCAATATTTCTGCTTGAACGTGAAGTGAATACCTTGGTTTTCCTCCAAGTCTATGCGCTGAAAACAAAGCAAACACAGTAGAAAAACACCTAAAAAAAGAAACTTATACATGTTTTCCTCCTGTCCAACCGTGGCCTCCGAGCCATTGGGAGCCGCTTTCTTGGGCAGGTGACTCTAGGGCTGTCCCCATACTGTCGTTCCAGCGGTTGAGGTATCCGAACAGTGCTACGACTCCGAGTATTTCTACGATTTCGCCATCATCCCAATGCTGACGAAGGTTTTCTGAAATTTCGGGATCTACGCCATTGGGTATCACGGATGCCGCAATGGCAAAATCTAAGGCTGCTCTTTCCGCAGCATTAAAAGCCTCGTGTTGTCTAAATTCCCATATGTTTTCTAATTGTATTTGATCTGCGCCATAACGCTCTGCGGCCCTAATGGTGTGTGCCTGACAATATTGACACCCAGCGGTCATGCTTGAGACATAACCGATGAGCCGCTTGAGGCTGCTGGTGACGCGGCCTTGGTTTTCCATCACGGCTTTATTGAGTCCTATAAATGCTTTGGCAATAGCAGGGCGACGCTGCATGGTGAGGACGCTATTGGGACAAAAACCAAGGGTTTCATTGAAAAAACGGGCAAGTTCTGTGACTTCTTGATCGTGTTCGGCAGGGAGTGGTTGGATAAGTGGCATTTTTTTTATTAAAAGTGAATGACGAATGGGGACAAAGTTATGTGATTTGATAAATATGAATCTAAAAATTGAGTACTTTGCCGCAAAAAAACTCATGCTCCGCGTTTATACTCTGATATTTATTGTTTTATGGGTAGGTGGGTGCACTTCCGATCCTGCTCAATTGGATGGGAGGGTTGCTTTTCGTTACAATCAGCACAACCCAATTACATCTTTGGATCCTGCTTTTGCTCGGACTCAAAACAATAACTGGGCGATAGATTGTCTTTTCAATGGTCTGTTGCAAATGGATGATAGCCTGCACGTGAAGCCTTGTGTAGCGAAGCAATGGAGTATTTCTGCTGATGCATTGACGTATCGTTTTCACTTGAGGACGGATGTGTTTTTTCACGATGATGATGCATTTTCTCAAGGCAAAGGGAGGCGTTTGGTGGCCTCTGATGTGGTGTATAGCTTCAACCGATTGCTGGATGATGGCTGGCCCAAACCGGGATCTTGGATTTTCAAAGGTCGAGTGGCTAGTGATAGTGGTTTTGTGGCCGAAAATGATAGTACGTTTGTGCTGCGGTTGTCGCGTCCATTTCAGCCTATGTTGCAGATATTGACGATGCAATATGCCAGTATCGTAGCCCCAGAGCCTTGCGAGCGATATGGTCGCGAATACAGGCGACATCCTGTCGGCACTGGGCCATTCAAATTGAAGATTTGGGAAGAGAACCAAGCCTTGGTAGTACTAAAAAACGAAAACTACTTTGAAAAAGATGAAAAAGGCGTACGTTTACCATATTTGGATGCGGTGAAAACTACTTTTATCACGGATCGCAAAACGGCTTTTTTAGAGTTTAAAAAAGGTAATTTGGACTATTTTTTCGGGCTGGAGAGTTCGTATATTTATGAGTTATTGACCTCCGATGGTAATTTACAGTCTAACTTGGAATCCAGTATTTTTTTTCAAAAAAACCCATACTTAAACTCCGAATATTTAGGCATTAAAATAGACCCAGCCGCTGCCTCTCCCCTTCAACAAAAGAAGATCCGTCAAGCCCTTAATTATGCTTTGGATCGCGAATTGATGCTTAAAACGCTTAGAAACAATGTGGGAAAACCTGCCAATTCTGGTTTTTCGCCACGAGGACTGCCCAACCATGACAGCGAAAAAATACAGGGCTATTCTTACAACCCTAATATGGCCTTGCGTTTGCTCTCCGAATCGGGGTTTCCGAGGGGAAAAGGGCTTCCAGAAATTGTACTTTTTTGCAATGCTGAATACTTGGATATTTGTACTTTTATCACCCGCCAATGGCAAGATGTTGGGATACAGGTGCGCATAGAGATGACAGAAACGGCGCTCTTGCGAGAGCGGATGAGGAATGGACAAGCCCCATTTTTCAGGGGATCTTGGATAGCCGATTATCCCGATGCGGAAAGTTTTTTCACTTGTTTTTATTCGAAAAATACGGCACCGCCCAATTATACACGGTTTAGCAATGCGCCATTTGATGAATGGTACGAACAGTCGTTGCTCGAAACGGATGAAACCCGTCGTTTAGAATTGTATCAAAAAATGGATGCTATTTTGATTGAGGAGGCGCCCGTAGTGTTTTTATTTTATGATGAAACGGCTCAATTTGCACAAAAAAAGGTGAAGGTATTGCCTCGAAATGCGATCAATTTGTTGTCTTTGAAAAAGGTGCAGATTTTGAAATGAGATAGATTTGAGTAATTTGATGTGATTATTTGAGCCTTCTTGAAAAAAATTTAGACCTTTGTGGAATTAACACGCAACACCTTCTAAACAAAAATTATCTCGTGGTTCTACAAGCCCAGAATATTCATAAATCGTACGGTAGCCTTGAGATACTGAAAGGCGTACAATTGGAAGTGCAGCGTGGTGAAATCATCAGCATCATCGGGCGGTCAGGCTCCGGTAAGAGTACGATGTTGCATATACTTGGCACTTTGGATCAGCCCGATAGCGGCCAGATCAAGATAGCCAATACCTCAATGAACTCCTTGAGTAGTAAGCAATTGGCAACATTCAGAAATAAGCATATAGGGTTTGTTTTCCAATTTCATCACCTATTGCCGGAGTTTACGGCCTTAGAAAATGTGTGCATGCCCGGTCATATTGCTAAAAGACCTGACCAAGAGGTCAAATACAGAGCAGAAGAATTGCTGGATTACTTGGGACTTCAAGATCGGATGCAACACAAGCCTACCGAACTCTCTGGTGGAGAACAACAAAGGGTGGCCGTAGCCCGTGCGCTGATCAACCAACCCGATATTGTTTTTGCCGACGAACCCACTGGCAACTTGGATAGTGCAGCGGCACAAGATTTACACAAACTCATTCATCAACTGCGCGATGCATTCGGACAAACTTTTGTCATTGTAACGCACAATCAAGAATTGGCGGGTCTTTCGGATCGCTGCCTCGAAATGAAGGATGGACTTTTGATCAACTCTACTATATCATTGCCATGAATCAGTCGCGCGTATTGATTGTAGTGTTGATCGTTTTGTTGGAGGCTTGCGCTTCCAATAAAAAACCGGTCATTGATTTTAGCAGTATTGCGTTTGCGGAACGCCCTAAGAATATCATTTTTCTCATCGGAGATGGAATGGGGCTTGCCCAGATGTCGGCGCATTTGTATTGGAAAGGCGTTGACAAGACTATTTTTGAAAAAATGACTTATGTCGGCTTTCATAAAAGCCACTCTTGCGATGATTTGGTCACGGACTCCGCCGCAGGTGCCACTGCTTTTTCTTGCGGAAAGAAAACAACCAATGGGGCTATTGGGATGCTACCGGATTCGATGCCTTGTACGACCATATTGGAGGATCTGGACAGAAAAGGATACGCTACAGGGATGGTGGTGGCTTGTACTGCCACCCACGCCACGCCAGCATCATTCATTGCGCACCGCGAATTGCGGGCATTCACGGACGAAATCGCCTTGGATTTTTTGAAAACACCAATGGATTGCTTCATTGGCGGCGGCGGTGCTTTGTTTTATGACCGTGCCGACAAACTTGACTTGCGCGATTCATTGCTTAGAAAAGGCTACGTCGTACGCACCGGAACCAGTCTCAAAAAATTGCCTTTGGGCGGCGAATCACCTTTCTTTTTATTCACCCATGATCGGGAACCACCTACAGCCTCCGGTGGCCGGGATTATATGCCGATTGCGACGACCACCGTGGCTAATTACTTGAAAAAGCGCAGTGATAAGGGATTTTTTATGATGGTGGAAGGAAGTCAGATTGATTGGGCTTGCCATGCCAATGACCGCAATTGGTTGCGCAGTGAAATGGAGGACTTTGATAAAACGGTGAAGGCCGCTATGGAATTTGCGGCAGCAGATAAGGAAACACTGGTCATTGTAACGGGAGATCACGAGTGCGGAGGATTGTCGTTGAATCAAGGTGATTCTAAAAAAACATTCAAACCATTTTTCGCCAACCGTCGCCACAGCGCGGTCTTGGTTCCGGTATATGCTTATGGGCCGCAAGCAGCACTATTTCAGGGTATTTATGATAATACTTTGATTTACTCGAAGATGCGGGAGGCTTTGGGGGAATGATTTAGAGTGAATATCCAGCCGCCCCAAAATTCCCTACGGGAATTTGCAGGCGGCTGGATAGTTCCAGATTGAATAATATTTTCCAAAAAACAGCCTTGCAACTAAATCCTACTTAAACAAACCATCATCCAACCCAGCATTGGCTTTTATTTCGCTCACGATCACTTTAAATGGGGTGGGCAAAATACCGCCAACAGTGATTTTATGAGGTATTTGCACATTGTTGATGGGTTTGTAGTCTTCAAAATCGGTGGTGAGTGGTACTAGGGCTCCGCTCTGGCCTTCGGTCATGCTGATCTCTCGCAATTTTAGGCTTGACTTGACCTCATAGTACTCTGTGATGGTTTTACCATCACCCCTTACTACGTCTATCACATAGGCTGCCACGCCGTTGCTGACTTCTTCTATGCCTTTGAGGGTCAATTTATAGCCATTTTTGACATATTCTGATTCTTTGCAGAATTTGGCTTGCTCTTTCAGGTCATTCAAATCACTTTCTTTCATGGCTGTTTCGGCTCCGCCCATACCACGTTCCATACCTTTAGAACCATTCAAAATACGCTTTGATAATGGCTGACCCGCCATGGTCATCTCAATCAAGATCTTATCGCCGCCTTTCTGGAAGGTAGTGATGACAAATTTGGGGCCGCCCATTTCCATAGATGCCGTGGATTGGAGGTCTTTGATGGCTGCAATATTGGCTGCTCCGCCAATGGCATTGACATAATCCTCCAAGATTCGCTCTGCGGTGACTCCGGGTGGAATATTGGTATTAATATTCCTGGACTCATTGCCATAAGCGTCGTAATATTTGATCGTTTTATCGGTAGCAAACTGTTTCAAGCGATCAGCCACATCAGACATGTTACCAACGACCAATATATGTGCTTTGTCAGTGCGGATATATTTCTTAGCCATAGCCATTACTTCTTCGGCTGTGACGGCTTGTAGGACTTCCAAGTATTTCTCATAATAATCTGCTGGCAGCCCAAACCTAGCCATGGTGAGTGCGAAATTGGCCACTGTACCGGGTGTTTCAAGGCTTTGCGAAAACTGTCCAGCCAATACATTTTTGACGACTTGTAACTCTTCTTTTCCGACTTTTTCGGTGCGCATACGATCCATTTCTTTCACAAACTCAATAATGGAACTATCGGTCACGGCATTGCGGACAGAAGCAGACGCTGTGAAAGAGCCGATCAACTCATCAGGATTGAGGGAAGTGCCAGCCCCGTAAGTCCACCCACGGCCTTCGCGGAGGTTTGCGTTGACACGGCTATTGAAATAGCCCCCCAATATGGCATTGGTAACCCGCGCACGGATCACATCGGGCGTGCCGGGTTGAAGGTCAACCGGGTACGTGATATTAATGACAGATTGGACAGCACCGGCTTTGTTGACGAAATTGACTACAGTTTTTTCAGGAGGGATGGGAGCAGCATATAGATTTTCTTTGACCTCGCCTTTTTGCCATTTTCCAAAGTATTTATTCGCCTGTTTTTCTATTTGTGCCTTGGTAACATCGCCTGTCACGACCAAATATGAAATATTGGGTT
Organism: Saprospiraceae bacterium; assembly: GCA_031373665.1. Taxonomy (GTDB): domain Bacteria; phylum Bacteroidota; class Bacteroidia; order Chitinophagales; family Saprospiraceae; genus M3007. Next base: position 18,182 of record JANMMZ010000109.1, on the reverse strand, counting down.
TAAAATAAGCATTATAATGCGCTTTGATCTGATCCAGATTCACTTTTGCTAAGGTCGTTTCCGTCATTATTTCTCCGTAAGGATGTCCTTTCCCGTATTTCAAAACGGAAGATACATTGCCCGCAATGGTGCCAGCATCATCTTTGGCGGATGCCAAATCGCTTTGTTGACGCACTTTTGCTTTATCCAGTTCTTCTTGCGAAAAGAGGGGATTGAGCAAGGCATCGGACATCAAGGTGAGTAATTTATCAGCATGCTTGGTCAGGCATCCACCAGAAATACCCGTGGATTCAGAAACCAAATAAGCACCAATAAAGTCAATATCTTCATCAATTTTCGCTTTTTCTCGTGTTTTTGTACCCTTGGTAAGCATTTCGCCCATGAGTTGGACGTAACCTACGGCATCTTTTTCTAAAATGGGATCGTGATCTACAAAAATACGATAGGTCACTTTGGGCAATTTGTGATTTTCTACTACTATCACTTTGAGTCCATTGGCCAATTGGAAAGATTCTGCTTTTCCGATCTGAATTTTTGGTGCATCGCCAGCCTTGGGAGCGGTTTTTCTGATGTCGCCAGTTGGGAGCGGAATAGTAGGTGCTTTGCCAGCAGGCATAACCTGACTTATAGGAGGTTTTGAGGCAGTGGAGGCGGTTTTATCGCCTGTTTTAGGCGTACATGCTAAGATCATGGTTGATAAAACCAATGCGCATTGAAAAAGAAATCTCATATTAATTATTTAAACAAAGTATGTGTTGCGATTTGATTATGGTTGCGAAGTAAGGGGAAGCCAATGCAAAACCACTCGGCCATTTTTCTTAAAATATTTATTGGCTGCAGTGCGGATATCTTCTTTGGTGACCTTGCGGTAACGATCCAATTCAGAATTGATGAGACCTGCATCTTTATAATACATTTCATAGTTGGCAAGGCTTTCTGCAATATTTTCTACCTTAGTATTGCCCGAAATGAAGTCATTTTCCATTTGGTTTTGCAATTTTTGGTACTCGGTATCAGAAATCAGGTTGCGCTGTACATCCGTGATAATATCGTCCATTGATTTTTCCAAATCGGCCGCCGATACGCCTACATTTGCAATAGCAAAACAAATATTAGCCCCTGGATCCTCTAAATCCAAAGAAAATGAACCTGCATAGGCTGCTTTTTGCTGCTGATCTACGATGTTTTTTTGCATACGGCTACTGGCACCTTGGCTGAGCAACATACCTAATAATTTCACGGCATAAAAATCGGTAGTGCCTTGAGCAGGAATCGGGTAAGCCAATACAACGGCTGGAAGTTGCACATTGTCATAAATGGTATCGCGAAGTTCGGCGGAAATGGGCGATTCTTGTGGAAAATTGCGCTGAATCGTCGTGGTTCCCTTGGGAATATCCTTGAAGTAAATATCAATGAGTTTCTTGGTTTGCTCTATATCAATATCACCAGCAATAGAGATGATAGCATTGTCGGGGCGGTAAAAATCGGCATAAAACTGCTTGTAGTCACTTTCTACGGCGGCATCCAGGTCTTCCATAGAACCAATGACAGAGGTTTTGTAGGGATGTGTTTTGTACAAAAGTTTCATAGTTTCTTCCAGCAAGCGGCCGTAAGGGCGGTTGTCAACGCTTTGTCGGCGTTCTTCTTTCACTACTTGTCTTTGGGTTTCGATGCCAATGTCTTCTACCTTGGCATGTAGCATCCTTTCGCTTTCGAGCCATAGGCCCAAAGCCAATTGATTGGAGGGCAATACCTCATAGTAGTAAGTACGATCGTACCACGTGTTGGCATTGTTATAGCCTCCGGCTTTGTTGATGTAGTCATCAAAATCGCCCCGTTTCAGGTTTTCAGAACCTTCAAAAAGTAGGTGTTCAAAAAAGTGTGCAAAACCAGTGCGTTTGGGCTTTTCGTTTTTAGACCCTACATGATACATGACCGAAACCGCCACAATGGGGGTACTATGATCTTCGTGCAGCAATACTTTTAGCCCGTTGGCCATATCGTATTCTACATATTGAATGTTTTGTGAAATAGCCCCCTGAATGGTGCAAATTAGCAGGAGGAAAAATAGTGGTACTCTCATGAATTATGTGTTTGTAGTTATGAGTTGTGTAAACGTAAGTTTTGAATTAAACATATCCTTTTATTTTGTAAGCCCACCACCCTATCCACTCCTTGATGAGGGCATTCCATTTCATAAATGATTCCCAATCAGGCTCTATCCAATAAAAGGGATTTCCATCGCTGCGCTCCGAATAATAATCGGTTCCAAAGACATCACAACCGAGGTTGACTTTCATAAAACAAGCATGTGCCCGGCGCAAATGCCAAGCAGATGTGATGAGTAGGCAACTTGAATTGGGTGCAATGCTATCCAACAATTGTTTGCTGTACAAGGCATTTTCACGGGTATTCCGCGACTGATTCTCGATCAAAATGACCGAATCAGGTACGCCCACACCGCGTAAATACTGTGCGGTCTCCTCTGCTTCATTGTCCTCCTGGCCTATGATGCGCCCGCTTCCACCGGTCAATAAAATCTTACGAATTTTACCAGTTTTATACAACAACAGTGTGTTATGAAGTCGGTTTACGGCAGGGCTAAATGAAAAAACGCCCTCGGTATCATTGGCCTGAAAATCAGAATACCCACCCAACAAAATACCTACATCATAGGGTTGAGTGATGGAATCTGGGCTAATTCTGCCTATTTCCCACCTTCGAGCGCACTCACTGACGAGCCACTTATTGGAAAAAACAACCAATATGATTACTAGAAGGCGCAAATATAAGCGTTTTCGGTAATTAGTCTTGGAAAATAAAGCCGAAAGCCCTAAAGCCACTGATATGGTCAGTGGCTTTAGGGCTAATCCCAAAATTTTGGAAAAGATGTAAAACATGTGAAATTAAAAGGGGCAAATGTAAGGTCACTTGTTCAAAAACTACATAGCCTAGGTTATTTTCCTGACATTGGTTTATCATTCAGCACCCAACTATAATTAATATAATCAATATCAGTATTGTCAGTGAGGGGTGATTGGGTATATTTGCTGATGAACTTGCGTACAGAGCCCGCATCGCGCTCAAAATCACCTTTGAACCACTTGAATATTTCAGAAATCTCGGCTTTTCCTGCCGTGACTCGATTCCGAACTGGATCGTTGATAAAACTGCGCATACTGCCATCTAATTGGGCTTCTAATCGTGCAGCAGTGTAGGCTTCATTGAGTAATTTTGGGCAAGAGTAGGAAGCACAATTGACGGCTGCATGGATGCGGGCATCCTTAAAAACAGGGCGTAAGATGTTGTGCTCAATATTGTTTAAATCATAGCGAAAGCTTTCAATTTTGATGAATTTTATGTCCCAAACAGTATTCACAAAGGGTACGCCTTTTTTAATATCTTTGATACTCTCCACTGGGTAATGGCGCACAATGAGTTGGACAGTATAGGCATTATAGGCATTGATCCAATAGGCCATTTGCTCTTGACGACTCCAGTTTTTATCATTTGGATGGGCGGCTTCTAGGCGCTTGAGGTACTTATTGAGGAGGGTACTATCTTGTATAAAGCCCTTGTAGTCCACAAATCCGTCGTTACCCACATGTTTTTTCAAGAGGTCGTCCCAAGGTTCATGTGTTATTGGTTTTGAGTTACTATCGTTGCGGATGGCGCGACAATTGCTACAAGTAAACCAAAGGGTAATCGTTGTCAAGAGGATTAATGTGGAAACTGTAATGTTTTTCATTGTTGTATTTTAACTTATTTTGATTGTTGTAAAAATGGATAATTTATACTCCATTACTTGCTAAGATACGATAAATCGCCCCCTTTGGATTCTTAATGCTACTTTGTCACTTTAATGATGTTAAACCCATACCTTCCCCTCGATTTATCATGTCGTAGTGAAACGAAGACAACTACACAGCCAAACTAACTGAAAATCAAGTATTTCTGTTGCTTTTCAGTCTTGTAGGGGTTAATTTTCAGTTTACCAAGATCACTACATTCTTTCTTGCTTTTGTCACTTTTTTCGTCAAAAAAGTAACCCAAAAGACTTGGCTGTATAGAAATTCCACGACTGCGCTACTCAAAAAAACGCTAAAACTTACCTTTTTAAAAAAACTCGCCGCATGATCGCACGAGGGCTACGCCCTGAAACTACTCATGGCTCAGACAGTTTTTAAAAAGCCAAGTTTTGCCTACGGCACGCATTTTCTTGAGTGCTCCGTCGGAATTTCTATAAGGCCATTGAAGTAGGGTAAATAGCAACAGATTTTTACCAATAAAAGTCATACAAGAAATTGACGACTCAGTATTCCTGATTTTTTAAAGTGACAAAGTAGAATTAATATTTCACAGAACTAGCATCCTTATCGCGAAAGATCCAAAATTTAAGTCCAGGATTTTCCGCTTCTATGCTGCGCCTCAAAGCAGCATCAACATTCATCACACAAAGAGCCGTGGCCCAAGCATCCGCTTGGGTACAAGTTGGAGCAATGGTCATTGTTTTTACATGTTTGGTAAGGGGCCACCCTGAATGAGGATCAATGATATGCGAATACCGATGCCCATCAAGTTCGACATACCGATATTTAGCACCCGACACTGTAACGCCACAATGTGATAAAAGTTTGACCTCTGTAGAGTCGGCATAAGGCAATTCAATCCGCCATCCTGTTTGTCCAAGCGGCGCATCGCCCAAGGCAATATCACCCCCAGCATCTATCATGGCTGCTGTGATTCCATACTGTTTTTTTAATAAATAGAGGCATTCATCGGCCGCAAAGCCTTGGCCTATACCTCCGAGATCCAGTTTCATGCCTTGTTTTTGAAGCCGTACGCGGTGCGAAAAACGGTGCATTTTAATGTTTCGGTAGTTCACCAGCCCATGGGCTGTTTTAATATGCGTGGAGTCGGGCATTTCTTTCAAACTACGGGCGCGTCGCCATAGCCTAGTCAAAGTACCGATGGTAATATCAAATGCCCCTTGGGTCTTTTTACTATACTGTTGAGAGGCTTTCAGGACTCGCCATAAGTCATTGCTAACTTTTACTTTTTTTCCAGTGCCACTGGTTTGGCAGAGCCTATTGAGTTCACTTTCAGGGAAATAATCGGACATCACAGCATTGAGTGTGTCTATTTTTGCCTTTAGGGCAGTGTTAGCCGCGTCGGCCACTGTTTTTGAGGGGGCATAAAATACCCACCGAAACATAGTACCCATCTGTGGATGTTGGTACTCAAAACGCAATAAAGTATCCGTTTCACAAGCAGAACTGGTAAAAGTGAAAAAAAGTGAAATAGAAAAGAGCAGGTATAAAGCGAGAATCTTCAAAACAAAGTACTTTTGAGCCGTAAAGTTACAATAATGCCTGTTTTCCAGTTAGACGATCACGATTTAATATTTCCCCCTCAAGACCTAGCCGAACCATCGGGCTTGATTGGGTACAGCAATGATTTGAGCATTGAGCGGGTGGTGATGGCTTATCGCCAAGGCATTTTTCCTTGGTTTGAAGACGAAGGGCAGTTTTTTTGGTTTTGTCCCGACCCACGCTGCGTGCTATTTCCATCGGAGTTGAAAGTGCATAAAAGCATGAATTCTATATTCAATCAACACAAATTTCAGTATAGTTACGACACTTGCTTTAGTCAAGTCATGGAGGCTTGCGCAGCGCGCAAACGCACCGAAGAGGAAGGTACTTGGATATCCGATAGTTTCCTTGAAACCTACGCCGATTTGCACGAAATGGGCATTGCCCATTCTGTAGAGGTATGGCAAGAGGGGGTATTGGTTGGTGGGCTTTATGGATTGGCTATTGGCAAGATTTTTTATGGAGAAAGCATGTTCGCATTGGCTACCAATGCCTCCAAAGCAGGGTTTATTACCCTGACCCGTCACCTAGAAAAGGCGGGATATTGGATGATTGATTGCCAACAAGAAACCAAGCATTTGGTATCTATGGGCGCAAGGGGGATACCACGCGACCAATTTTTAGAATACATTAGCCTAAATCAATTCGAGAAAACCACGGTCGGAAAGTTTGATTTCTCTACCTTTGCGCAAAATTAACATCGCTCTCTATTGCTACACACTCTCCATGTCATCATTCCATGCTACAACCCGCCCACTGGTTGGGAATCGGCTTTGGCAGAACGTTTTGACCAATTTCGGACACTTCTAGTATCTGATAGCGTGAAAGTAGGACTGATCGTAGTGAACGATGGATCGAGTGTGAATACAGAATCCTCTAATTTCCAAAAATTAGAAGCATTGATTCCGGGCGTTCAAGTCATTTCATACCCAACCAATATGGGCAAAGGATACGCGCTGCGCCAAGGCGTGGCTCAATCTGATGCTGATTTCTGGATTGTGACCGATATGGATTTTCCTTACACAAAATCAAGTATGTTGCGGATTTGGGAAACATTGAAAGCCAAAGGTGGGATCGCAGCAGGCAACCGCGACACCACATATTATGAGCAAGTGCCTTTGACGCGCAGATTATTATCCAAGGCCTTGCGATGGTTGTTGCGCAATCTTTTGCGACAACCAATTGACGATTCTCAATGCGGATTGAAGGGTTTCGACGAGAAAGGCAAGGCAATTTTTTTAAAAACTGGGATTAACCGTTTTTTGTTCGATCTAGAGTTTTTGATGATGGCGCATTCAAAGGTCATTATCACACCTGTACCGGTAGAACTCCGCGAAGGCATCATATTCAGCAAAGTCGGATGGAAAATATTGGCCACTGAAATGCGTAATTTTATAGGCTTACTGATAAAAAAACATGAAGCGTAAAGGAAATATAGAGTACGCCCTACAAAACCTAGTCTCTCCCAAACGTGGCCACACGCTTTGGGGCTTGATCGCTACTTTATTGGTAGCGGCGGCATTTATTTGGATCCAACATAGCAAGTGGATAAGTGATCCCAACCGATTTATGTTGGGCAGTTCAGCAGATGGATTGAAAAATTATATGGCTTCGGTGTGGCATATACAGCGCGACTCCGATTATGTGCATTATAGTGGGATGAATTACCCCAAAGGCGAACACGTACTGTTTACGGATAATCAGCCCATTTTTTGCTCCGCTATCATCTGGTGGAGCCGTCATGTATCGGATGTACGCGCCAATGCCGTAGGTATCATCAATAGCCTCCAATGGATTTCATTGCTCTTGGCTTGCGGGGTTTTGTTTGTATTGCTCCGAAAACTACACTTACCAGTGTGGTATGCGGGCTTGGCGGCATTGGCCATCTTGTTTCTTTCTCCTCAATATCAACGTTTTGATGAGCATTTTGCCCTGTCGCACGCGTGGGTTTTGCCAATGTTGCTGCTGCTGTTGTGCCGCTATGAAGAGCGATTCAGCCGACGATACCAAAGCCTAAGCATAGGCATACTATTGGTTGTAGCCTCTCAAATTCATTTCTATTATTTTGGATTGGCGGCTCTTTTCCTTGGATTTTACACGTTTTATCACTTAGTGCTAGATCCCTCATGGGGGAATATCAGAAGGCGAATGAGTCATTTGGTAGTAATGCTGATACTGCCCTTCGTATTCATCAATATTTGGCTGCATTGGTCAGACTTTTCCATAGATCGTCCCGCCAATCCATATGGGTTTACGACCTACATGGGGCATTGGGAAGGTATTTTCTTGCCATATGAGTATTTTTCACTACATAAGTTTATAGATCAACACATTATACCTATACGAAAAATAGAATTTGAATCTAAAGCCTATGTTGGACTGGCTGCATTTTTCTTTTTTTTATGGATGGTGGCACTTTGGATGCGCAAATATTGGGGTGCTATAAAATCAATATTTCGTAAAAAAGACAGTAACCCTATAGAATCACCAAGATTATTCCCGAAGGATTGGAACGATGCTGCTTATCACCGCGTACACCGCCGCTATTTGTATGGAATCCTGATGTCTTCCCTGTTTTTGGTTTTCTTTGCTTGCGGGATTCCGTATGCCATACCGGGATTGGAATGGACTTTGGATCTGATGGGCCCTTTGAAACAATTCAGGGGACTTGGCCGCTTTACTTGGGCATTTTATTATATTATCAACATTGTTATGTTTTATACCATTTGGAATGCTGCCATGCGTTTTAAAGGGATTAAAAATGGGAAATATACTTCCTTGAAATGGTTGTTCGTAGCATTGCCCCTATTGGTCATGGGCGCGGAAGCATGGGTATATCAACGCCATGAAAAGCCACACGCAGGATCCAACGAAACCCTCAAAGAGGTGTCGGCGGCCAGCCCCGATCATTGGGTAAACAAGGTTGATTTCAAAAAATACCAAGCCCTCCTACCCCTACCCTATTATCATATAGGCTCAGAGAATGTATGGCTCGAGTTTGAAGGTTTTTTCTTTCAACGGGTACAAACCACGGCTGTATTGACTGGTGTACCAGATATGGGTGTGAATATGAGTCGCACCTCCATCGGGCAGATGCTCCGCTCTACCCAACTCCTCTACGAGCCTTGCGAAAATCCTGCGATCTTGGATGACTTACCCGATAATCGGCCTTTGGCCTTGATGATTTTGCCTGATAAATTTGAAGAAATGAAGGCAAATCATCCACATTTGCTCGAAAAAGCACACCCAGCCTATGAAAGTACGCGGATGAAAGTGATGACCTTACACCCAGACAGTATCAAATCGTGGAGAAGGGCAAGGGTTGAGCAAATAAAGAATGAAGGCATCCAAAATGGTAATACCACCAATCCAAAAGTGATTGCCCTCCATTACGACGATCAGCCAGAAACGCTCCACCCCTTTCAAAAAGGAGGCTTCACTGCCAATATGGGCGACTCCACCCACTTGGTCTCTTATCAGCCCAATGGCAAAGAAGTCCGCCTTTCTTTTTGGATATATGCCCACGACGACTTGGCTCTTACCCATGAGTTGATTACGACCGAGTATCAAAACAAAGTGGTATTATCAAGAAAATCTGTCGCCCTAAGACACCACATTAAATCCATTGTCAGGGATTGGGCCTTGATAGAAGTGGTCATGATGCCTACCCTTCCAGATACGGAACTAGGGTTTCACTTGCATAAAAAGGGCGTTAATAAACCATTTTTGATGGATGAGTTATTGATACGGCCTACCGAGGTGAATTACTACTGGAATCAAGGTAAGTTCATCGTGAAAAACAACTATTGGTACGAACTTTAAAGGCTTGAAAATGAGTATCTTATTAAAAAATGTACAGATTGTTGAGGGCGATCAAATATTGGCTCCTCAAGACCTCTATATCAGTGGCGGCATCATTGAACAAATGGGTATTGACTTACCTTTGCCCAATGGCGCAACCTTGATTTCGCACCAACATGCATTTGTCTCAGCCGGATGGATGGATCTTGGTACAGATACCTGTGAACCTGGTTTTGAATCAAGGGACGATCTCCAATCTGTGGAACAATCTGCCTTAGCAGGAGGCTTTACCACTTTGGCCATATTTCCAAATACGCAGCCGCCCCTCCACTCCAAATCAGAACTCCAATATATACTGACACAAACCAAAGATAGCGCAGTGCGTTTTTTACCCATCGGGGCATTGTCGCAAGGATGCGAAGGCAAAGATTTGGCAGAATTGTATGACCTACACCAAACGGGCGCAATTGCCTTTTCTGATGGTCACAAATCAGTGCAAGATGCTGGTTTGTTGCTAAGGGCCATGCAATACAGCAAAGCATTCAAAGGCTTGATTATCAATCAGCCCCTCCACAAATCTATAGCCGCAGGTGGCCAAATGAACGAAGGCATACACAGCACCATGTTGGGACTCAAAGGGATTCCGGTATTGGCCGAAGAACTGATGATCCAACGTGATCTTAGCCTCATGGCTTATGCCGACAGCCCTTTGCACATACACTTGGTATCGTCGGCCAAAGGTGTGGCATTGATCAGAGCAGCCAAAAAATCAGGACTCCCGGTGACTTGTTCGGTAGCAATCGCCAATTTGTGTTTTACGGATGAAAAATTGCTAGAATTTGATAGCCGTTGGAAAATAATGCCTCCACTCAGAACCCCAGATGATCGGGCTGCACTCGTGGCAGGTGTTTTGGACGGCACGATTGATATCATCTGTACCAATCACATCGGTTGGGATGAAGAGGCTAAAAATTTGGAGTTTCCCTATGCCGATTTCGGGATGCTTGGCCTAGAAACTTGCTACCCTTTGTACTGTACCTATTTAGAAACTGAAATACCGATTACCCGCTTTGTACAGGCCATCGCCGTTGCACCTCGTAAAATATTTGGGCTACCAGTCCCCGCCATAAAAATCGGGGAAAAAGCAGACTTAACCTGCTTCCTCCCCAATGAATCTTATGTGTTTACCAAGGCTCACATCCGATCAAAATCTTTCAATTCGCCATTTATCGGCGAGACCTTGAAGGGCAAAGTGGTCTCACTCTTGGACTCGGTTCACTAAGTTTTCTACCACATAACGCTTCATAGAGGTGAGCACTTCATCGGTTTGTGATTCGGCGCGCTTCATCATTACATTGACGATGATACCCAATACAATGGATACAATGGTGGTGAAAAAAGCAGTGCCTAAGTTTGAAATCAACGCTTGAATATCAGCAGCATTGAGTGCCGAACTCGTCGCATTGGTGGAAGCAGTAGCCGTGTTTTGCTGGCCCATGCTCAAGATGGCCGCAGCCATACCCCATACCGTACCTAAGAAACCAAAAGCCGGTATCAACATCTGGCAAGTAGAGATCAACCACATATCTTTTTCGAGCGACTGGCGGTGCATCGTGCTGACTGTTTCTACCATTGCAAGCGACTCGGAACTAGAGTGGCTCGACCTGAATTTGGTCGTGGCTTGTTTGATCAAATCGGTCAACATCCCTGGGCCAAATTTGCGCTCCGCTTCTATGACTTCGAGTTTTACCCGATTCACATCTTCGGCATACAATACGTACTGCTCTGTTTCGGGTAGCAATTTGGCATTTAACATGCTGCCTTCTCTTTGAATGACGCGCAAATGCGCCTGTAATCCAAACATACAAATAAAAAAACAAGCAAACGTGGCAAATTGAATCAACCCATCAGGCATCATACCGCCCAAGGCGAAGAAGAAGGTATTGATGGATGAACCTAGGTCTGTATTGTAATAACCGAGGCTGTTGATGATGGCGATGATGGCGGCGATACTGATACCAGCAGTGATTTGTGCATTTTTATGATGGAACATATTTGTTTTATTTTTAAATTTTAAATTGTTGATTTTATAGGATTTGAGAAGGTTTTTAGAGGGCTTCACCACGGAGAAACGGAGGCTACACGGAGTTTGGATTTTGTTTTTTCTTACGGAGACACCCTAGATTTTTTCCTTTATGGAGATAAACGGAGTGTGGTTTTTTCCACCGAGAAAATCAAGGAACTGGTAAATAATCCTAAGGTTTCACCTTGGCCATAGGGCTGCTGTAAGACAGATCTCCGGGGCTGATTTGCAAAGTACCAGCTCGTACCCAATCATCAGAAAGGCTATTGGCCGCGTACTGGCCGAAAGCATAAGTTTTAGACTTTTGCCCAGTTGGGATAATCTTTCCGTAGAAGGCAAAAGGTTGATTATCAGTGCTTTTCGCGCCTTTTTTCTTCCTTACTAAGACTTCATACGAGCCAGGCCTGATTTCTGTTTGGAAATAATAGCCCATGCGTTTTTCAAATTGAAAAACTTCGTCTTGGTACTTGCTGGCCCTGCCCGGTTTCCAAGTTTTACTGCCTTGGCGAAGCATAAATTCTACACTGACTTTTGCCTGATCTGATTGTTGCAATAGCAACACAACAGCCCCTTTTGTTTGCTTCATCAAGTCCACCGATACGGGATCTTGGGGCGCAGATGAAGGATTATTGTTGGTGCCAGCCCCCGCATTGGCGGGCGGCGGCGGAACTGGATGTACCGGATTGGGTTCGGGTCTTTCTGGAACTGGAGGCTTGCTGTACCGTTGGTTGCTCGTGTAAGTATTGGGCGGCTTTACCTCTGGTTTGGTGATCGGCATTACTTTGGCTATCTCCTTTTTGGGCTCCTCTTTTTGAGCAATATTGGGCTGCTGAATCATCCTAGTGCTGATGAAGTTCATAATAATGAACACACCCAACGCGCCAGTCAGAATATCCAATGCAGAGATAAAAAGAGGATCTATACTGTTATTTTTCATAATATTATTGTTTTATCAGACCGCCATCGGTATGGTATGATTGGTAGTGCGCCACTTGCTATTCAAGGGTTGCTGGACTCGCCGTTGCTCGACGAACTTGATATTGCAGTGACCACAACTGACAGCAGTCAGCATATTTGGGTGTTTGCAATTCCAGCAATCCTTGGTTTCTGGCGCAGTGGTTTCTAGGGGAATGTATTTTTCTGGAAGTTTAAAGTTGCATTGAATGCAACGTTCACTTTCGAGACTGTGCGAGATTCCGCAGTTGGGACAGTTCATCATAACCGTGAAGTTTTACTAATTTCCGAAATAGTGCATGTACGACAGACCTACTTGAAAATTGCGATTTTTCAAACCATCTGTATTTAATGCTTTGAGGCCGTGGGCATAACGCAGGTCAAAACCAATTTCACCGCGCTCCAATATGAACACCAAACCTGTACCGACATTGATACTCAAGTCATATCCTTTGTACATATCGTAGCGGTCTTTACCCATTTCAATCGCGTATTCGCTGCGATCGGTGCTAGAGGCTATTTCGCCTTCATCGGCATATTCAACAGTGATCTCTTCCAACCCACGGCCATTGCCAATAGCAAACGAGAAGGCCGGGCCAGCAGAAACATAAGCACCCAAAGAGCCACCACCAAAATTTTTCTCAAACATGATCGGCACATCCACATACTTCAAGGTTTCTTTCAAGCGGTAATCCACCACTTCATAACCGTTGGGGTATCCAAATTCTGGACCATCCCAGTAGATCGAACTTTCGCTGTTCAGATTTCCGCCCCGCTGCATAAACACTACTTCTGGCTGCACGGTAAACCTTTCACCGAGGTTGATCTCCACAAAGGCCGCAAAACCACCGCCGGGTCGTAAACCAGCATCATAAGTATCTGCTAGGTCTTTGCTCAACTTATAAGTTGACATTGAGAAAATAGGGCGGAACCCAACGCCGCTGATTTGTGCTTGAAGATGGAATGCGCTAAAGCATAAAACGATGGCCAAAAAGAAATTTTTCATAAATATTGTGTTTTTGTAATGAATGATCTCGTTATTTGCAGCCAACTTGACTGCCTGATTCGACCTATTTGTGCAGAAGTGTCCATCTTGTAACCTCAAAAAATGTTTTTTAAGAAAACACTAACACAATTGCCTTAAAAAAAGACATTTTAGTTAAAAAATTAAGAAAAAATGGAGAGAATTAGCGTATTTGATATTTTCAAGATCGGCGTTGGCCCATCCAGTTCACACACCATGGGCCCTTGGCGGGCTGCCCAGCGGTTTCTGGCTGAAATAAACCAAGAGGCCGTGGTATCTATACAAGTAGAATTGTATGGATCATTGGCCAAAACGGGCAAAGGCCACGGCACTGACTTAGCAGTACTGCTGGGTCTGAATGGCGACGACCCCGTCACGATACCAGTAGATGACCTCCATCCTAATATAGAGCGGATCACTCAAAGCCGACAAATAAACCTGGGCGGCAAAAGGATGATTGCCTTTGATCCGGCCCGCGATCTCGTGTTTTATATGGATCAAAGCCTTCCTTACCACGCCAATGGATTGGTTTTTAGGGCATTTTATGCCGATGGTAAAGGCGAAAGCCATACCTACTACTCCATCGGTGGGGGATTTGTGGTGAAAGAAGGCGAAGAAAACAACAGCGCAGGCATCACCCTACCCTGCCCCATTGACAAAGGCGAAGAGTTGGCGCACTGGTGTCTGACGAGGGATAAAAACATATCAGAAGTAGTGTTTGAAAATGAATTAACGTGGAGAACCCAAGCCGAAATCACAGAAAAACTAATGGGTATTTGGACAGTGATGAAAGCCTGTATCTATAAAGGAAGCCATACGGATGGAATTTTGCCGGGAGGGCTATCCGTCACCCGCCGCGCCAAAGCATTGAGTACCAAACTCATACAAGACAAACCTTACGACAATGTGGACGAATGGGTAGCCCAAATTAGTCGCGGAGGCCACTCCTTCCAAAATATCTTAAAATGGGTCAGTTGTTTCGCCTTGGCGGTCAACGAAGAAAATGCCGCTTTTGGCCGAGTCGTCACAGCGCCCACCAATGGCGCAGCAGGGGTGATACCTGCCGTATTGATGTACCACGTCTGCTTTAGTGATACCTACCGCGAAAGCGACATCTTAAAGTTTTTGCTGACCGCCGGCGAATTGGGCAGTTTGTTTAAAAAAGGTGCCACCATTTCAGCCGCCATGGGCGGATGCCAAGCAGAAATAGGTGTATCGTCGGCAATGGCCGCCGCAGCCCTCACAGAGTGCCTTGGCGGCACCTACCAACAAGTGATGATGGCCGCCGAAATAGCCATGGAACACCACTTAGGCATGACTTGCGATCCGATAGGTGGATTGGTGCAAATACCCTGTATAGAACGCAATACAATGGGTGCGATCAAAGCCATCACCGCCAGTCAGATTGCCCTAGAAAGCGACCCTACCAAGGCCAAAGTGAGCCTTGACGCGGTCATTAAAACAATGAAAGAAACCGCTATGGATATGAATACCAAATATAAAGAAACCGCCGATGGAGGGTTGGCAATAAATATATCGGTTAATTTGGCGGAGTGTTAAGGAACAGTTGGAACAATTATGTTAGATATAAGAATCGGTTGGGGATGAAAGTAGCAAAACAACCGAAATATACGCCTATAAACACTAAAAATAGTTGGGATAAAATAAAAAAATCCCTAGTCTGTTTGGTGTTATAGAAACTTGACTTATATTTGTGCCAACAAAATATCATCATGTGTCCCACTCACACCAACCATCATACAATCTTGACTCGCACACTATGCGGATACTCGGTCTTTATGGGCGGGTATCCGCATTTTTGTTGGGAGTGGTTGGGCAGATGAGTTGCGTGAAACCAACTGGATTTGGTTGGATTGCCCTAAAATGGATGATTTATATAATCTGTTTTTAGGCAATACCGAAAAAAATGAAAAAAAAATGAAAAAAAAACTTGCTTTACTTAGCGCCATTATTTTTATTTTGGCTTTTTATTTCCTTTCCTGTGTCCCAAAAAAGGAAAATAATGATCTCCCCGAATTTGAAAATATACAAAAACCGCTAGATAATAATTTAATACTATCAGAGTCATATTTTGGAAATGAACTTAATTTCAACAAACTCCTGTTCGTTGATAAATCACCTACAAATAACCTCTATGTAATGGCCAGTTTAAATTCTTCTCAAGCATCAACAACTGTAAATGTTCAAGGAAATGAAAGCCTTGGTTATTTCGATGCGACTTTGTTGAAATTTGACGACTCAGGGAATAAACTATGGGAGAAAAAGCCTGGTTTTTCTATAGTGAGACAAATGGTTTTGCCAGCCGGGACACTCAGCAATAAAGAATTTGTTTTGGTTTCAGGCTTTGATAAAAATGGAAATAATTCAAACAAACCACCAGAGAGGGATAGAATTATGCTTTTTGATGAGTCTGGAAAATTCATTTCAAATTTTTCCCATGACTTCGAACTTTTTTTGAATAGCATGATCTTAGTTGATAATAATTCAGAATTCATAAAAATATTATTTGTCGGGTTTGTATTTGTAGACGTTGTTGATGCAATTTCGAAGCGCTATCCTGCTTATGCATCCGTCAAAATTTCAAAATCAACATATGAATTTTATGATTTTGAAGCAACTCAAATGATTTCGCCTGAATGGGAAACAATCGAATTTTACAATATTGATATTTCAGATGGACGATTTATTGTTACTGGGAAAGAAGGAAATGGAGTACATATTTCAGTCCACCAAAGCACTAATTTAGAATCACCCATTTGGAGAAAGAATGTTTTTAATAACTTAAGTGGTTTTGGGATACTCTCTGGATCACGAATGATGCATATTTTTGATGGAAAAATTTATACTTACGCAAATGCTCGAGATGAAAACAAACCAAATGGTAGAGGCGGGTATTGGAAATCCCCTTTTCTTTTTTGCAATGACATTAGTTCTGGGGCAACAATATTTGAAAAGAAATATTCTAACTTGAGTCAAACTTCAGATTGGTTTTTTCATCTGAATGATTTTAATGGATCTATACTTATATCTGGCACTTCTTCGCAATCCGATTGTAACACTTGCAGTAAAAACTACTTGATAGGTAACGCTATGCTTTGTAAAGTTGATCCCAATACAGGTGAACTACGTAGTAGAAAAACTTTTGGTAATACTACTTATTGTAGTTTTATTTCACAATTTTGTATAACTCAGAACAATCTATGGGGCGTAGGTTTTCGTGAGTACACTTGGGAAAATCCAAGCGGACTCGGGTGGTTAATCAGACTAAATCCTAATTCAATTTAACAACAGGCCAGTTCTGTATAAAACCGCTATTACTTTATCTACGCCCATCGGTAGCGGTAATTGAAACAAACTAAAACATTTAAATAAATTAATTTTCAATCATGACAAAAGTAAACTTGAAGTTTCTAATCTTCTCTTTCGTTGTTCTATTTGCCTGTACAAAAGAAGAAATCTGTAAAGCCATTCATTTGGCAGACATGATTTGTTCAAAATTGGCAGTTGCTGTGCCAATTGTTGAAACTGGAGCCGCTTTTACAATCACTACGGTAGTGAAAAATATTGCTGAATCAACAAATATTTGTGAGACGGAAGCAGCCCCGTCAAGTAGCACTCAATACAATGTGATGTACAGACCAGATGAAAATGCTCCGTGGCAAGAAACGCAATTTAATCAAGGTGGCTCGTTGGTTTTTGACGTTTATGTGCCAACCGATCCTCTTGACCCAAATCAAGATACTGGCTTTGAACCGGGATTCAAAATGAATACGCCAGGACAATACCGGTTTGACGGCTCTGCAGACGGGAAAATCAACGTTTCTGAACGAAATGAAACAAACAATGGAGGTCAATCAAATGGCATCTTAAACGGAAAATCGAGCGAGCCTATTAATTCCGTAATTGTTACTGTTGTTCCTTCAAAGGACTATGTCCCAGAAACTTTACAGCCAGGTGAATTGCCTAAAGTCACTTTCCTCGGTAGTAAAAAATTGTGGTAAACTAACATACTCATACCCTATCCAAGATGTTCATTCTTGGATAGGGTTTAATATTTACAACATGAAAAAGTGCATTACACTTTTGCTATTTATTTGTGTCACTCTTCAATTCTCTTCTTGTGTACCAGAAGAAAGCAAAGAGGTTATACCGCCAGAATATGAAAACAAGCAAAAACCTGAAAATAATAATTTAATATTATCAGAGTCATATTTTGGAAACGAGATTAATGACAACAGACTCCGATTAGTTGAGTCATCACCTTCAAATAGCCTCTATGTAATAGGCACTTTAAATTCTTCCCAAGCATCAACTACTGTGAATGTTCAAGGAAATGAAAGTCTTGGTTATTTCGATGCGACTTTGTTAAAATTCGACAATTCTGGCAATAAACTATGGGAGAAAAAGCCTGGTTTTTCTATAGTAAGACAAATAGTTTTGCCAGCCGGGACGCTAAGCAATAAAGAATTTATCTTGGTTTCAGGATATGATTTAAATGGCAACAATCCAAGTAACTCAAAAAGGAATCGAATTATGCTTTTTGATGAGACGGGAAAATTTATTTCAAATTTTTCTCATAACTTCGAACTGTATATGAATGACATGGTTTTAGTTGAGAACAATTCTGAATTCATAAAAATTTTGATTGTTGGTTCGGATTATATAAATGACAAAAGATATCCTGCTTATTCTTTTATCAAAATTTTAAAATCATCTAGTGAATTTTATGATTTCGAAATAACACGAATGATTTCACCTACATGGGAAACAGTTGGATTTGCCAATGTTTGTACCACCCCCTTAAATAGCCAGACAAAATTACGAAAACAAAACTGTAATTTTGCAACATGGAAAAGAAAAAATTTAACCGGGAGGATAAAATGATGATCCTCAAAGAAGCGGAACGGGAAGGCGTAGAGTTGACGAT
>JANMMZ010000072.1:0-48587 GCA_031373665.1 Saprospiraceae bacterium | reverse complement strand
ATATTCGATTGTTACCTGCCAAGTGCTGACGGATGCCAGTTTGCAGGTGTTGCTTTCTTGAAAGCCTCTAACCTCAACAGTGGCTCTACTGATAACTGTGGACCAGTGAAGTTCAAAGTACGCCGTATGGCTAACGATGACGGCACTTATGGTGCTTGTGTGGATGGATTGAACAACAACAGTGGCACTGCTCCATGTACAGCGAGCGGCCAACCAACTGAGAAGGACAAGGCAATTGGTGAAGATTACGATCTGATCCCGGGTGCTGATTCTATCAAAGTGTACTGCTGCGAATCAGGCGACACCGTACGAGTGATATTCACGGTTTACCAAGTTGACATCAATGGCTTGCCAACGTTCAACGAAGATGGTACCATTGTTAGCAACGAGGTAATGGTTCAGGTAATCGTACAAGACAAGACCAAACCAACCTGCGAACCAGTACCTCATGTGACGGTATCTTGTGAGCAGTTTGACGAGACACTTGCGCACTACGGATTGCCAACGATCTACGACAACTGTTGCTTAGAGACACCTAATCCATTGCCATCTGGCCAATTGGGCGTACCAAGCCAGTGTGGTTTGACCGTTCAGAACAACAAGACGAATTTTGATACAGTATGTAATAAAGGTACAATCGTTCGCACGTTCCGTGCTTACGATTGCAACGGCTTTAGCAGCCAGTGTACCCAGCGCATCGTAGTAACTTACGAGCAGGACTACTTAGTGAAGTTCCCGAACGATGTGATCGTGACGGCTTGCGATGGTACTGGAGTTTATGGTACACCAACGTTCTTTGGTGAAGATTGTGAACTATTGGGTGTATCTTACGAAGACTTGATCTTCACAGTAGTGGATGATGCTTGCTTCAAGATCGAGCGTACCTGGACAGTGATCAACTGGTGCACGTACAACCCGAACTTGCCATGCATCTATGTACCGAATCCAACACCGAGCAATACGACGAATGCGGCGATTAACCTTGCCGGTCCGACCGTGTCTCCATTGGGTACACCAGCACCGTGGGCACCTTCGAATGTGAAGATCAATCCGACGGATGCATCGCCGACGAACTATTCAACGTTCTACGACGCTAATGCGAACTGCTACGAGTACAAACAGATCATCAAGATCATTGATACACAGGATCCGACAGGTATAGCAACCAGCCCTGAGTGCGACATCACGCCAAACGACGGGAACTTCTGGAATGCTGACAACTGGTGGGATGGTGTCATAGCCACCCATGACCTTTGCGAAGGCCCAGCCAACTTGTGCATCACGGCTACAGATGCCTGCTCATTTGCGAATGTCAATATCGAGTACCAATTGAAATTGGATACAGATGGCGACGGTGTAATGGAGACCATCATCTCAAGTACCAACCTACCTGGGTTCAACCGGATCTATGTTGGTAACAACGATGGCGACTTGGATTTGACAGACGGAACGGCTCGCGCATTTGACGGCCGCTCGGTACCTGCCAACCAGAAGTACGGATTTGTGATCTACGAAACAGTGACAGGAACAAGCAAGACCGCTTGTGTGCGTTGGAACAACCAACAGAACATGTCACAGGCCAATCCAGCGGCATCCTCGTTTGTGATACCAGAATTGCCATACGGCACACACTTGATCAAGTGGACGATCTCTGATGGCTGCGGCAACGACGCAGTATATGAGCAGACATTCACGATAGAGGATTGCAAAGCACCGACGGCAGTATGTCAGGATTTGAATACAAACATCATGGTGGGTGGTATGACCCAAGTAATCTGGGCGAATGACTTCATCCAGTATGCAGAAGATAATTGTACACCATCAGGGTACTTGAAATACAGCATCCGCCGCAGTGGTACAGGTACGGGCTTCCCGACCAACCCTGATGGTACTCCAGTGACAACCATCCAATTCACTTGCGACGAGGTAGGACCAGTAGCAGTTGAAATCTGGGTGATTGACTTGGCAGGCAATGCAGATTACTGTGAAGCGACGATGCTGGTACAAGACAATGCAGGAATCTGCGTTCCAAACGGTACAGTATCAGTAGCCGGTATATTGGCTACTGAGATGAATGATGGTCTGGAAGAAGGAGGCGTAGAGTTTGCTGGTAGTGCTGCTATTGGCGGTTCAGTATCTCTCTTCGACCTAACAGACGTGACAGGTACATACCAGTTCTTGGGCGCCTTGCCATTGGGCGGTAATTACACAGTGACACCAATCGAAGATGAGAACTACCTGAACGGTGTGACCACTTATGACTTGGTGTTGATGTCTAAGCACATCTTGGGTATAGAGCCATTGACATCGCCATACAAGCAGATTGCTGCGGATGCGAACAAGAGTGGCTCTATCACAACGTTTGACATTGTAGAGTTGCGTAGGTTGATCCTTGGTATTCACCTAGATCTACCGAACAACACCTCATGGAGATTCGTTGACAAGACGTTTGTGTTCCCGAATGTGGGCAACCCATTCCAGACACCGTTCCCAGAGACCGTATCAGTAGCGAATGCACAAGTGAGTGCATGGACTACAGACTTTGTAGCGGTCAAGATAGGTGACGTGAACAACTCTGTACAGGCAAATGCCTTGATGGTGGCGGACGAT
Organism: Saprospiraceae bacterium; assembly: GCA_031373665.1. GTDB lineage: Bacteria > Bacteroidota > Bacteroidia > Chitinophagales > Saprospiraceae > M3007. The sequence continues at coordinate 45,977 of JANMMZ010000072.1, read as the reverse complement.
CGCAACAACGGCACCTTGCTGTTTGATGTGGACGACCAAAACGTGAAGGCTGGCAATACATACAGCGTGAAATTTGGTGCAGCCGAACAGGTGAAAGGATACCAGTTTACGTTGAAATATGCTGGATTGGAAGTGGTAGAAGTAACATCATTGACAGACGGAATGACGGCAGCGAACTTTGGCAGATTTGCTGAAGCCTTGACAACGTCATTCAACGGAGATGCGAAAGCCGAGTTTGAGGTGAAGTTCCGCGCGATTAAATCTGGCAAATTGAGCCAGATGTTGAATGTATCAAGCAGCATCACTCGTGCCGAGGCTTATGGCCAAGGAGGTCGTCAGGATGTAGCATTGCGATTCAACGGAGCCAACGGATCTACCGTATCAGGAGTAGGCTTCGAATTGTACCAGAACGTACCGAATCCATTTGTGAATAAGACTCAAATCGGCTTCAACCTGCCAGTGGCAGCGGAGGCGACCTTGCGGATCTTTGACGAAACAGGACGTGTGGTATTTGAACAGTCTGGATCGTTTGCGAAGGGTACGAACGTAATCATTTTAGACAAGCCTTTGGTGGATACAAGGGGTGTACTCGTTTACACCCTTGAAACAAGTACCGATAGAGCTACAAGAAAAATGATAAAAGCGGATTAATAGTACCCATATATAATATAAAACAGAACAGCCTGACCCTCGAAAGAGTGGTCGGGCTGTTCTGTTTTATGATGATGAGCAAAAACGCATTGCTTGGTTTTGGGATGATAATGTTTTTGTGACCGAAGTGCAAGGCCAACCCATGGGTATTCATTATAGATCTGGCTGCGATCAGGGACTGGCTTTAGGCAAACAGATCGGCCAACATGTAATTGGGCGATTATCGAAGAAAAAATAATAAAAACTCACCAATATCAAATTATTTTGTAACTTTGCATTTCAAAGTACTTTTCAATGGAGAACAACGACTATTTAGAACATTTGAAAGGCATCAAGGGCTTGATAGAAGAACGCACCAAGTTCAAAGCACTTAGTGGCTTATCAGGAGTGATTGCTGGGCTGTTTGCACTGGCTGGAGCAGCAGTGGGCAATTACGTGATTTACCATGCCGACAGTGTCATATACACAGATGTGCGAGCGGATATTTATTCCCCGGATTTCTTTAAATTAGTCCTCGTAGCGGTAGCCACCCTCGTGTGTGCGATTACAACTGGGTTGTTTTTCAGCATCAGAAATGCTAAGCGTAGTCAAACCAAGTTATGGACCAAAGCGGCTCAAAAAGCATTGATTAATTTTAGCATCCCGATGTTGATGGGCGGTATATTCACTATTGCTTTGCTCTGGCATGGATATTTTTTCTTGGTTGCTCCTTCTTGCCTTATTTTTTATGGTTTGGCCTTAATCAACGCCTCCAACTATACTTTTTCCGACGTTAGAGCCTTGGGTATTGCCTTATTAATCACCGCTAGTTTGGCACTTTTTTTACCCGGAAGAGGCTTATTGCTCTGGGCTTTTGGCTTTGGTATTCTACACATTATTTACGGAGCCGTCATGTATTTTAAGTACGAAAAGTGAACTTTAACGATCTAAATAAAGCCTTTGAAAGTCGGATACGACTGGGAATTATGAGCCTGCTCATGGTAGAAGATAGTATTGATTACAATACCCTAAGAGAGGAATTGGACGTGACCGACGGAAACTTGGCCAGCCACTTGAAGTCTTTGGAAAAAGAAGCATACATCGCGGTAGAAAAGTCGTTTTTTGGAAGAAAGCCCCATACTCGATATGCCGTGACCACAGCAGGGCGGCAAGCCTTTGAACAACACCTAAAAATGCTTGAAATAATACTGAATAACCTAAAATAAACAATGGATTGCACGGCCTGATTTTAAAAGAATGGGCTTTTTTTATTCACCAATACTTTGAATCTCAAAGTACTTTTTAAATAATTTTTCAATATGGAACAACAACCTAAAGTCGAATCTGGCACCCAAACACAATTACTCATCAAAATGGCCTTCATATTAGTCCTGATTTTGATACTCATTATTCCAGTGGTTTGGATTCAGAGCCTGATCCAAGAGCGCACATATCTACAACAGCAGGTAGAGCAAGAAGTAGCAGCCTCTTGGGGCAACCAACAAACCTTGCAAGGCCCTGTGCTATGCATTCCTTACCTAACCACCACCGTGGTTGACAAAAAGTCATACACTGAACAACATTTGATGTTCGTAAGTCCCATGGATCAAAGCATCAAAAGCGATGCTGTTTCTGAAATTCGCACCAAAGGGATTTTCAATACCGTCGTTTTCACCACAACCAACGAAGTAACTGGCAGTTTTGATTTGAGTAAGTTGCCTCAAGAAAAAAATCAAAGTTATGAGTTTGATAAGGCAATATTGATCACTGGGATCACCGACCCCACAGCCATCACCAGCAAAATTGACGTCCTTTGGGATAATGCCGCACAAGAGTCCGCTCCAGGCATAAAGCATCAAGGATTTGCCCATGCTGGGTTTCACTGCCCAGCACCGATCAAAAATGATCAAAAAACCTACGCTTTCAACCTGAAATTTTCAGTACGTGGCACTTCTGCCCTAGCGTTTATTCCATCGGGCAAAGTTTCCGACATCACCCTCAAGTCCAATTGGCCATCCCCTTCATTTACGGGTAAAAACCTGCCCCAAACCCGCAACATCACCGACCAAGGTTTTGATGCCAAATGGACAGCCAATGTATATAATCGGCCATTTGGTGATTTCTGGCGCGATGCTGAATATTCACCTCAGCCCGAACAAACCGCCTTTGGGGTTACTTTGCTCCAAACTGCCGACTATTATCAAAAAAATATGCGCTCAGCCAAATACGCAATGTTGGTCATTGCGCTCAGTTTCATGTTTTTCTTCTTTTATGAAATGCTCTTAAAAATCCGCATTCACCCCATCCAGTATCTGTTGGTTGGTTTGAGCCTCGCCGTTTTTTATGCCCTATTGCTCTCCATCACCGAACACCTAGGTTTCAACAAAGCCTATTGGATTTCTTGTGCTGCGGTGGTGTTATTGATAGCCGTATATGCTTACGCCATCATCAAAAAACTGAGTTTGATTGCCTTACTGGTATTCCTATTTGTGTTGCTGTACGCCTATATATTTGTACTGCTTCAGCTGGAAGATTTCGCCCTCTTAGCAGGTAGTATTGGATTATTCTTTATATTGGCTACCGTCATGCTTTTATCAAGAAAAATTGATTGGTATCGAATCAATGTGTAGGGAAGTATAAATACCGAGGCAAATTAATTACTAAAATACTTAGTGTTCCCTAGCATCTTAGTGTTTAATTTGTCTTGGTATTATTATTGAAAGGCACTTAACTGCTAAATTTCCTACCTTTACCCACTGAAGCAGCATGCACAATACTCAAACAAGCCTCCACAAATTTAGCAACACAATGAAAAAACAAATTTTTGCAACAATCAAGCGAATCTACCTAAGTATGACGGCCATATTCATACTGTGTAGCCTGAATGCTCAAACCACTATGCCTGTTCCAACATCGGCACAAATGGCTTGGCACGAAACAGAATTCTATTTGTTTTTTCATTTTGGCCCCAATACATTTACCAACGTAGAGTGGGGGCGTGGCACAGAAACAGAAGATGTATTTATGCCTTCTGATTTGGACTGCGACCAATGGTGTCGAGTAGCCAAACAAGCAGGGGCAAAGGGTGTTGTCATCACGGCAAAGCACCATGATGGGTTTTGCCTTTGGCCCTCTAAATACAGCAAACACACGGTTCGAGAAAGCAAATGGCGCGATGGAAAGGGTGATGTATTGCGTGAACTCAGTGATGCATGCAAGCGCAATGAACTAAAATTTGGGATCTATTTAAGCCCTTGGGATCGCAATCACCCACAATATGGCACACCAGAATACAATGATGTGTATGCAAATACGCTCACCGAATTGCTCACCGAATACGGAGAACTCTTCGAAATTTGGTGGGATGGAGCCAATGGGGAAGGCCCAAATGGGAAAAAACAAATCTATGATTTTCATCGGTTTGAACAGGTCGCCGCGCGGTTGCAGCCAACTGCGGTCATATTCAGCGATATTGGCCCCGGCTGTCGTTGGGTTGGCAACGAGCAAGGGCTCATCAATACCGAAACCAATTGGTGTACTTTAGATACAGCGGGATTCAAACGTGGAGAAGGCTCCCCGCAGATGGATACGCTTAATCGTGGCAATGAAAACGGAGCGTTATGGGTTCCAGCCGAATGTGATGTGAGCATACGACCCGGTTGGTTTTACCACGCTGATGAAGACAATAAAGTAAAAACGCCAGATCAATTATTTAATATTTATCTGAAATCTGTGGGCAGGGGAGCCAACCTCATCTTGAATGTCCCCCCCAACCACCGTGGCCGTATTCATGAGCGAGATTCTACCAACCTTGCTGCATTTGGTGAAAAAGTGCGCAGTAGTTTTAGCAAAAACCTTGCATTGAAGGCCAAAGCCTATACTGCCGATGGCAAAAAAACGACCTTCTTGACGGATGAAAAAATAGAAACTTCCGTGGGTGCTGACCATTCTAAAACCAAAGATTTTACACTAAAATGGAAAAAATCTCAAACGATCCAAGCCCTTTGGCTTCATGAAGATGTGACCCAAGGGCAAAGAATCCGCGCATTTAAGGTCGAAGTCTGGGAAAATGCCCAATGGCGTTCTGTATTTCAATCCACCACCATCGGTTATCGCAAGATCTTGGTTCTGCCTACCCCTTTGAAGACTTCAAGCATAAGGGTGACCGTCACAGACTCCAAATCAAGGCCACTATTGAGCGAGATAAGGGTGTATTAATTGCGGTGAGTGGGTTTATAGATACACACTCATTTTAACCAATTCTACTCCTTTTTCGCATAAAAGCCCTCGTCCACAAAATTAAAATATTTCTTATTCAAACGCTCGTACTCAAATGTTCCCCATTTCGCTATAAAAACCTTGTTTTGGGGCATAGCCCAATCAAATTCATTTTTATTTTCTTCAATAATGATCGAATGGGCATAACCTTTTTCTAAGGATGACAACAACCAAAACTCATAAGAACTCGCCCAAGTCATCAACAAGGTTTCTTTAAATTCACTTTTATAAGGTATAATAACTTTCTTTTTGGGCAGTTGCTCCACTTCACTAATGGTATTTCTTAGCCATTGTACCCGGTTTGTATAAAACGGATGGGTGTTAAATATTCGTATTAACCCTATTAATAATATTAGGCCAATAGTAACCTCCTTGCCTTTTGGATATTTGATAAGGGGCAATACATCATATACGAAAGGAAAGCCCACCATGATAGCAAGGAGCAGGTATTGATTTTCGAGATAAAACTGATCCGCCCCTTCCGAATAAGAAATATTAATCAAAAAAGTATAACCAAGTATAAAGGTCAAAACAAAGAGTAATTTGACAAATTTCTGCTGTTTGACATAGACCCATAATATAGCCAAAAGTAAAATAATAGCAAAATAATAATCGCGAATCAAGTACAGCCCTAGATTTTTACATGAACGAAGGCTAAAGTACTTTTGAATCAACAAGGGTATGTTTTTCAATCCATCCATGGCTTGAGTGTCATAGGTGGTTTTAAAAAACAAGTATTTGACAAGATAAAGGAAGAAAAAACTGATGCCCATACTCCACAGTAATGACCGACGTTGAGGATATACAAATCCATAAAAACCTAAAGTAAAATAGAACGGGACTACCAGCAGTGGATGTGCAAAACAGATTAAAAATAGAAAAAAATTAGACGCCGCTATAAAACGAACCGGAATCTGGCCGTTTTTCTGCATAATATTGTCCAATAACGCCACAAAAATGAATAAAAAAGCCATCCCTTGAGGCAGTTCCGACTGTATCCAATAGAAAGTATGTGTGGTCATTAAGGTCATAAAAAGCAAGTAAACAAGGCCTACTTTAGGGTTTTTTAGTCCAATATGGATGCCTAAGAACGTAAAAAAGGGCAAAAGCACGAAACTTGTGGAATACGCAATGGTAATAGTGGTAAGTGAAAATCCCATTCTTGATCCCATCAATGGGAAAAGTTGCGTAAAAAACGCCCCGAATCTGTTGTTTTGTATCGCAAATGTATCGTCTCTAAGGATACAGAAGAGATGATATGAAATGTCAATAAAAGCCGTTCGCTCTTTGTAAAATACCACTGACATAATGAATAATATAATGAATGTCAGGATGCCGAATAATAAGATTGTTCTTGTTGTCATAATTCAATTTGTGAGTATAAAAAATTTAAACCAATATGTCTTTAAGCAACGTTTGGTCGGCAATACATGCTGCTAGGCGATTTTTCAAGTACTTAGCCCAAAATCTGATCTAAAAAATACGACAAGTTCGATACTTTCACGGGTTATTAACGTTTTATATATTGCTTTGCATAGATCAAATACCCTAATTTTGCGTTTTCTTTAATTCAGGGTTTGGGGTGGGTTAAACTCCATACTATTTTACAATTTAAAGTCATTCATGAAAAAAATACTTTTGGCCGTACTCGCACTCATTAGTGTTACGATGTACAGTTTCCAACAATCTCAACCATCAAAACCGGGTGACAAAGTCAACTTGGTATGTCGCATACCGGGTGCGCCTCCTTCTTTAGACAGTATTAACCTATACGAACAACGTGGTTTGGCCAATGTGATGATCGCAAGGGGAGGCCGTCGCTTTCCTGACAGTGCTTTTGTATTCACCATCAATAGTTCAGAGCCACGCATCTATTCTGTGGGACCCAATGAGCAATCGCTCGCCAAGGTTATCATAGGGAAAGAGCCAGAAGTGATGGTTTGGGGAAGTTACCAGTTTTTTGACAAGGCGCGTTGTGTTAATTCCCCAGCCAACAAAGCCTACGAAACGCTGAGAAAACGGATGGATGCCTACCAAACAGAAACCGAATTAGCGCGCATGAAATTTTCGCAATCCAATGGAACCCAAAATGCTCCTACTGCCATATTGAAAGACCTTTCAGAGCGAAAGAAAAAATACGTGGATTCCTTAAAATCCGTCAATCCATTACTGGGTCGCGTAGCGGCATTGACCATTTTGCCCGATTACTATGGTCAATCAGGTTATACGGCAATTTCGGAGTTTTATGGCAAAGAGTACTTTGCCCATGCTGACCTCAATGATAGAAATTATGAAACAATTCCAGAATTTGGAATGGCTTTTGAAAATTACGCTCGCCAAATGCAGGCTGTAGGCATCAATAAAGACCAAATGCAGCAATATGCTGAAGCGGTATTGGCCAAAATACCTTCCCAAAAAATGCAGCGCATCGCGATGGGAGGCTTAATCAAAGGATACCAATCACTGAGTCATCCACTGTACAGCACTTTTGCTACAAAATACGTAGCACTTTATCGCACCAGCAATTGGGGCGAAATAGGACGGCTAGAAATGGACATGCGCAAAAATGCCACTTATACAGTCGGCATGGAAGCACCAGATCTCGTAGGCTTAACCCCCGATAGTGCTACCTATTCGCTGAAACAAATGCGTGGCAAAGTAGTCTTGATTGACTTCTGGGCAAGTTGGTGCGGTCCTTGCAGAAAGGAAAACCCCAACGTAGTCATCAGCTACAATAAATATCACTCAAAAGGATTTGATGTACTAGGCGTGAGCCTTGATCGGGAAGGTGGTGCTTGGAAAAACGCCATCAAACAAGATGGATTACCTTGGCGGCACATCAGCGACTTGAAAGGTTGGCAGAGCGAACACGCAGCCCTGTATTCAGTTACATCCATCCCTCAAACAGTATTGGTAGATAGAGATGGCAATATCTTGGCTCGAAACCTTCGTGGCGAGCAATTGGGTGCTAAATTGAAAGAATTATTCGGCGAGTAAGCCTCCAAATATGGAACTATCAATTCAGACACCAGCGCTATTGTTTCCAGCACTTTCATTGCTGTTACTGGCATATACCAATAAGTTCTTGGCCATCGCCAGCCTTATCAGAAAACTGGTGTCTAATTACGAACGCAAAAGCAGCCACAACCTACTCAAGCAGATTAAAAGCCTGCGCCGTAGGTTGTGGCTGATTCGTTGGATGCAAATTTTTGGGGTGAGCAGCATCCTCTGCTGCGTCATTACCATGTTTTTTATTTATCAAGATTGGCCAATCATGGCAAAGGCACTTTTCGCTATCAGCCTACTCCTAATGACAATCTCGCTGGTAATCAGTATCGTAGAAATAACCCTTTCTGCTGGTGCATTGAGAGTGATACTCAAGGAAATAGAAGAAAAAGAAGAGCAATAATTACCTACCCCGCTATCCAGTTTAAAAATGGATTTCGGGTCGGCTTTCTTTTCCATGGGAAGGCTATCCAAATAACACCGCGCAAGAGGCTGTCCAGCAGTAAACCGACGATCAAAATAGTGATTTGTATCGCAAATACGTATTCAAATCCCTTGCGTTGGTAAACATTGACCAACAATGCTCCTATGCCGCCATACTCCCTAAACATAGATTCTATACTGGTCAGCATCATCCATGCAATGGCAAAATTCTGAGCCATCAGATCGCAGGCCTCATACAAGGTGCCACGAACGACGGTGTACCAAGTCACCTCTCCTTCCGACATACGCAGGGTACGGGCATAGCTGTACATCCGTTGGGGTATATCCCTGATAACAGCCATCAGTCCCGTAAGCAGGTAGGTCAATATCGAAAAACTCATGGTCGTGAGTTTTGCTTGATAGGACGTGCTTGTGAATAAGAGAAATATAAAACTGATACCAATAAGCGACAAAAATCTAAACTTGGTCACTAAACTGATAAGCGGCTCAAAAAATGGGATATTGCTCAAGTAGGCCAAAACCATGGCCGCCAAGATAGTCAATACCATTGCAATGAGGCAGGTCTGAGCACTATTGAGCAGTTCGCCCACTAAATTGTATTGGGTTACCAATTCTAGCCAAGCAGCCCAGCATTTGCCAGGGTGTGGGATGCCAGCAGGGGCAGCAAATTGCCACAAGCCAAAAAATAATAATATATAAAAAACAACCAAAAGTGACTTGGTTGTTCCTGAAACAGTACCGTTCCAGCGGAATAAGTTGGATAATTCTGACATTTACAATTATTTTTATTTGCCAATCTTTCTAAGGAACGGTGCTGGAATAAAGGTACAGATTCAGGCTTCAGGTTTTGGCCTTAGATTTCCTGTTTTTTGGCGCGAATAGCACAGCTATTTAAGTCAAAAAAGAGGGAATATGGGGGCAAAAGATGTGCATCAATTTGTACCTTTATTTCGGAACCGTTCCTAAAATGCCAAGATTTCGGAAGTTTTTAAAACTTCCGAAATCTAAGCACAATACCAAATAAAGTCTGGGCATTATTTCGACTTATCTTAAAGCCTCTAGTGGCTCAAGTACAGCGATATTTTTCGACTGCCCTTGTTGCGCTCCTCGCCACCGAGAATTTCAGTCGGTATCCTATCTCTTTTTAGTCTCCAAATATGATCTCTACACGGCGGTTCTTAGCCTTGCCTTCAGCAGTGCCATTGTCAGCAACAGGTTTTTCTGATCCAAACCCAATCACTTGCGCAAATCGCTCGGTAGGAAAAGTGTTTTTTGAACGGCGTTGTATCCAAACGCGCACCGAATTGGCGCGAGCCTGCGAAAGATCCATATTAGCATCAGGATTTCCGACATTGTCAGTATGGCCTCGTATAGACATACGCAAATTGGTCGTATTCAAAGAGTTGAAAATTTCTTCCAATACTTTTTCACTGCTACCCGTGATCTTGGCTTTGCCAGTCTCAAACTCAATATTGTAGTTTTTACGGGCATACACATCAGTCATATCGCCTTTAGAATAGGTATCTTTGAACCCTTCTGTTAATTTTCCCTTGTCTGCACTGCTATACACTGCGCGCAAAGCGCTCAAGTCAAGCGCATCGGTGATGCTTGGAATACTTGGTAAGTCTTCTGGATACATTTTGCTCATATAATTAGCAAACAAGGTATAAACCGAAGGATAACTATTAGTAGAGCCTTCTGCTATACCGAAATCATCGGCAACATCTGCCAAGTTGCAAGAGCGAGAACCACCCACTGAAACAGTGCGGCCAGCACCGCTTTCCATTTCTTTACCACGATACAAATCGTACCAATTGACCTCTTCGCCAAACACATCACCATTCATTTTACAGCCATAGCGCAAGGCACCATCATATACTTTCACTTGGTCGCCAGCAGCAGCCAAAGCAGTAATCAGGCGTTTGGTCTGATCCTTATTATCCGCAAGGTATTTGTTAAGGCCAAGTATAAGGCAAGGCATTTGTTTGGTATTTTCTTTGGTACTCAATAAAGTGACCACATCGCGGTTACTTTTGAACACTTTTTCATCTTCTGGAGACCAAGTAGAGGTGGCATCAATCTTTACTTTGGATGTTTTACCCGTCTTTTTGCCATCTTTTACCTCCGGCAATTCTATACCTTGGTTGGCTATGAATCGGTCGGCGGCTTCTACAAACGTACTGACACCCACAAAATTCAAACGCGTCGGATCATATACCGTCGGGTCTGGATTGACTGGTACATCATTGTCAGAAGCCCATTTGATAGCGATGTTGTGATCCCCATCTTTTAGCACCACCGAGCAAACGCCACCCCGTGCTTTTTGTGGATCTTTTTTCCAAGATACAGGGCCTATAAATTTATCTTCTCCGTAAGAATAGCCACAGATATAAAATCCACGAACATCGTAAGAAGGATCTACTTCTTTCAGTTTCGCATCCAAGGCCACTTTAAATGACGCTAGGTTGTCGCCCATGATACCGCAGAATACAGCAGGTGCTTTGGGATTGCTCTTGTAGTCGGAAGCGAACTTGACCAAGGCTTCTTGCATTTTACCATAATCGTCCTGACGGATAAAATTGAGGTTAATGCCTGCCGAAGCCATAAGGCTGCCCTCTTTGGTTTTAGAACCACCATTGGCGTAAGAAATAGGTGTTTGGGCATTCCAACCCATACCGAGATAAGTCATACGGATGCCGCCCCCGCTTGGAGATTCAGATGGAAATGCCAGTTGGGTCATGCCCACACTTTCGTAGTTTTTGGGTGCCGATCCTAAAATATCGTTGGTGGTAGCATCCGTTTTTTCTAACTCTACTACATTGATTTTTTTATCGAGTAAGCCCGATTTACCAAGGAAAAGTTTAGAACCGAGAAAAATAGCACCAACAATGGCTGCTGTGAATAGTAATTTGGAGAAGGTTGTTAGCCGTGCCATAAGGTCTTGACTGTTTGAATTGTTATGTTAAGTTGATTTGATTAGTACAAAGCCTGATATTGAATATCAAACTTTTCTGTGAAGGCATATTTTGACAATATGCTTTCATTGAGAATGGAAAGGTGGGGGGTATCTTACCTCCAGCACCTCTTTTCTTCGACACAAAACTATTTTAATCCGACGACAGTACAGAGAAATTCAATAAAAAATATTCAGATACCCATAAAAAAACAGATTTTTCGATACATTTTGGCATTTTACTACGTGTTAGACCTTTAATGAAGGAGCAAAAATAGAAGTTTTTGTACCTTTGATCGGAATACAAAGCACTAAAATTATGAAATCCGTTATCATTGCATCTTTGTCAATCTTGATTGCATGCCAATCATCAAGCCCTCCGACGACCATGAATGCCGCTACTGCGGCTGCCCCCGTCGAAGCTCCCGTGAAACAAAAAAATAACCTTATTTTTGACCGCGATTACCTATTGGGGAACTTTGACCCGGCCACCCATCCTGATTTTGAGGTAGTCGGCAAACCATATTCAGATAGGCCGGGCATGATGATGCGTCGCGACGCTTTTGAGGCATTTAAAAAAATGTATGCGGCGGCGAAAGAGGCAAATATTTCACTCAAAGTGATTTCGTCCACGCGCACTTTTGCGCAGCAAAAAAATATCTGGGAGGGCAAATGGAAGCGCTTTGCCAAAGACGCGCCAGGGGCAGAAGCAAGGGCTCGCAAGATCTTAGAATATTCATCCATGCCGGGATCATCGCGCCACCACTGGGGAACAGATATTGATCTTAACGACCTCAATAATCCGAGTTTTGAAGGCACTGGAAAACATGCAAAAGTATATCAATGGCTTGCGGAACATGCCCAGGAGTACGGATTCGGTCAGCCTTATACTGCAGGCCGCCCTTATGGTTACAACGAAGAAAAATGGCATTGGTCTTTTATGCCCGTGAGCAAACAATGCTTAGACCAGTATCAACAAACCATCAAAGACACCGATATCAAAGGATTTGAAGGCTCAGAAACAGCACTAACGATTGGCATTGTAAAACACTATGTCTTAGGGATTGATGAAAAGTGTAAGTAAATACTATTGCCAATGGAGCTGATGTAACATTTGGCAGTCTGTGTAGTCTTACTAGGGAATTATTAAGTAGATTTTATGCAACGCAGAGACTTCATAAAAGGCAGTTCCTTGGCTGCCGCTTCACTTTGGCTACCCAAGTTTTTGACCGACCTTCAGGGCCCTGGTCGTTTGGCCCTCAATGGTAAATCGTTGGTAATGATCCAGTTGAGTGGCGGCAATGATGGCCTAAATACAGTGATTCCTGTCAGAAATGACATTTATCATAAAGAAAGGCCAAAATTGGGTATCAAACAGGCCGATGCCTTGCGGCTGACCGATGAGGTTGGCCTCCATCCAGCACTAACAGGATTGAAACAATTGTACGATGCTGGCGATATGGCCATCCTCAATAATGTGGGCTATCCTAATCCTGACCGCTCGCATTTCAGAAGCATGGATATATGGCATACGGGTAGCCCCGCCGATCAATATTGGTCAACTGGTTGGATAGGTCGTTACTTGGATGCACAATGCGCTGGGAGGCCATCGGCTGCCTTAGAAATAGACGACACACTCAGCCTTGCACTCAAAGGAGCGCAAACCAAAGGTATGGCCCTAAGGGACGTACAACGCCTCTACGAAATCAGTAAAAATCCGTTTTTGCATGCCGTGGATAAATCTCAGCATGACCATGATCACGAAGAAGCCCCCGTGGGTTATTTGTACAAAACCATGGCAGAAACATTGTCATCTACGGCGTATTTACAGGAGCAAAACCGTAAAAAACCTTCTACGGCCGATTACCCAAGCACCGAACTTGGGAGGCATTTAAAAACCATCGCATCCCTGATTTTGGCGGATACCAATACCGCTGTCTATTATGTATCGTTGGGTAGTTTTGATACCCATATTAATCAAGATGGCCAACAAAAACGACTTTTCAGTGAACTGAATGATGCCATTGCTGCATTTTCAAAAGACCTGAACGCACAAGGTAAATGGGATGAAGTATTGGTGGCTACGTTTTCTGAATTTGGCCGGCGGGTATCGCAAAATGCTTCTGGTGGTACCGACCATGGCACGGCCAATAATATGATGTTTATGGGTGGAGGGCTTCAGCAAAAGGGTCTCCTCAATGCCATGCCCAACCTGAGCGATTTGGACAACGGGGATCTTAAATATCAAATAGATTTCAGGCAAGTATATGCCACCATATTGGGTGGGTGGCTTGAGGCTGATCCCACTGCTGTAATGGGTCAAGATTTTGGTCGTTTGGGCTTTGTTTAGATCTTCTATCACTTATACTAACTATGCAGGTTCCAGATTCCAATAAACAAGGAACCCGCATAATTATCTGATAATTTAGAAATTGTTTCTAAAATCCGAAATCTGTAGGGATCACGCCCGCATCAAAAGTGCGAATCACCCCACCATTGGCATCAAATACGATGATCGCGCCCCTAGAAGAAAAATCTTTCGCATCTGCACCATAGAGTTGACTGGCCTGAGCATCGTAGCCTAAGGCATAGAACGAACGGTTTGCAAAAATGCTGGGATTGATTAGAGCCAACGGAGTCTTGAAGGTCATCGTCTGGGTAGTGAAGTAAGCCGTTGTTTTGTCTTTATCTAATACTAAGTTATCAGCCCCGGTTGACAGCGGAAAACCAGTACCTACAACTGTATCATTTTCAATTTTGTAGATACCGCCCGGAGTATTATTGGCTGGGGATACAAAATCAAATTTTCCACCACAAAGCACCCAAAGTACACCGCTATTGTCAAAGGCCAACGATTTGGGGTTGTCGCCTACGGTGATATATTTTTCTACCATCTCTGAAGCAATATTTAAAACGGCTACCCGATTATCATTGCCAAATCCGCCCGAAAGGGCTACATACAATTTACCATTGCGGACGGTCATCGTTTCGGCACCAAACCCTAGGGGAATGGTTTTGACGACCAAATTTTGTAGTAAATCAACCACGGCTACTGACCCAGTAAACCCGTCAGACCCCCATTGTGAGACAAATGCCTTGGTATCGCTCACTGGCAAAAAGTACCGAGGTTGCGCTAAACCAGTGATGGTGCCAACCGATTTGAAGGTCGCAGCAGAGACTACCTCTATCTTGGCTGCATTGTTGACCACAATATAGGTCTTACCCGCATGGGTATTGATAGACTGAACGATATTGCCCAATACAGCACCGCTGTTTTCTAGTTCAAATAAATTTGAGGTGAGGCTATTGGTGGTGCGATCCCAAAAATCAATGGTGCCGCTCCCACTTTGGAATGGGCCTTCATTGACGATAAATATACCATTTGAATACGCACCTTCGGTAACCGATGGAGCATCTTTGCAAAAAGTAAATAAGGCGGACAGTGCCGCAAAGCAGAAAAAGTGAAATAATTGTTTGACTTTCATCTTAAAATTATAGAAATGAGTAATGAAAGCAGACGGGGAGATAAACGGCGACCACCCGTACCAGATACTACTGGAACGGATGTTACGCTGGCCTTCGCCCGAAGCCCACGGATGAATAATAGAGTTGTTGCAGTGGGGGCGTTTGTGCAAACCGACGACAAATTTTATTTTAGATAAGGCAAAATTTGCAGTCAAATGCGGGCGATTTGGCGAAAATTTTAACGCAGTATAAAATGAAATTTGGTTGGTTCGTGCAAACAGCACCCTACTGCAACAACTCTAATGTGCTAAAAGGCAGGTCTTCTGGCTCGTTTCAATCGAAAACACCTTCCCGGGTATTGGCCCAGTGGCACTTTGTTTGCGATCTTTTTTGAAACTTACAGCAGCGGGGACTGCCCCGGATTTGCACCGGTGTTCCCTATTAATTTCTTCCAATAATGGTTGAAAACCTGTTAGCGATGGCAAAGGTATGGTTTTTTTACTCCTTTACATAGACTCTATAGCCACCCAGTTAATAACGCACGTCAGCATTAAGAACTAATGTGTGATTCCTCAAGTCAACATCCTAAGCCCAAGTATGGTGAGTAGGCCGGCAACAGCCGCGCCTTTGAGCATAGCAGCAGGTGCTTTTAGGTCATAAAATTGCCAAAAAGCAATGGCTTGATACATGGCAAATAGCGGTGGTATTACAAACAAAAACCAATGAAGCCTATTGTCCGCAAAAAGGAATACAAATAACGTGGACAGTGACAAAAACACAAAATTGACAAACACATGCAGTATAAGAGACTCCCAAAAATTAAATCGTGCATCCTTCAAAAAAATCCTAGAGAGGACAGCCCCGAAAAAAATCAATTTCAGCAATGTTTGTGGAATCTCATGCACAAGGTAATAAGGACTGAGATCGGCAGGATGTTGCCGTACTACCGCTGTACACACTGCCGATGCGATGGCTATAAAGGTCAAGGGTTTCATAAATGAAACCCTTTTTCCATCTATGTAGTCGCGAGGAGCCAACCCGGGTCTGGTAAGCATTTGTTTTACAGTAAAAATAAGACCTTTGTCAATGTTCATATAAACGCGCAAAAACTCCCGCCACATCACCTTTCTGGTGATACGCGGCGTGTCGGCAACCTGCCCACAATTGGGGCAAAACTTTAATTCAAGGGCGTAACCGCAGTTTTTACAAGCGTTGATGACCGTTTCTTCCACAGACTAATATAATTTATATATTTCCATTATTTTTCCCAAGATATCTTTGAAATCAATCTTTAAATCAATCAATTGGCCCGTTTTTATATCAAAAACCCATCCATGCACCACCAATCCCCTATCCTTGTGCGCCTCCTGAATCGCTGCGGTTTTTATCAAGTTGATGCACTGCTCCTGTACATTCAATTCCACCAAACGGTTATACCGGGCGTTTTCATCCGTGATAGCATTGAGTTCGATCTTGTGTGTCCGATATACATCCCTGATGTTGCGAAGCCAAGGGTTTAATATACCCATGTCAACGGGCTGCATGGCCGCTTTTACGCCCCCACAATTATAGTGTCCGCATACGACTACGTGGTTTACTTTAAGGTGCCTGACGGCGTAGTTGATCACCGACATTACGCTCAGATCTACATTATTCACCAAATTGGCGATGTTCCTATGTATAAACGCCTCTCCTGGCTGTAGTCCCATCAGATCCTCGGCAGTCACTCGACTGTCTGAACAACCAATGTATAGAAATTCTGGGTTTTGTCCTTTGGCCAAGTTCTCAAAGTATTGATCGTCAACATCTAATTTCTCCTTGATCCAAGCCTGATTGTTTTTGAAAATTGCTTCTATTTTACTCATGCGTTTTGTGTTTTTAATTTTGGGTGGCAAGGTATATCTTTTTTCGTAACTATCCAGTCACCTTAAAATTCCCGTAGGGAATACATGTTTAGTGTGATAGAATGTGATTTTACGCTAATCCCGTAGGGATTATATGTAATTTGTGTGCTTTTTTACATGTAATCCCTACGGGATTAGTATGAAATCATACTACAAAAGCCTATAAACATATATTCCCTACGGGAATTTGGAAGCGGCTGGATAGTTACGTTTGGATCATGCAATAATTTTTTTTGTACGATTTGCAACAAAATATGACAGTATCTGTTTATCGTAATATTGCAATAAACAAATATTGAATGGGACTGACCAAAACTGATTTATTCACTCAACACCAAAATGAACTGGCTGTTTTTGCCAAAGCACTCGGGCATCCTGCACGAGTGGCTATTATTGAGTTTTTACTAAAAACTGATAAGTGCATTTGTGGCGATATTGTCAATGAATTGCCCTTGGCTCAACCTACAGTTTCGCAACACCTCCGTGAACTCAAGGAAGCCGGACTCATACAGGGAAATATTGAAGGCAACGCCATTTGTTATTGCATCAACCCTAGGCCTTTTGAAAAATTTGCACCTATCTTTAATTCATTTGTTCTGCAACAAGGCACAAAAAAGGTCGAATGCTGCTAATATAAAATTAAATTAATTATGAAACTATCAGAATTAAAACAACAGTTGTTAGAATCGGAATCAATAATTTTTGTACAACCAAATGGTCATTTTGTGCCAACGCATTTTCATGTAACTGAAGTAGGTCTTACTACCAAGCATTCTATAGACTGTGGAGGAGCTATACACCATGAAAAGGTTGTTACTGTACAAATTTGGGTGGACAATGATACGGATCACCGATTGGTGCCGCAACGTTTTTTACAGATCATATCATTATCGGAAAAAATACTAGGCAATGAAGACTTAGAGGTTGAAGTAGAGTACCAAACAGACACCATAGGCCGCTATGGATTGAAAAAAAATGGCGAACAATTTCTCTTGGTCGTCAAACATACGGACTGCCTTGCACAAACTTTATGTGGAATCAACGCTCCTAAACATTCGCGCTCTTTGAAATCTCTGATTCCAAACAATGCTACTTGCTGCACTTCAGAGAGTGGTTGTTGTTGAGGTATGAATTAATTTTTTGAAAAAAAGGCCTAAAAAAGATTAAGAATAATGTTTAAGATCAAAGAAATACTAGAAATCCACTATCCGGCCATCAGCCGTATATATGAAGAAGGTATCGCAACTGGCCACGCGACGTTTCAGACGGCTGCCCCAAGTTGGCAAGTCTGGGACAATGGTCACTTAACACATAGTCGTCTGATAGCCACAGAACAAGATCAAATACTTGGATGGGCAGCCCTTGGCCCAGTATCGGGCCGGTGCGTGTATGCTGGTGTGGCAGAAGTAAGCATATATTTAGCAGATGCTCAGAGAGGCAGGGGCATTGGCGAATACTTATTGACCAAACTCATTGAAAGCAGCGAAGCCAATGATATTTGGACTTTGCAATCAGGTATTTTTCCTGAAAACAAAGCCAGTATCAGGATACATGAGAAATGTGGGTTCAGAATCATAGGTTATCGTGAAAAAATTGGGAAAATGGGCGATATTTGGCGCGATAATCTAATGCTGGAACGGCGCAGCCGTTTGGTAGGACAATCATAAACACCATCAACATGTATCCAACTATTCAGGAGTACTGCGATCTTGCTAAAGCGCAATTTTCAAGTATTTCACAAGAGCGGAAGGCCATTTTAGCAAAAATAGCCTCCTATATCCAAGGGCAAAAAGACAGGGAAGCACCCATCCAACTCATGTATGTATGTACCCACAACTCTCGACGCAGCCATTTTGGGCAAGTATGGGCGGCAGTGGCAGCCCACTACTATAATGTCCCCAAAGTGCAATCATATTCGGGTGGTACGGAAGCCACCGCCTTCAATATTCACGCCATCAATGCCCTCAAGCGCATAGGTTTTCAAGTAATGGTTGATACCCAACCCAGCAATCCTCACTACACGGTCAGATTTTCAGACGAACAGAGTACGCTTTGTTTTTCCAAGCGATATGATGATCCTACCAATCCACAATCTGATTTTGCGGCTATTATGACCTGTGGAGATGCCGAAGAAAACTGCCCACTTATACCTGGGGTGCTGCTTAGGATTGCCACCACTTATCAAGACCCAAAAGCCTTCGATCATACGATTTTGCAGGACTATAAATACAGTGAACGGTGCTTGCAAATAGCGACGGAAATATTCTACACTTTTTCATTAGTAGAATAATGACGACACTTTTTAAAATAAGACATTTGGTTTTCAAAACTTTCTATACTTTTGGTGCTTTAATTTATTGTTCATCGAATTCATGATAATGAAACGTATATTTGTCACCTTACTTTTGACCTGTTGCTGCATGGTGCTTGTTGTGGCACAAAACACTAAAAAGAATACTAAAAAAGAAATAAAACCCGAGTGGGATCAAGCAGCGAGGCAAACAACGGAGCAACTCACTCAAAAATATAGCCTCAATGCTGATCAAGCCAAGCAGGTTTATACCATTCAGGTGCGCAAGCAGCGCAACTTATCTGAAATAGCAGCCTTGAAAACCGAAAATCAGGCACAATACCAACAAAAATTACAGGCTGTACAGCACGGTACTTTGGCTAGTATGCGCAAGACGCTTAAAACCAAAGAACAAGTAACATTGTTTGAACAAACCAAGCGTGACATTCGTAATAAACGCGCTATCAAACGCAAGGAAATGATGAGTGCCAAGGCCGATAAGAACCTTATTGAAGTTGCCACCTTAGATATTTTTGAAGAATAACCCCGCTTATCCATGCTCACATTTGCAGTAAGGCTCATTTTGGAAGACCGGAATGGGCGGCTTCTTTTTTTAAGGCAAACCAAACGAAACGGAGGCCGATATACGCTCGTTGGTGGTAACGTCGAGCAGAAGGAATTTGCTCGAGAAGCATTGGCTCGAGAGGCGGTGGAAGAAGCGGGTATCATCGTCAGCACTACCGATTTAACATTGGTACATGTACTTCATAGGCACAAACTCAAACAAGATGAGGTCATGATTGTACTGTATTTTAAAGCCAGCACCTTCAAGGGTGAACCAGAGTCGCTGGAGTTGAAAAAATTTAGGGACATCGCTTGGCATCCTGTTACCGCTTTGCCTGAAGAGGTGTCTAAGCCTACCAAACACGTTTTGGAATGTATCCAAAAAGGAGATATTTATTCGGAATTTCCCGCCCGCAATAAAGTGCTTGCTTTTTGGGATCAACTGGGTACCCCATGGACTGGGTTTATGGACTTTTAACGCACTGAAAAAGTTAAAAAAATCACCATAGCACCACTTTAACATTGGTGGGCATTCTTTTTGCAAGGCTGTATAGTGGCAAAATATGGTAAAATTGAGCAAAATTTAATTTTATATTTTAGTTAAAATTTGAAATTAAAGAACAAGTTTGTGTTTATATTGCCCCTTTTGGGCCACAACAGATGCTTTTTTGAAAAAAAACTTTGCCAATATCAATCACTTCACTACTTTTGTGCGCCGGTAATTTAAATTCAAGGCCAAGAGTCATCACCACATGACTCTAAAACAAAGCCTGAATATCATTTGGTCATAGAAGTTTAGTTCATAGGCAATTTGCCAAAATGATTTAATTTTTAGACCGCTTTAGGGATTGATTAAAGCCTTTAAAAGGTTCGATCTTCGTGATGTCTCGGGTAAAAAAAAACAGTATGGGCAAGAAAGAAAAATTCGTTTACAACATTCACACACTTACTTACGAGAAAGTTGTAATACCCTTCAAAACAAGAATTTGGCAAATATTCGGATTCTTTTCCGTAGTGTTGGTCACTTCTTTTGGACTACTCGCGTTACTTTATACTTTTTTCCCATCTCCCCGGGAAAAAGAACTATTGCGCGAAATATCACAAATGGAAATGAAGTATGGCCAGTTGAACGGCCAGATGGAATTAATGAGTAAAGTACTCGAAAACATACAAGATAGAGATGCCAGTGTTCACCGTGCAGTATTCGGTATGGATCCTATTGATGAGGCTATTTGGCACGCAGGTGTTGGTGGTCATGATGCACACCCTGAATTATCGGCCTTCAAATACAGCGGCCCGGCTGTAGCAACTACCTTAGAAAAAGTTGATTTTCTGGGTCGCCAATTGGCCATCCAAAGCAAGTCTTTGGATACCATTCAAAACTTAGTCAACAACCAACAAGATATGTTGGCCTCTATCCCTTGCATCAAGCCAGTGAGGGCAGACAAAATGCAAAAAAGCATGGATATGGTTTCAGGTTTCGGCTACCGTATCCATCCAGTATATAAGTTCAAAAAATTCCATGCAGGCATGGATTTTCCAGCACGTGTAGGTACGCCGATACAAGCACCTGGCGATGGCACAGTGATAGAAACAGGATGGCATCAAGGTTATGGCAATTGTGTTAAGATTAGTCATGGCTTTGGATACACCACCTTATATGGCCACATGAGTAAAATTACCGTGCGCCAAGGCGAAAAAATCAAAAAAGGTCAAAAAGTTGGAGAGGTTGGCGACACAGGTCTTTCAACTGCACCGCACTTGCACTACGAGGTGCATTTCAAGGGCAATCCAATCAATCCAATCAATTTTTGTATGGATGGCCTAACACCAGTCGAGTACCAGCAGTTGGTCAACGGAGCAAACAAAGCCAATCAGTCTTTGGACTAATTGAGATTTATACGATACACTATCAACAAATGTTCGCGCCACCAAATAGAGTGTGCGCTCCGATCTTTATGACGGAACGATAAACAGTTTTAAGGGGATGCGTAAGCATCCCCTTTTACATTTCTAATATAGACCTCACCCGATCCATAATCTCTGTGCCGGGTTCATGCCAAACACCACGAATCCCCACTTCATTGGCTGCTGCGACGTTCACCTGTAGGTCATCGAAAAAGATAGACTCTTCTGCCTGTATTTCAGCATCGGCCAGTACAAACTCGTAAATTTCTCGGTTCGGTTTACGCAAGCGGATCAAATGTGAAAAATATACCCCGTCAAAATATCGGCTTTCATAATCGTCAATCCCATGTTCCCGCACCATGTAATCTGCTATCCAGCGTTCGTGAAGGTCATTGATATTGCTCAATAAAAAAACTTTATAGTGTTGGCGAAGATCCCACAAAAAATCAAAGCGTACACGCGGCATACCTATTAATATCTCATTCCATAGATCTGTTGCTGCCGCAGCGCTTAGTTCAACACCTGGTCCAGCCATACGGATGGCATCAATAAACGCTTCGGTAGTCAAACCGCCTATCTCATACAATTCAAATATACGGTCTTTTGCCAACCGATTCCGAGCCTCCTCATAGGCTCCTTGATAGTGGTATTTTAATTTATCTTCTATTTTAGGCAGGTCAATGTCAAAAAGGACATTTCCAAAATCAAAAATAATGTTCTTTATCATAGATGGGTGTTTGAAAATTATTTATAAGTTAATCAATTGCAATTATTTGATTGCCAATTATTTATGGCATATTTTTTTTTTAATTTGTTGTTTCTGGTCACATACATGGCGCAAAGTTCTGTTTTTCTATTTTAATTTAATAAAAACCTTTGGCGAACTCGTAACTTTGCGCCGCTCTAACCAAAAATCCCCAATGGAGGGATCTACAATATTTATCAAATAAAAGGCTTTTCAAAGCCCTAAAAATAAGATCTATGGCTCGCGTAGAATTAGTGATGCCCAAAATGGGCGAAAGTATCATGGAGGCCACCATCCTCAAATGGCGTAAACAACCGGGGGACAGGGTTGAACTAGATGAACCTGTATTGGATATTGCCACCGATAAAGTGGATAGTGAAATACCTTCGCCGGTGGCAGGTATTATCGTAGAAATACTTTATAAAGAAAATGAGGTCGTAGCCATCAATAAGCCCATAGCGATCATCGAAACGGAAGCCTCCGCTACAGTGGCGGCTTCTCCAGCAGTAGCCACCACTGTAGTTGCTACTGGATCGGTACCAACGGAAGTTCCTTATGTGCCAGCCGCTGCTACGGCAGTGAGCTCCACCGAGGGGCGTTTTTATTCACCATTAGTACGCACCATTGCCAAGGAAGAAGGTGTTGCCCAAGCGGAATTAGACCGCATCACAGGTAGTGGCCAAGATGGGCGGGTTTCTAAAAAAGATATATTAGCCTATGTAGCCAATAGAGGTACTGGTGGTCAACCGAGCACAGCACCAATGGCGGTATCTAAGGCAGTATCATCTCCTGCACCTGCGGCTCCAATGGTTTTTTCTGGCAACGTCGAGATCGTAGAAATGGATCGTATGCGCAAACTCATAGCCGATCATATGGTAATGAGCAAGCAGACCAGCCCCCATGTCACTTCATTTGTAGAAGCCGATGTAACGAATCTGGTGAATTGGCGGAACAAAGTAAAAGATCAATTTAAGAAGCAACACGGCGAAAATATCACCTTCACGCCTATTTTTATAGAAGCAGTAGCACGAGCAATCAGGGATTTCCCGATGATTAATTCCTCGGTGGATGGTACCCGTATATTTGTCAAAAAAGACATCAATGTGGGTATGGCGGCAGCCCTGCCTTCAGGCAACTTAATTGTTCCGGTCATTAAAAACGCGGATCGCCTCAACTTGATTGGGCTTTCAAAAGCAGTCAATGATTTGGCGGGTCGTGCTAGGATGAATCAATTAAAACCAGAAGAAATACAGGGCGGTACTTTCACCCTAACCAATGTCGGCACTTTTGGCAACGTGATGGGTACGCCCATTATCAATCAGCCTCAAGTAGCCATCTTGGCGGTGGGTGCTATCCGTAAAAAACCTGCTGTGATTGAGACGGAATACGGTGATGTTATTGCTATTCGTCAAATGATGTTCCTTTCTTTGTCTTACGACCATCGTGTGGTGGATGGTATGCTAGGTGGTTCTTTTTTGCGCCGAGTAGCAGACTACTTAGAGCAGTTTGATGCCAATAGAGGTGTATAGTCGAACATTTATCGAATTTCAGTGTTAAGGTTTATTAAAATATATCCGTGTAAGCATCTTTCTTGTAACTTTGCACGTCTATATATCATTCTGCCTAAGCAGGGTTTCACAATTTTAAAAACAAGTTTTATCTTATGAAAAAAGCGATTTTATTTTTCGCCTTCTTCCTTGCGCTTGGCTTATCTGCTGCGCAAGCGCAATCTTGCAGTGCTGGTACTAAGCCTTGCTGCGCAGGCAAAGTAGCTAAGGCTGCTGCTGCTGACACCAATATCGAAAAGCGCATGGCTGACGATGGTACTGTTTCTTACGTTCGTAAAGAGGCTGATGCTCAAGGCAATGTAAAGTTTGTAAGTGTTCAGTTTGACGAAGCCACTAGTGCTTTTGTAAACGTAGCACCTAAGACAATGACTGCTGAAGATAAAGCAGTTGCCACAAAAAAAGCGGCTTCTTGCTCTCCTTCTGAAAAGAAGGCATGTGCAGGCGGTGCTAAAGAAGGCAAGGCTTGCTGCGCATCTAAAGCAAAAGTAGAACAGTAATCTTATCTGTTTCTTAGCCACTTTAATAGAGGCTGCCTCATATATTTGAGGTAGCCTCTATTTTTTTTGCTCCGTTAAGTACCAGAACGAATATAATCCGCGTTTTCAACTTGATCTTTTAAGTTAAAACCTCTTCGTTGCATTCTACGGATTATATTACTTATTTGGCAGGTCGTATCCTAAAGTCCAAAGTAGAAAAACCACCGCCCTCAAAGTGTTCGATCCGAATCTGGTGTTTGCCGCCAAGCCTGACCGTGACCTGATCGGTTTCTGGCTCATGAATATTCCAATGGTCAATCAATTTTTTTCCATCAAGATATAGGATTACCCCATCATCGGAACTCAATTCTAGGAGGTAATCACCAGCCGATATTTCAAAACTAGCAGTAGCCAAGGTGGCAAAGTGATCAGGGTCAACGCCTTCGGCGGGTTTGTCCCACCAAGCAAAATATAGGTCCTTTGTTTGTTTTTGTGCTATTGGACTTCCTTCAAATACTGATTTACTGGGTATTTTTTGAGTTGGGGCGTAATTAAAGAACGCGACGTCCCACTTAAGATCAGGGAAGAACTCTTGCAATGAAAAGCGCTGGGGTTCTCCAGCAGGGATAGCCACGCCCAAGGGCGAATAAGTAATGCCAGCACCAATGAATTCAAACTCAATATTGAATTGGTCTGGCATAGGTTTTTGAGGTGATACGCTGAGTTCTATCGGATAAGTACCACTCGTATCACTAATAAATCCAATCCCTTGGGCATTCAATATGCGCCATTTGCCAGGAGGCATAAACAAGGTATAAATATATAGTGGCAACGCATCACCTTTGTCTTGGAGGATCTCTTTCCGGTGTGCAATCGGCCTACGAAAATCATATGGTCCCCAATCTTCCATCATGATCCAAGATCGCCCCCTCGGAAAACCCTGAGGTAAGGCTGCTACTATCCCATCTTTGAGGCTATCGGGTTCTTGTAGTTCTACCACGGGTATTTCTAAAGGCGAGTATGGGTTTTCTGGGTTTTTAGGATAGGAAAAATTAATTTTTTCTGAACCCTTCAATTCCGGTTGCTGCCATACAGCAGCAATTTCAGCAGCAGTACCATATATTTCGTTGCGTAAAAACCGAAAGCCCTCATTGGGTTTGGGCATCTCTATGATTTTATCAAAGTCAAAGAATAGATTGACTCCATTGACTACCATATTTTGGGAACCACTCATCTTTAAAGGCTTGCGGGTGCTCAAGAACACATTCCGATCTATCAGCCCATCGCGGCTACGGGTGTCACGTTTTTGGGCATATCCCCAATCAGTGGGCTGCTCAGCCCTTGCCCAGAAGTTGATCCCTGTAGAATCGTCTTCAAAGAGATTTTGTTGTATGGTGTTTTTTTGGCCATGTTCAATCGCCACTCCAGTTTTGCAATCCGATATATAATTGCCCATGATGAGCGTCTCATAACTGTAGCCACCCCAAATGCCATGTGTGCATTCTCTAATCAAGTTACCCCTGATGGTGTTGCGAGAAAACGTGACTTCCACCCCATTGGTAGGCGCGTGGCTAAAATCATTGCCAAACAACAGGTTGTCATTGCTACCGCCTTCTCCAGAGTCCATCGTAGATTGGCCTGCCCAAAGAAAAAAACCGTCGCCACTGTGGGTACAGGAGTTGTAGGCAAATATGTTTTCATTGCTTTGTTCATATACCAAGATGGCCGCGGAGTCTTGCCCGCGTTGGTAAATACCGTGCGAGTAACCGCGTACATTCCAGTCTAGGCGGTTGTGCATGATTCGGTTGCGGCTGCTTCGATACATGCCAATACCTAAGCCAGAGTTAAACTGAAATGTATTGTTGTAGATCAGCGCATCCGTGCAGCGGTTCATTAGCAGGGCATTCTGATTGCCCATTATTTTGCACGCTTTTATGACCGCTTTTCGGCAATTTTCTAGGTAGATGCCCGTTCCATAGCGCAGCCATTCATTGTGCTCATTCTGATGATAACTTAACCAATCGGAGAAGTCTTCTCGCTCGCGGGTAGAGTGTAGTCGTGGACGATAATTATAGGAAAAATCACAGTTTTCAAGGCGAATACTATCTGAGTCGAAGGCCCAAACAGCAATCTTATAACTTTTCACCCTCAAATTTTTGATGGTTATATTTTTTCCACGTACTTTTATGGCTACTCCACGAAACTGATCGGGCAACGTTTGATTTACAGCACCTTGAAGTTCAGCATGTTGAAAGTCAATCACAAGGTTTTCACCAGTTATGGTGATCACTGGTTGCGCAGAATCCCAACGGTTGATAGAATCTAAAAAAGATGCCTTTGACGCAATAAATAGGGGATAAGTCGCTTTTTTGATTTGACACGAAGTTGAGATCGTCATGCCTTGAGTCAATACTTTTTCTTGGCCACTGACAATGGCCACAGCGGTTATCCATATACAAACTAAAACACATAATTTTTTCATCATATCAAGTTTGGTGCAAAAATATCAAAAAATAAGGACTCACTACCACATTTAAAATATAAGTAACAGAGCCTACATATGTCAAAATTAGCCCTTTTTCCGCTGAATTTAGTTGCTTTTCCCGAGGAAAAACTGAATTTACACATTTTTGAGCCGCGATATCAGCAATTGATCAATGAATGTGTCGAATCCAATACGCCATTTGGTATTCCGACTTTTTTGAATGAAAACTTGCCTGGATACGGTACAGAAATGCAAGTGGTAGAAATAGCCCATCGGTATGATGATGGCCGCATGGATATTCGAGCCACAGGACAGCGGGTATTCAGGATCTTAGATTATGTCAACCCAACGCCAGGAAAATTATACGCTGCGGGAGAGGTACATTTCTACGAGCCGGAAGCCTACGAGCCCTTGATTGTTGAGGATTTACTCTTACTGCTTAAACAATTATATGTTGTGCTGAAATCTCCCTTTATATTTGATCCTTCGCTACCTCAACCCTTCTCTTATCAGGTAGGTCATGGGATCGGTCTTTCCTTAGAGAGCGAGTACGAATTGCTTACCATTGATCGCGAAACCGAGCGTCAATTGTTCTTGATTGAACATTTGAGGGAGGTGGTACCTGTGATGCAAAATATGGAAACTACCAAAGAACGTATCCAGATGAATGGCCATTTTAAAGAGTTTGGGCCACTGGATTGGAAATAATGTCTTGATATCTCTTTTGAATTTCAGATGAGGACTCATGAGTTGCGAAGTCTCTCAGGCGTAGCCTGCCCCAATGTCCACAAAAAGTCATACCTTTCGGCGAAAATTTAAACTAAATCGTTGAAACGCGAATTCATACTGAATCTACTATTGCTGGTGTTTATCAATATCCTGATAAAGCCCTTTTTTATATTTGGGATTGACCTTACCGTACAAAATCGCTTGCCCAATGCCGATTATGGCCGCTATTTTGCATTGCTCTTTGTCGCATATATTTTCCAAATCATAGCTGACTGTGGAATCCAAAACTTTAATAACCGGCATGTAAGTCAGCACCCGGTATTGATGCCCAAATACTTCCCCAACCTCTTAGCGCTCAAGATCTTGCTTAGTGTGGCCTATTTGGTGATTACCCCTTTGGCGGCTTGGTTGATATTTGGTTATGGGGCTCAAGACATGCCACTGTTGTTCATACTATTGTGCAATCAAGCCTTGATTCAGATGATTTTTTTTCTCCGCTCCAATATGTCGGGGCTGGGCTATTACCGCATAGATAGTTTTTTGTCATCGTTGGATAAACTGCTCATGCTTGTTACCTGTGGTACCTTGTTGTGGGGAAATGCGGGCGTACTGAGTGTGGAAAAATTCGCATTGGCTCAAACATTGGCCTTGGCAGTGACGGTCGGGATCGTGTTTTTTTTGCTGCGCCTCAAAGTTTCATTTTCGATCAAGCCCAGTTGGACCCAAAACTGGAGAGCAGGCAGGCCTGCACTGCTGGCTTTATTGCGCAAAAGTTACCCATTTGCTGTCGTGATATTATTGATGTCGGCCTACACTAGATTGGATGCCGTTATTTTAGAGCGTATATTGCCTGATGGGAAAATACATGCTGATGTTTACGCAGGCGGGTATCGTTTGTTGGATGCACTGAATATGTTTGGATATCTATTTGCTTCATTGCTGTTACCTATGTTTGCTCGGATGCTCAAGTCTGATCCCAAAGGTCAAAGTCTGCGTCCTTTATTGGTGCTCAGTTTTAAATTAATCTGGGTAGGGAGTATCACCTTGGCTACAGCTATTTATTTTGCTAGAGAGGATCTTTTGCACTTGATGATGCCTGAAAAATACTCACTTTACCGTCGAGACGTGATGGGAGTACTCATTTGGACATTTGTACCAATCAGTGTAATATATGTATTCAGTACTTTATTGACCGCCCAAGAGCGGTTGTCAGCAATGAACCGCTATTTTATAGCAGGTATCATACTGGATATTATCCTAAATTTACTGTTGATACCACGATGGGAGGCACTTGGTGCGGCCATTGCAACATTAATTACACAATCTTTTGTATCTGGGGCAACCATTTGGCTATGTATGCGCACCTTTGGTTATAGGTTTTCGATACGCAGCGTTTGGCAAAGTGCAGGTTTTGCTTTGTTTGTTTTTGGCGGTAGTTGGTGGATATATTCAAACATAGATACCTTATTCTTTTACAAAATATGTATGATCGGAATCCTAGGTTTAGCGGGTTCATTGCTTTTTAAATTATTAGATTTTAGATTTATCAAAACTTTAACATTAAGTAAGCAATAAGTGCCGCTTTCTCGCTGTTTTATACCCATATATTCATAGATTCCTCCATTTATTAGAAAAACAGTTGTTTAGCCTATGTATGAAACATACACATCAGAAGACGCATTGATTCAATTGATGTATCATGAGTTGCCTTTAGCAGATGCCTTCGAAATGACGGAGATGCTGGAAGATAACACCCAGATGCAGGCAATTTACAGCGAAATGCTGCATGCGCACAAACAACTTCCAAAAGTCCAATTTATGCCCTCCAAATCTGTACTTAATAATATTTTGAATTACAGCACCAACACGGCCTTGGAGGCTAGATTCTAAACCAAATATGACTGGGCAAACGCCCCTGTTCTGATGTTTTCGGAACAGGGGCGTTGTCTTTGGGGAACTTTTCTAAGTGTTTCCACCGTTCTGCAAGAATCGACACCTGATAAAAATTCAAAAAGAGCAAAAATATTTTGTTTCTTTGCACCCTCTATGGATCAACCTAAATATATACTAGATAAAGACCTATTGCGCCGCCGCCGTACCGAACTGGAACTGCTGCGCGTGAAACTAAAGGAAGATTTTGTCGGCATTGACGAAATTATCGATAACCTATTGGATTACATCCAGATATGGTATCTTATGCCTGAACTGTTGACGCGACCCATCATCGTCTGCCTTTGGGGTATGACGGGGGTTGGAAAAACCGATTTGGTACGCAAAATGGTTCAATATTTAGATTTTCAGGAGCGGTTTGCAGAAGTAGAACTTGGCAACACCGATAATACTACTTATTTCAGCAGCATTGCTGCCATACTCAAAGCAAACAGCCTCAATGATAGCAAGCCGTCTATCGTTTTGTTTGATGAGATACAGCGTTTTTATACCGTCGAATCGGACGGATCTCCAGTTCAAACGACCAAATTCAACGATTTTTGGGAACTTTTGAGCGATGGCCGCTTAGCCAAGCGAGAAAAAGACGACTTGGACTACTATATCACGGACTTTATGTTCAATCAGCGCCAACGCAATCGCCGCCCCGCTGATGCTGTGCCAACCGATAGTGATGATCCCTTGAGCGATACCGTGGGTATCTGGGAAGCGCGCAACCTCAAAAAGATGCTTGATCTTCAAGAGGATGTAGTGGACATAGCGGATATGAGTAAAAAGCGGATGCTCGATATGATTTTGGAGGCCAAAAGCCGCAAACGCGTATTTGAACCAGTGGATTACAGCCAAATGCTGATTTTGGTGAGTGGCAATCTAGACGAGGCATTCCAAATGGCATCCCAAACCTCCGACTCTGAGGTAGATGCTGATATTTATCATGCATTTACCAAAAAAATAACGGCGGTTGATATTAAAAATGCCTTGACTCGCCGATTTCGCCCCGAACAAGTGGCTCGATTTGGTAATATTCACTTGATTTACCCTAGTTTACGCAAAGGTGATTTTGAGAAATTAATTCAAAAAGAGGTAGGCAAAATTATAGATAGGGCAGCAGATAATTTCGGGGTAAAGGTAAGTATCACTGACAATGTTTATCAATTGATATACCGCAATGGGGTGTTTCCTGTTCAGGGTGTCAGGCCAGTGTTCAGTAGCATCACCGATATATTGGACACCAATTTGAGCAAGTTTTTGTTTGAGGCACTTTATGAAGATTGTACGGAATTTGAAATTGATTACAATTATGAGTGGCAACTGATACGAACCAGTATTTGTACACGGGTGCTCGAAATTCCGTTTCTTGGTCGCATTGACAAAATCCGTCAGGCCAATATCACTGATGTGGTGGCCAATGTAAGCGTACATGAGGCTGGCCACGCTGTGGCCTACGTTGCCTTGTTTGGGTTGGCACCACTGCAACTCAAGTCTAAGGTAGCCAGTAGTTATGCCTCTGGTTTCACATTTCCACACGAAATATATGAAACGAAGGAAAACCTTATCAAGAAAATAATTATTTTCTTGGCTGGCGGTATCGCTGAGGAGTTAGTATTTGGAGAAGATAACGCCACCGTAGGTCGAATCCATGATCGTGAACAGGTCTCCATCATGGCAATAGATTTTATTCGCCGCTATGGCTTCGATCCTCGTTATCAGGCCAACTATACGCTAGAGTTTGGATTTGCGATGGATAAATTCCAGACGGATAAAGATGTAGAACTCATGGTGAGCGGACTGGTGAAAGAAACCCGTACCTTGCTCGAAACCCATCGGGCGTTCTTGGTAGCATTGTCAAATACATTATATCAAAAAGGCAGTATGAATGCCCAAGATGTGTCGGTTGTAGCCAGTGAGTTTGGGTTAGAGGCTATGATCAAAGAGGAGGGATACCTAAATTTGCCATCGTATAAGGATAAGATGGGATAAACAATCAGCAGCAGGTTAAGAGCATTGTTTTAAATTGAATCAACCATTTTCATGGCAAGCAAATCAGTAGTAGCAACACCTCCGGGCGGGGTGGCACAAGACTATATGGAGGTCATAGGTGCGCGGGTACACAACCTTAAAGACATAGATATACGCATACCGCGCAATCAATTGGTGGTCATCACGGGCGTAAGTGGATCCGGCAAAAGTTCCTTGGCCTTTGATACCATTTATGCCGAAGGCCAGCGGCGTTTCATGGAAACGCTGTCCAGTTATGCCCGCCAATTCATTGGCGAAATGGAAAGGCCAGATGTCGAGCAGATCACTGGCTTAAGCCCTGTGATCAGTATCGAGCAAAAAACCACGGGACGTAACCCGCGCTCCACCGTCGGCACGGTGACGGAAGTTTATGATTTTTTGCGCCTGCTCTTTGCTCGGGCTGGGGAAGCCTATTCCTACCAAACGGGGCTAAAAATGGTGAAATACACCGAAGAGCAAATCATTGAAAATGTGTTGCAGCGGTTTCCTAATGAAAAAGTAATGATCCTTGCCCCCGTGGTACGCTCCAGAAAAGGGCATTACCGCGAGTTGTTTGAACAAATCAGGAAACAAGGCTATACCAAAGTCTGCATTGATGGTGACATCACTGAAGTAACACCCAGTATGCAAACCGACCGATATAAGATACACGATATAGAGATAGTAGTGGATCGCCTCTCCGTGAGCCAAGAACACCTCGAAAGGATCACGGAAGGGATCAAAACAGCCATGAAACTCGGAGATGGCCTTGTGTATGTGACGTTGGCTACTAATGTAAAAGCCGAAACCAATACGGCAAGGGGCGTTTTTTCGCGCAATCTGATGTGCCCTGAAAGCGGGATCAGTTACGAAGAGCCCTCTCCCAATACGTTTTCTTTCAATTCTCCTTATGGTATGTGTCCGCACTGTAAAGGACTTGGTGAAATACAGGAGGTGGACATGAAACGGGTCATACCAGACAACAGTAAAAGTATTCAGGAAAAAGGTATTGTACCCTTGGGCGAAGTGCGCGACAACACCATGTTCAAGCAACTCAAAGAACTGGCCAAGAGGTATAAGTTTGCTTTTGATACGCCCGCGAAAGACATACCCGCCAAAGCGATGGAAATACTCTTGAACGGTGGTGATGAGACCCTTAAAGTAGAACTGACTTGGGGAACGGAAGAGTTTGTTTACAATGCTGTTTATGAAGGGCTATTGCCCATGCTCAATCGGTGGTACTCAGAAACCGGTAGCGAAAAGGTACGCCAATGGGCAGAAGATTTCATGACGGTCAATGAATGCCCTGAATGCCACGGTACTCGGTTAAAAAAAGAAAGCCTTTGGTTCAAAATTGGCCAATTTAACATAGCCGAACTATCGGTGATGGACTTGACCGAACTTCAAACAGCCTTGGAAGGTGTTGAAGTATCCATGAGTGAGCGGCAGCGCATGATTGCCAAAGATGTATTGAAGGAAATCCGGTTTCGTTTGCAATTTTTATTAAAAGTAGGTTTGGATTATTTAGCCTTGAACCGCCCAGCGCGTACCCTTTCAGGCGGAGAAAGTCAGCGCATCCGTTTGGCAACCCAGATTGGATCCCAACTTACAGGCATCACCTATATTTTGGATGAGCCTAGTATTGGCCTTCACCAACGTGACAACCAAAGACTGATTGAAGCCTTGAAAAATTTGCGCGATATTGGCAATTCAGTGTTGGTGGTAGAACACGACCGCGATATTATGCTCGAATCTGACTACCTGATTGACTTAGGCCCAGGAGCGGGCAAACACGGAGGCAATATTGTGGATATTGGTACGCCTGCCGAATTTGTAAAAAAATCAACAGCCACCAGCGACTATTTGGCTGGCCGAACGGGTATGATTCTACCCGAAACGCGTCGCACAGGCAATGGGCATTGGCTCGTGCTGAACGGATGTACTGGCCATAATCTCAAAAATGTGAGCGTAAAACTCCCGTTGGGCACGTTCATTGGTGTCACGGGCGTGAGTGGATCTGGCAAATCAAGCCTTATTAACGAAACGCTGTACCCTATTTTACAGCACCATTTCTTCAATAGTCTCAAACGCCCCCTTCCGTATAAATCCGTAGAGGGTTTGGATTATTTGGACAAAGTAATAGAAATAGATCAAAGCCCCATAGGACGTACCCCACGCTCCAATCCGGCTACTTATACCAATGTGTTTGCTGATATTCGCAAACTGTTTTCTGATACCCAAGAAGCAAAAATAAGGGGTTATAGCCCTGGGCGGTTTTCTTTTAATGTAAAAGGAGGCCGTTGTGAGGTATGCGAAGGGGCGGGATTGCGCACGATAGAGATGAATTTTTTGCCCGATGTTCAGGTGCATTGTGAACGCTGCCAAGGCCGTCGGTACAATCGCGAAACGCTCGAAATCTTATATAAAGGCAAGAGTATCAGCGATGTACTGGATATGACTATACAGGAGGCAGTAGTATTTTTTGAGGCATTACCCTCTATTTTTCGGCGTATCAATACGCTCAAAGACGTTGGTTTAGGCTACATTACTTTGGGACAACAAGCCACCACGCTTTCGGGGGGCGAAGCGCAACGGGTAAAACTGGCCGAAGAATTATCCAAAAAAGATACCGGGCGCACCATTTATATCTTGGATGAACCGACGACGGGTCTTCATTTTGAAGACATTCGCCAATTGATGACCGTACTGGATAGATTGGTTCAAAAAGGCAATACCGTGATCGTGATTGAGCACAATATGGATGTCATTAAAATGGCCGATTATATTGTGGATGTTGGCCCCGAAGGCGGCAAAAAAGGTGGTACCATTGTCTGTACTGGTACACCAGAAGCCGTTGCTAAAGTGAAATCAAGTTGGACTGGACAGTTTTTGAAGGCAGAGTTGTAAAATGCTAGATTATGGGAAGGGGTTGATCTTGGTGGCGGTTGCCTCTGTCTAAATACACAATGAATAGGAGGTGGATTACGTTAATTAAGAAGAAACATCACTATTTCATTACATAAACAGACGTAAAATGAGAAATCTGTACCTCACCTTGCTCGCTATTTGTTTTTTAACTCAAGTGGTATCTGCCCAACACCAAGCCGTGTTTTTTGGGGTAAATGCTAAAAACGATGAATGCCATAAATTAATCAAAACCTCTGATAACCATTTTCTATTTGTTGGTCGGGTGGACAATGATGCGGCTTTATATAAGTACGATTGTGGTGGAAAAATCGTGGATTCTCTCCGAAAAGACCTTACTTACCCTTCTTCTTTTGAGTCCTTTTTTGATGCTGTTGAATTGCCCTCTGGTGAGTTTTTGGCCATAGGCTCAGCAAGGGTGTTATCGCCAGCCCGCAACCTAGTATTGGCTATGCGGGTGAGTGCCAACCTACAAGAAGTGGCTTTTGATACATTTCTAATCAATGGCAGGGAGGCCAATGCCTTGCAAATCACCCAAATAGGCAGCCAATATTACATTAGTGGATACGTGGGCACGGCTGCTTTTGCCGATATTGACGGGTTTTGGACAAGCATCAATTCCAGTACTTTGGCACCGGGCAACAATATTACGACCTTTAGTTATGGTGCCGGATACTGTGAGATCCAGTCAGCCGAATCTACTGCCGATGGAGGTGTGCTACTCAGTGGGGTGTCCTATGAAGGTGCTTATTTTTTTCCAGAAGCAGTCCTGAAAAATCGCGCTTTTGTGCGCAAAATGAAACCTGACGGTGCCTTGACTTGGGAATATGTGCGGATACAAAACTTAAAAAATAAATTTGGCCGCGTCACCTTCAATGCTGCCCATGAGAACCCTGTTACAGGCAATATTGTGGCTACGGGCACTTATTTCACGGGTGATACGCTCACAAATACCTTAGATCCTAGTATTGTTCTGATTTCTCCATCGGGTGTATTGCTGGATTCTGCGCAAATCATAAAACCAGGACAACAGCGGCTGCATGTCACCTTACCTTTTGTAATACCGGGTATTTATATCACTTCGGGCGATAGCACGAGCCTAACTGAAACCAATAGCGCTGGAATCCTATCCATTGTATTTGGAGAAAACAATCAGAAAATAGTTGTCGTGAGTGCAGACTCTGACCCATTGCCCATATCGGTGAGGGGGTTGGCGAATGTGGAGGATCAACGGATAGCGTTTGCAGGTATTTTTTATGATCCTTCCGAAACGGCGCCAGCCACCAATCAAGATGTTTTTGTAGCCCTCCCTGCCTTGATCGTAGCGATAGACTATATTGATTGTGTGCTTGAATCACAGATCGGTACCGATATTCCAATGCCGATGTATCAATGGTTTAGAGATGATGTTCCTATATCTGGAGCCGACGAAATGGAATATACGCCCACACAATCAGGGGTTTATTATGTACAAGTGACTGATTCTGAAGGTTGCCAAGGTACTTCCGTTAGCGAAACCGTTACAGTAGCCGCGCCAGTGGCGCAATTTACCTTTGTTGAAAACAATCTGACCATCACTTTTACCAATACTTCTACCAATGCGGCCTATTATATCTGGGATTTTGGAGACGGCACGACCAGTACGGCAATCAATCCGGTACATACTTACGCCTCTGCGGGGTTATATACCGTCAAACTCATCGCCAATGATGTCTGTGGTCTATTGACCAGTACTCAATCGGCCACCGTTGGAGTGGTAGCCACCAACAATCCAACATGGCTTAAACAATTTGAACTATCGCCCAATCCAAATTCAGGTATTTTCAATATTACTTTAGATGGAGTGCCACAGCCAGATATATCACTGACGCTCTTTGGCCTTCAAGGGCAAATATTGCAAACAACGGTGATAGGCTTTGCCTCCGGCCATATCCAATATGGTTTTGACTTAGCGCATTTGCCATCGGGCATTTACCTGCTCCGTATATCGGCACGGGAAGGTATAAAATATGTGAAAGTATCCGTAAACTAAACGTACTTACTTTACTTTCACTAGTTTTCTAATAAATACCCCGCGATTGGTAGCAATGGTCACCCAAAATAGACCTTGGCTACCGATCGCGGTTGGGTATTCTGAATCAGGAATAAAAATACCACGACTTCCTTGAATATTCGTTGGGCGACAATCCAAAATCTGCTGGATTAGGCTGCCTGTGGCATCGTAGATGCCTATGTGGTGTACTTCCAAATCATTAGGATATTGAACCCAAAAATGACCCGATGTCGGATTTGGGTAAAGCATAATACTTGATGCTATGGAAGGCATTTGGGTAGAAACTGCCACGTCAAGTACTAAAATAATGATACTATCACAGCCCGCGATGGTCTCAAAATTGGCTTGATAAGTCCCAGAGGTTGTATAAGAGGAGTCGCCCAAAACATAAGCCTCCCCAGCGTTGATATTGGCCACCACGGTGTCTATGTATTCTGGTATGGCTAATATGTTGATATATAGGTAAAAACTGTCACATCCATTTTGGTATTGAAAGACTTCTGTGCCAGTTGGATTGGACTGGTTGTATATAGTTCCATTGATGGTGATGCTCTCATCGGGGCATAAATTTTGGATATAGCCGCTTGCGCCTATGGATAAAAAGGTCAGATTCACACTAATAATACTATCGCATCCAGCAGCGGTTTGAAAAGTTACCATTCCTGTGGGGTTGGCTTGATTGAAGGTTTGATTGCCAACGTTCAAACTGGCATTGCTGCAAAGCGTTTGCGTGATATTGGTTTGCAATGCTGGCAAAAAGGTCAGATTTACACTAATAATACTATCGCATCCAGCAGCGGTTTGAAAAGTTACCATTCCTGTGGGATTGGCTTGATTGAAGGTTTGATTGCCAATGTTCAAACTGGCATTGCTGCAAAGTGTTTGCGTGATATTGGTTTGCAATGCTGGCAAAAAGGTCAGATTCACACTAATAATACTATCGCATCCAGCGGCAGTTTGAAAAGTTACCATTCCTGTGGGATTGGCTTGATTGAAGGTTTGATTGCCAATGGTCAGGCTGGCACCATTACAGAGTGTTTGCGCGATATTGGTAGTGATGCTATTCGTTGGAATAATTTCCACTGGAGTATGAATTCTCATCAGATCATTGCTCAATACCACATCTAAAGTGTCGCGATCTGTCCCTGCTGTGATCTCAATGAAAGGCTCGGTTTGGCCATTTGGCCACAAATAATCAAACTCACTATACAAAAAATCCTTGGTGAAGCGTAAATTCCAATTGAGTAAGATGCCGCCGTAACTGGACTTCGCTAATAGTTGCCAATCACCATTCACGGGAGTACCGCTCAATTGCTCCCACTTACCCTCTGGTTTAAAGGTTCCAATAAGTGGTGCAACCCCATCTTGGATTCGTGTAGTCGCTCTAGGCGAAAAACAGGTATTGATAAAGTTGTTTCCTCCGTAACCATTATCCGTTGTCAACTCTAATTTAGATCCCAAAGGGCTTTTTAAGTAGAGCCTAGCACCGTTGGTGTTTTGAGTTACTATATTGAGACACAAAGTATCAATCATTAATACATTCGTCAAATATGGATAAACAAATCCATTTGAATTGATGGTTGAGGACTGGAAACCTAAACTAAGCGTAGTTGGCACATTTTGTTCTACTTTTAGAAACCGCTCTGGTTGTATGCTAAAAGCGGCGACACTATCTGTACCACAAAATGTGGCGATGGTAG
The DNA here is from genome assembly GCA_031373665.1 of Saprospiraceae bacterium. Classification (GTDB taxonomy): domain Bacteria; phylum Bacteroidota; class Bacteroidia; order Chitinophagales; family Saprospiraceae; genus M3007. Next base: position 7,909 of record JANMMZ010000072.1, on the reverse strand, counting down.
AATCCAGTTCTGCAATGTAAAACAAATGCTCACTGACCAACCTACATTGTGCATTAGTTGACTGAATCCTGAGTACAAAATACTCGCCTTCATCTGATACAGAATCATGCTTGATCTGGGGTGTAAAATTGAAAGCATTGCCTGATATCCCGCCCGAACTGGGAACGTTTAAAGAGTAGTCCGTATTCAAACTGGCAGTTCCAGCAAAACTATAGGATGCTGGTAAAAGTGCCGGATTCCAATTTAAAGTGATCGGTACAGGATAGGTGGTACACCCTTCTACATATACATTATCAGTTGTAATATTGGTAATATTGGGTGTGGGACTAGAAATAGGAGCCATAAAAATACCCGAATCGAGGTTGGTATCGTCCACATCACACAAAACAATACTTAGGGTATAGGTAGCACAGACAGTGACCGATGCGTTGATACTATATACCTCACTAAGTCCATTGAAACCCATTAAGGTACTGGTGTTATCAAAATTTTGCTCATTAAAGCAAAAAATAGACCTCACACCAACCTCTGATCCTGAATTGTTGCGCGCAATATTGAAGGATCCGTTATGTCCCGGGCCATTGAGAAATATGCCCATTTTATCATTGTACTCAGAACAACTATAGGTTGGATGTTCCTCGGAGGCAAATGAAAAGCGAAACTTTAAGTTCGGTACCACAGGCCGGAAAGTGACCCTTAAAATGACTGCATCAAAACCCGGAGCATCAGGGCTAAGCGTCTGCACTTCGCTATATTGATTACTAATCCCGTTTTGGGTGATATTGAGTGGAAAATTTGGAACATGGGCGGTATTGTAGTTGCCCGTCGTAAAAAACAGTCCATGATTGATAGATAACGGCTGTTCCGCATCTTCAAAAACGGTCATTTGATTGGCACTGCCAATATATTCTGTACTGATAATACTTACAGTACCCGGTTCAAACAAACGCGCTACATACTCGTTGGGGAAATCTGCATTGGTTTCAAAAAGAGCTGGCTGTGCGGATATAGTGGCCGTAAGGCACACATAAATTAGTGTACAAAAATGGCGCATGAGTAGAAGGCTTATTAGTGAGATAAATTATTCATTGTTGAGAGGTATTAAGATAGTAACTCGCTGCCTGATAAAGGAATAATAAAGGTTTTAGAATTGATACAAAATACTCGTACTTCCAAAAGTTTCTAAGGCAAGATACCGGGGCATAAAATTTCCGCCAAATTGGAGGCGAACCTTTATGTGTTTAATATCATATGATAATGAAATAGCGGGTTCCATCAGCCAAAAGTTTGACTGCGACTTAAATTTCATAAATAATTCTAATACTTCTTCCCGATCGGCAACAAATGTTCCTTTTGTAAAGATTAATTGACCCATACGCATAGACCCTATGGCTGATAATTTGCGATAGGTAAAACTTATACCCGGTTGGGCATACCATTTTCTGAAGCGAATATTTACAGATCCATATTGGGAAAATGATTTAGGTCTAAATGCATTGAGACCATCATTAACTGGGGCATATTCATTACCTGAGCGGCCTAGGCCTACTCCCGATTGAACCAATATTTTCCACCTGATTTTTTCGGAAACATGGAATGGGAGGCATCCTCCCAAACCTATTTCTGCATAACGATGCTTAGATGAGCCATGAGACTTATCTGAAATTTCACTATTTGCGTAGAGCCCCGATCCAGAGATATGGAGCCGTTTTTGGAATGCCCACGCATATTGACCCTCAGCAGTATATCTTGAACTCGGTCCATGAATACCCAAAGACGCTTCACTTTGACCTTTTTTTGTGAAATCGGGCAACTGATGGGTAGGAGAAGTGTAGTAATAACGCAGACAGGAACTACATAAAAGTGGAAGAAACAAGCATAAAAAATACTTCATAGCATACTCTTTTGCGAAAGGTATGAGATGAAAACTTTTAAAAAAGACTTGTATAAACTTTTAAGTTTAGTTTAACGCTTTGTCATTATTCTGCTATCCTCAAGTTTTATGCAATAAACTTGATCTGGGCAAGTGATTTTAGAGTAAAAATATCTAAGATTATGGAACAATCGCCCCAGTCACTTCCCCAAAGCCAACCCGGATTCCATTTTTTTCAGCGAAAGCACGCATAGTGACCGTATCTCCATCTTGAATGAAGGTACGGGTTTTTCCATCCGCAATTTGGATAGGATCTCTGCCGCCCCATGATAGTTCGAGCATAGAGCCATAAGAGCCGGGCTCTGGGCCACTGATGGTACCAGAGGCCAACATATCACCCACACATACATTGCATCCATTCACTGTGTGGTGTACCAATTGTTGAGCCATAGACCAGTATAAATAACGGGTATTAGATTTTGAAATGATGTGATCTTGGTTGGTTTCTGCACCATGTATGGACACTGAAAGTTGAATGTCTAAGTTTTGGTTACCTTTTGGTTTCAGGTAATCCAAGGGTGCCGGTTTTTGAGCCGGAGCCTTCACCCGAAATGGTTTGAGGGCTTCCAATGGTACAATCCACGGCGAAACACTGGATCCAAAGTTTTTTCCCAAAAAAGGACCAAGTGGCACATATTCCCAACGCTGTATATCGCGGGCACTCCAATCATTGAAAATCACGAGACCAAATATGTGATCTTCCGCATTGTCCATCGTGATGGGCGTTCCAAGAGTGCTTTCTTTTCCAATGATGAAGGCCATTTCCAACTCAAAATCCATTTGTTTCGATGCCGCATGAATGGGTATTTCATCTCCTTTGGGCACGATTTGACCCCAAGGCCGGCGAATATTGGTGCCACTGACCACTATCGAAGAAGCCCGACCGTGGTAGCCCACCGGAATCCATCGCCAATTTGGCAAGAGTGGATTGTCGGGTCGAAACATTTTACCGACATTGGTGGCATGTTCGATACTGCTGTAAAAATCCGTATAATTGCCCACCTTTACCGGCATGAGCATGGTAGCGGTTTTGCGATCCACCAGTACCTGATCTGCGTGGGCAGGGCGTTCTGAGAGGAGCAGCCAATCTTGTACCTTTTTTCGGACTCGGCCAGTGATTGGTTTTCCTAATGCGATGAATTCGTTGAGTGTGTTTTGACTAAATATTTGCTTGAAAAAACGTCGTTTTCCAAACAAACCAAGATCTGAAGTCGCAGCCAGATCAATAATATAATCACCGATGGCCATACCGGCTCTGGCACGGCCATCGCCCTGATGAAAAATGCCATAAGGTAAATTATGGATAGAAAAATCACTATCTTGATCTATAGAAAGCCACATAGGTGTACTCAACGATTTGGATAAACATATAGGTGAACGTCTTCTTCTCTTACTTGATGGTCGCAAAGAATCAACAAACGCTCAATGACATTGGCCAATTCACGGATATTACCCGTCCAATTGTGTCCTTTTAAGGCTTCTATGGCTTCTGGGGTAAACATCTTGGGCGGATGGCCATATTCTTCACTAAGGCGGCGGTTAAAATGCTCTATCAACAGTGGAATATCATCGCGGCGGTCGTTCAGACCGGGTACTTTCACCACAATGACAGCCAAACGATGGTATAAATCTTCGCGAAACCTGCCATTGTCAATTTCACTGCGCAAATCTTTGTTGGTTGCCGCCAATACACGCACATCCACCTTTATTTCCTTGGTATCGCCCACGCGGGTTACTTTACTTTCCTGCAAAGCGCGCAATACTTTTGCTTGGGCATCAAGGCTCATATCGCCAATTTCATCTAAAAACAAGGTGCCACCATTGGCTTGCTCAAATTTTCCGGGGCGATCTGCTATGGCTCCAGTAAAAGAGCCTTTTTTGTGGCCAAACAACTCACTCTCAATCAGTTCGGCAGGTATGGCGGCACAGTTGACCTCTACGATGGTACCATCAGCGCGATTACTCTTTTCGTGAATCCACCGCGCTACGAGTTCTTTGCCGCTACCATTGGGCCCTGTGATGAGTACTCTACTTTCCGTAGGTGCCACCCGGTCGAGCAGGCGTTTTATTTCTAAGATAGGCGCACTTTCGCCAATCATATTTACGCCTTTGCCTGCTTTCACTTGCTTGCGCAGTACCTGTGTGGTATTGACTAGTTCGCTGCGCTCCAAGGCATTGCGAACAGTGATGAGCATACGGTTGAGATCGGGTGGTTTTGATATAAAATCAAACGCACCTTTCTTGACCGCTTCTACCGCCGTATCAATGGTGCCGTGGCCGCTCACCATGATGACGGGTGTTTCCGGCGATAATATTTGAAGGCGCTCTAGTGCCTCAATGCCATCCATCCTTGGCATTTTAATGTCGGTTATTATGACATCATATTTTTCTTTCTGTACCTTTGCCACGCAGTCCAAACCATCCACGGCTTCATCTACTTCGTAACCCTCAAATTCGAGGATATCACGCAGGGTGCGGCGGATAGGGGTTTCGTCATCTACTATTAAAATTTTTGCCATTTATTAAGTTCAAAGATTGAGATATTTTGACTTTCGCCACAAAGAAAAATCATTTATTCCGCTCGAAGGTGTTATGTGCTATAAATTTTATGAATATTTGTGACGGCTTATCATTTTTGCCGTTTTCATTAGGTATTTATCATCATTTCTAAAGTATTCTATACTCATGTACTACAAATCATTTCGTTTATTCATGGTGCTGTTTCTAATGGCCCAAATGGCCTTTGGCCAGCGCGGACAGGTTGTTATCGAAACCAGCCGCAGTATGTCATTCGGTACTCGCCCTTCCTTTAGGCTGGAGTTTGATGCTGCCAATGCCGATCTTGTTGAAGATGCTTGGAAAGATTTTGCCAAGCAAAGGTTCAGCGCGAAGTTGAAAAAAGACAAGAAGTCTGGCGAGTGGACAGCCGCCAAACTTAAAAATGCAGCCTTGGGCAGCGACCCATTTACCATGTACTCCACCATTGAAAAAACTTCCAGCGGTGCAGCACTGAATGTTTGGTTTGATCTAGGTACTTATTTCTTAAACCGCAAAGACAATGCTGGTGCGACCGAAGAAATAACCCGCGCATTGCGCGATTGCTACTATGATGTGCGCCGTGCCGTGATCAATAAAACGATCAAAGAGCAAGAAGATTTGCTCAAAGATATGGAAAAAAAGCAAAAGAACTTGACTAAAGACAATGAATCTTTTCGCAAAGATATAGAGAACTACAAGGCTAAGATCAAAAAGGCAGAAGAAGACATCGTGAAAAACGAACAAATACTGGAATCTAATATTGTAGATATGGATGCCCAACGCAGGTTGCTCGAAGAGTCGCGCCGCCGATTGGAAAACGTGGCAAACGAAGGTAATTGAGGTAAGTTCAATAAAAATTGAACAATTGACCTGAATTTTGTATTTAGTAATGGCAGGTCTAATCTTTAGCCAAAGTCAAAGATTAGACCTGCTTTTGCTTAAGTAGCGGTGAAAAAATAACTTATCCTTTTTAACTGATTGCTTTTCATCCAAACTGCCCATCTTTTCCCTTAAATAGTACACTATTCGCACGAAAAGATAGTTGTTTGGTCAAAAACCAATCTATCTAAAAAGAACAGTTATTATTTCACCGCTACTAAAGCACGCTGAAAGCGACATAAAACACAACTTTAATATACAGAAAAATAACGTGAAAGTTACAGAGCATTTTCAAAAAGCAAAGGGCAAAACCCTTATTTCATTTGAGGTATTACCGCCCCTTAAAGGTGGAAGCATGGACGCTATCATCAAGACTCTTGATCCATTGATAGAATACAAACCACCCTTTATAGATGTTACCTACCATCGCGAAGAATTTTTGTATAAAAAACGCCCATCTGGGTATTACGAAAAAACCTCTATCCGCAAACGCCCCGGTACGGTGGGTATTTGTTCGGCCATCATGCACCGCTATGGCATTGATGCTGTGCCGCACTTAATTTGTGGCGGATTTACGGTGGAAGAAACAGAAGATGCCTTGATTGACCTTAATTTCCTAGGTATCAACAATGTGCTTGCGCTTCGTGGCGATCCTCGTCAGTTTGAAGATAAATTCATTCCGGAGGATCAAGGGCATAAATATGCACTGGATTTGGTCAAACAGATTGATGTGATGAATAAAGGGCATTATCTGGATGACAATATTCAAAATGGGGTGAGCATGGATTTTTGTATTGGTGTAGCCGGCTATCCAGAAAAGCACTTTGAGGCGCCAAATATTGCCTCTGATCTGCACTATATGAAGCAAAAAGTAGAAGCCGGTGCCGATTACATCGTGACTCAAATGTTTTTTGACAATAAAAAATACTTTGAATACGTAGATCAGTGTCGTGCTATGGGGATCAATGTACCGATCGTCCCGGGCTTAAAACCCCTGACAAAACGATACCAATTGAATTCTATACCCCGCAAATTTTTCATCAATTTTCCCGAAGACCTCGTGAAAGCGGCTATGGATGCCAAAGACGACGAAGCAGTAAGGCAAATTGGTGTGGAATGGTGTACACAACAATCGAAAGAATTGAAAGCAGCAGGTGTACCTTGCTTGCACTACTATACCATGGGCGATACCACCACCATTAAGGCTATTGTGGATGCAGTAGCATAGTAAAGATCATTTAGACAAAAACACAATGCCTGCATCTACCACAGCACAGCCAAACACACCCATGTACCACCGACCAACTTACGCACAGCGTATTCTTCAAACTGCGCTCGTTCTGTCGTTTTTGTTGACGGTGCATTGCACCTCAGGGCGACTGCTGACGATCAACTACGATACCTTCACCAAGCCCGCTGAAAACCCCATCGTACAAGCTGATTCGAGTTATACATTTTTTTGCCCCATGAAAAACGAGGTAGTCCGTTGGCAAAAAGCAGATGTATTCAATCCTGCTGCGATCGTAAAAGATGGAAAAGTGATGTTGTTGTATCGCTGCGAGGACAACCCGGCTGCGCATTTGGGAGGGCGCACTTCTCGGATCGGTCTGGCAGAAAGCACCGATGGTATTCACTTCAAAAAATACCCCACGCCTGTCCTATACCCGAGCAAAGACGCTTTTGCCCAATATGATGCACCAGGCGGCTGCGAAGACCCGCGCGTCGTGGTCACCGAAGACGGCTTGTATGTCATGGCCTACACCTCTTGGAATTACGATACACCACGCTTGTCTGTCGCCTTTTCGAGGGATTTGTTGCACTGGGAGAAAAAAGGCCCTGCTTTTGCAGTGGCGTATCACGGCAAATTCAAAAACATCGCCTGCAAATCGGGTTCTATGCTGACTAAACGGGTCAAAAATGACCATGTAGCCGCCAAAATCAACGGCAAATACTGGATGTATTGGGGCGAGTTGGGGGTCAACCTCGCTTGGTCCGAAAACTTGATAGACTGGTATCCCGAACTCAATGCTGATGGGGGTTTGCACTATCTGATCACGCCACGTATGGGCAAATTTGATAGTAGTCTGACCGAATGCGGCCCACCCGCTGTGCTCACCGAGGAAGGTATCGTGCTTTTGTACAATGGAAAAAACAGCGATGCCCCAGAGCAGGCTACACCAGACCTCCCGCAAGGCACGTATTCGGTAGGCAAGGTGGTATTTGACCCAAAGGATCTAAAAACCGTCCGCAAACGCTCTGAAAAACCATTTCTCTATCCTACGCTGCCGCATGAGGTCAAGGGACAATACAAAGCAGGGACAACCTTTGCCGAGGGCTTGGTTTTTTTTAAAGGGCAATGGCTATTGTACTATGGCACTGCGGATTCTTTTGTGGGACTGGCCGTGGGTAAGGAACGGCTCCGAAATAAAGGTACAAATTGATGCACATCTTTTGACCCTATATTCCCTCTTTTTTGACTTAAATAGCTGTGCTATTCGCGCCAAAAAACAGGAAATCTAAGGCCAAAACCTGAAGCCTGAATCTGTACCTTTATTCCAG
>JANMMZ010000041.1:0-12682 GCA_031373665.1 Saprospiraceae bacterium | reverse complement strand
TTGCAAAGATGCCAAAATGAAGTATCCTCATACGCTGAAAACTCAACACAATTTACACGACAGCGAAAATTACCATTTCTGACACTTATCGTTTTTCAATTTACCCTTTTAAAAAAAGTTTACAGTCTGAATTAAATCAATTTTTTGAGGCACAAGATCCAGAAAACATTCCAACCAAATCGGCTTTTTGCCAAGCCCGAAAAAAAATCAAAAACATATTTTTTTCTGATTTTTTTGAGCAGTCCCATCAAGTGTTTTATAAGCACGCCACTATCACGAAATTATTCAAAGGTTACTATCTTTGGGCTTGCGATACTACGGTACAAAAATTGCCCGATAATGAAGAAACTCAAAAACTCGGCACACACACCAATCAAGCCAAAACGGTAGCCTCTATTAAGATCCTGACGTATTACGATACGCTGAACCAGATAATTGCTAGGGCATCTATCAGCGATAAACAAAAAGCCGATTTGCGCTGTGCTCAAACATACATCAGTAATATTCCAACCAACGTGATCAGTATTTATGATCGCGGATTCGCTAGCCTGCTTCTGCCATTTTTGCACCACCATTTTGGATCTAAGTATGTTATCCGATTATCCACCACATTTTCTAAATCAGTCATTGCATTTATGGCATCTAATGAAACGGATATTATTGTAACTGAACAACTTACACAAAAGTGCTTCTGGGAATTGGCCAAGATGGGCATCCGAAAATCACAGCATGACACCATCACTTTTCGATTAATTAAGATCATACTGACCACAGGCGAGACGGAGGTATTGATGACCAATTTAGATGCTGACTTCACAATTGAAGACCTGAATTTGATCTATCAAAACCGTTGGGGTGTGGAAACATCCTACAATTATTTGAAAAATACTTGGATGTTGGGTACCTTCAGTGGCTACTCCCAAAAAGCGATTATACAAGATATTTATTGCACTTTGATTGCTCATAATTTACAGACTATTATACAATATGATTGTTCGCCAGGATTAGAAAAAATTAATAAAAAGAGAAAAAAAGAATACAAGATAAATCGAAATATAAGTGCGGGGACGGTTCGTACTTATCTAAAAAAATTACTACTAGACCAAGGAATTAAATGGCAATTAGCGTTAGTAAAAGCACAAAAAATAATTCTAAAAAGTCTTGAAAAAATAAAGCCAACTATCAAAGAACGGGAGCGAAAATTACTGCGTTGTAATGACCGACACCATACAGAATTAAATTATAAACGAGGGTTTTAATTACCACCCCAAAAGATAATTAGTTCATTGAAAAAACGTCCGATTTAATTTAATAACTGATATAGTGATGGGCGAAGCCTGCTCAAAATTAATAGGTGGTGACACAACCTGAAACAAAACCCTATTCACAAATTGGGCTGCCTGCAGATTGGGTAAAACTTACTAAGGTACAACTATATTTTGAGACCGCCAAATCCTTAATTTAATGGGTTTGAAGCATTGCTATTTGCATTTTTATTTCACACATCTTTGGTTTCCGCAACTCCCCAAATACTCCAAGTTGCATAAAAACCCGCTTAACAACCAATCCATCCACAACAATCCAACCTAATCCCCCCCAATAAAAAAAACACGGATACCCAGCCCATAAGACCAAGTATCCGCATTGTGCGAGAGCAAAGATTGAGATATATTTGGTGCCGTTGGTTCAAGTGATAATATTTTGATGGCACAAATATAAGCAAATTTTTATAACTCCAAACAGCCTATAGAAACTTTTATTGTATCCCAACTATTTTTAGTGCCTAACGGGCCCATCCCAAGATTCATCTTTGGCATCCATGAATATCATTTATACGCTCCATTAGCGGTATGTCCCTCCAGTTTATCCTTCAAAAATAACAACGACAACCACATCAAATTGGCCAAAAGATCTTACCTTTGGCGACTTAGGAGCGGCTAAATAATAACTGTTCTTTTTAAATTCATCGTTATGCAATCATTTCAAATAGATCCCGACATTGGGTCGGCCAAAACACTACCGGGCACATTTTACAATGATCCAGCCTTGTTGGAGCAGCAAAAAGAAAGTATTTTTGCAAGATCATGGCAACTGATCCCCGATGCTGCCGAGCAGGTGCGGGTGCCACACGATGCGCTCCCATTCACGTTCATGGATGGGTTCATCAAAGAGCCACTCCTCCTATTGCGCGATGCCTCCAATCACCTCCAAGGCATGTCCAATGTGTGTACCCACCGGGGGAAGATACTGGTGGAACACGCGGGCAAATTAGATCGAGGCCTCATCTGTGGGTATCATGGCCGCCGATTTGGACTGGATGGATCGTTTGTATCCATGCCTGAGACCCAAGGCATGAAAAACTTCCCTTGTGCCGACGATAACCTGCCACAGATTCCGATCAAACAATGGCACCAATTTGCTTTTACTTCTTTAGATCCAAGCATTCCATTTGAAGCATGGGTAGGCGATATGGAGCGCAAAGTCGGGTTTATGCCTTTGGATCAGTTCAAATTTGACCCAGACCGATCCCGCGATTATTTGGTACAATCCAACTGGGCCCTGTATTGCGACAATTATTTGGAGGGATTTCATATTCCGTTTGTGCACAAAGCCTTGGCCGCTACTTTAGATTGGAGTGCTTACCGGACAGAACTGTTCCCTTGGGGCAATTGTCAGGTCGGTATCGGCCGCAATGGGGAGCAAACCTTCGACCTACCCAAGGGCCACGACGATGATGGCCAAGAGATAGCGGGTTATTACTTCTGGCTTTTCCCTAATATCATGTTCAATTTTTACCCTTGGGGGCTGTCTGTCAATATCGTGCGCCCACTCAAAACAGACTTGATGAAAGTAAGTTTTCGGTCTTATATTTGGGACGAAACCAAGTTGTCGTCAGGTGCTGGAGCCGACCTCGACTTGGTGGAGCGCGAAGATGAAGCCGTGGTGGAGCAGGTTCAAATCGGTACCCAATCCAGGTTTTACAAACATGGCCGTTTTTCGCCCAATCGAGAGCAAGGGGTGCATCAATTTCATCAGTTGTTGGCACAGTTTATGAATTCTTAACCAAACATCAAATCATCTCCTATCTTTGCGTCAAGAACACAACCGTATATGCATAAAAAAATTGATATTTTAGAGGCAAAATTGGCCGAATCTAAACTGGGAGGCGGTAAAAACCGTATAGACGCACAGCATAAAAAAGGAAAATTAACAGCCCGCGAGCGCGTCCATTTTCTGATGGATGAAAACTCTTTTGAAGAAATAGGAGCCTTGGTGTTGCACCGAAGTACTGATTTTGGTATGGCCGAACAGCAGTTTCCGGGCGATGGCGTGGTCACTGGATATGGTACGGTACGTGGGCGATTGGTCTATGTTTTTGCACAAGATTTCACGGTTTTTGGGGGTTCGCTCTCCGAAACACACGCAGAAAAAATCTGTAAAATTATGGATTTGGCAGTACGCAACGGCGCACCATTGATCGGATTAAATGATTCGGGGGGGGCTAGAATCCAAGAGGGCGTTAACTCTCTGGGCGGGTATGCCGACATATTTTATCGAAATGTACAGGCTTCGGGGGTCATTCCACAGTTATCGGCCATCATGGGGCCTTGTGCGGGCGGTGCGGTGTATAGTCCTGCTATGACCGATTTTATTATGATGGTTCAGAACAGTGCTTATATGTTTGTGACGGGTCCCAATGTGGTCAAAACCGTCACCAATGAAGAAGTCACCAGCGAAGAACTGGGCGGTGCGAGTACCCACGCTACCAAATCGGGCGTGACCCACTTGGTAGCCACCAACGACTTGGATTGTATCGAAAAACTCAAGCAATTGCTGTCGTATATTCCTCAAAATTGTGAAGAAAAGACCCCTACCCTACCCTATACGTTGACGGATGAATACCGCGATGTATTGGAAACCATCATACCCGAAAATGCCAACCAACCTTATGATATCAAAGAGGTGATTGCGCATATTTGTGATGAAGATTCATTTTTTGAAATCCATGAGCAATATGCAGAAAATATTGTCATCGGTTTTGCGCGGCTGGCCGGGCGGAGCATTGGGATCGTAGCCAACCAGCCTATGAATTTGGCTGGCGTTTTGGATGTCAATTCCAGCAAAAAAGCCGCCCGATTTGTTCGTTTCTGCGATTGTTTCAATATCCCTTTGTTGGTATTGGAGGATGTACCGGGCTTTTTGCCGGGCACCGATCAAGAGTGGAATGCCATCATCACCAATGGTGCCAAACTGTTGTACGCCTTTTCGGAGGCAACCGTACCGCGCATCACAGTGATCACCCGCAAGGCGTACGGCGGTGCTTACGATGTGATGAACTCCAAACACATAGGCGCGGATATGAATTTTGCGTGGCCAACCGCCGAAATAGCCGTGATGGGCGCGAAAGGTGCTTCTGAAATCATTTTTAAAAAAGAAATAGACGCAGCCGACGACCCAGCAGCCAAACTAACGGAGAAAGAACGCGAATACGCCGAAACATTTGCCAATCCTTACCGCGCAGCGGCTCGGGGCTTTATAGATGAAGTGATTCATCCGCGAGAGACTAGGCGCAAATTGATTAAATCGTTTGCCATGCTCGAAAATAAAACGGTCAACCGACCCAAGCGGAAGCATGGCAATGTACCTTTGTAGGTGCTTCAATGGATATGATCCGTTCTAGTGGCGCGTGAAACAATAACGAATGAAGAAACAGCAGGAGAAAACGGTGTCAACCACCGAATCAGGGTTGCTCAAAGAGCAAATAGAACCCAAATCAATTTCGTTTGCCGAGGCTTCCGTCAGCAAGCGTTACGATGATGTTCATCAGGTATTGATACCCGATGAAGTCGCCATGGTGCGATGGACGAACAATGCTTATGAGTTTGTGTGCAAAAACAATATCACGCTGAGAATCCAATTTCTGAGCGCGGGTATTATCCGCTTGAGATACCAAACAGGTGGGTCATTTGAAGCCGATTTTTCTTACGCCATCGCCCCCGATTTTCAACCAGAAAAAGTAACCGTCACGTTACAAGAAAGCGACCACGAGTACCTTTTGGTCTCTGATTTGCTGCAAGTGGTGGTGTCAAAATCAGGATTGCGCGTCAAATTTTATGACTCCGATGATCGGGTTATTTCTGAAGATGAAGGCGGTTATACCGCCACGCGTACGGTCATGAAAGGCTGGTGCGAACAACGGATCGAGAAAAAACGTTTGAAAAAAGAACTTTTCTTGGGCTTGGGCGATAAAAGTTGTGGGATGAACCTAAGTGGTAAAAAATTTGAAAATTGGTGTACTGACTCCTATGGATACGGTACTCAAAGCGATCCACTGTATCGAGCCATTCCGTTCTATTACTCTGTACACCAAGGCATTTCGTATGGAATATTTTTAGATAATAGTTTTAAAACCCATTTTGATTTTGACAGTGAAGGACAAGAAATAACCTCGTTTTGGGCAGAAGGGGGTGAAATGAACTATTATTTCATATACGGCCCTCAGTTGACCGATGTCGCAAGGGCATTCGCAAAACTCACTGGCACCCACGAGTTGCCGCCTATCTGGGCGTTGGGTTATCACCAATGCAGGTGGAGTTATTATCCCGAGACGACGGTCAGAGCCTTGGCCGACCGATTCCGAGAAGCAGAAATACCCTGCGATGCCATATATTTTGACATTGATTATATGGACGGGTATCGGTGTTTTACTTGGAATGAAACGCACTTCCCCAACCCCAAAAAATTGATCGCCGACCTAAAAGAGCAGGGTTTTCACAGTGTGGCCATGATTGATCCGGGCATTAAAGAAGATCCTGATTATTTCATATACCAACAAGGGATGGAAGGCGGCATGTTTGCCAAAACCACCGATGGCGACGTTGCCAAAGCACCAGTATGGCCGGGGTTTTGCGTATTTCCCGATTTCACCAATCCAAAGGTGCGCGATTGGTGGGGTGACCAATATACCGATCTTTACAAAAACTTGGGAATGTCGGGTTTTTGGAACGATATGAACGAACCCGCAGTATTTCACGTAAATCATAAAACCCTGCCCGATCACGTCATGCATGACTATGATGGCCATCCTTGCGGACACCGAAAAGCGCACAATGTATATGGTCAACAAATGAACCGTGCTTCTTGGGTGGGGTTTAAGCGATTGAAATCTGAGAAACGCCCGTTTTTGCTGTCTCGTGCCACCTATGCCGGTGGCCAACGCTACACCGCCCTCTGGACGGGCGATAATTTAGCGACTTGGGAGCACCTCCAGATTGCCAATATCCAGTGTCAAAGGCTGTCCATCAGTGGATTTTCCTTTTGCGGTACTGATATTGGCGGTTTTGCCGGCAAACCCGATGGAGAGTTGTTTGTGAGGTGGTTACAACTGTCGGTTTTTCACCCACTCATGCGCACCCACAGTATGGGTCAGCACAGCAGTGGCGATGCCGTTCCTACTGAAGATGCCAAGCCAGCCGAACCTATTTTTGACCAAGAGCCTTTTTCTTTTGGCGACAAATGGACTCCGATTGCCAAAAAAGCCATTGAACTAAGGTATTGCCTGTTGCCATCTCTTTACACTGCCATGTGGCTCCACCGTTTGGATGGTACCCCTGTACTTCGGCACCTCCTTTTTGAAGATGCCAATGATTCAAAACTTTGGGATCAAGACCGCGATTTTTTATTTGCAGAACACATCCTAGTCAGCCCAGTGGTGGTATCCAAACAACAGCGGCAAAATGTGTATTTGCCCAAGGGCAATTGGTACTATTTCTGGACAGGGCAGTTGTCGGCTGGTGAATTGTTTGTGAATACGATGCCCGACCAAATCCCGTTTTTTGTGCGCGAAGGCGCGGTACTGCCCATATACCCCATCCGTCAATATACTGGTGAAAAGCCGATAGATGAATTGACGCTGTACGTATATTACAAACAAGGTACTGAGACCTCCCATTTGTATGAAGATGAGGGCGAAGGCTACGATTACGAAACAAATGAGGCATTTAGTCTGAAAATATTTGAAACCGAAGGGAAAAATGATTCCTTTGTAGTGCGCCAAAGAAAAGAAGGACAATTTAAGACCACTTATGAGAGCGTTAAGGTTTATTTGGTAGGATTTCCTGCCTTTGTTCAAAAGTGTATTGTTGATGGCGTAGAATTGCCCATCAAAGAAATACGCCTCCGAGACCGATCGCTTTATACTTTACAAACTTCCCCCGATTTTATCACCATAGAATGGCACTCGTGAGCAATACGCTACCGCATATCTTAGCCAGTAGAATTTTCAAACACGTCATCTTCTGGGTGGTTTACCTTCCATTAAATGCCGTTTTGACGTGTTTATTAAACCGTCAATCGCTAGAACTAGCATTTACGGACAACCTGATCGGCGAAGCCTTTACGCTACCGACTAAATTGGCATTTGTTTATTTTGTGTTTTATCACATCATTCCGCTGTATTTAGAGCGAAATAAGGCTCGAAAATTAATCGTACTCATGATCGTTGCTTTCTTAGCAACCTACTTGATCTATCAAGGCGTGATTATGTACATTTATAGGCCCCTATTCCCGCCAAAGATCATTCCGGATGCCCCTCCTCGTCCGCCCATTGCTTTTTTTAGTGTCCGATCTTTTGTATTAATATTATTTGACCTATTTATTACCCTTGGTGCCGCACTTTCTATCAAATTGGTGCGTGTACATTACAAAAGCCTTGAGTTTGAGCAAGAACTCATCCGTGAAAAACTACAAAGCGAACTGAGTTTTTTGAGGGCTCAAACCAACCCCCATTTTTTGTTCAATACCTTGAATAATCTCTATGTATTGGCTCGAAAAAAATCGGATATGACCCCCGATGCCATTATGATGCTTTCCAAAATCATGCGATTTGTATTGTACGAATGCCGTACCCCCCGCATCGCCATAGAAGCGGAAGCCAAGGTACTCAATGATTATATAGCCTTGGAAAAAATGCGGTACAATGACCGCCTCATCGTGAAATATAATCAGGCACTGGATAACCCCAATCAGTTGATCGCACCGCTGCTGTTATTGCCTTTTGTAGAGAATAGTTTCAAGCATGGTGCAAGCGGCACCATTGGAGATGTTACTATTGATATTACATTGCGTTTAATATCAGAAAATTTGTACTTTTGCGTCTCAAATACCATTGATCCAGACATTAAAAAACAAGAAAAGCAAGGGGGCATAGGATTGAAAAATGTACAACGTCAGTTGGATTTGGTATATCCTAACCACCACAAATTAATAATTACCCAAACCGACGATACGTATAAAACAGAATTGTTGGTAGAACTGAACGAAGATTAATTTCTTCACCGAATAGATACACCATGTGGTCTATTCATTATTTTTTGTATCATGTTTCGTTTATTTATTCTTGCACTGATCGCTTCTTACGGTTTAAGTGTTAGTGCTCAAAATGTTAATACTAGTTTCGTTTCTAAAACGACTTATGCAGGTCAAAACCTTTCAAATATATGGGGTTACGCAATAGGCACTTCGGAATATGCCTTGATCGGAGGCCAATTTGGGATGATCGTCACAGATGTTACCAACCCCACCACCCCAGTGCAAATCACTCAAATAGCAGGAGCAAACAGTTCTTGGCGCGAAATTAGAACCTATTTGAATTATGCTTATATCGCTACCGAAGGTGGAGGCGGATTGCAGATTGTAGATCTAACCAACCTGCCCGGAACCAACCTAACTACCTATACTTACACGGGAGGTGGCACTACCCCTGCCGTACTCAACAAAATCCACGCCTTGCAGGTGGACGAAACCAAAGGATTTTTGTATCTGTATGGCACTAATATAGTCGGTGGCCGAGCATTGGTATTCGATATCAATGGCAGTGCTGCTACAGCACCCATATATAAGGGTTATTACAATCCTATTGGCTATGTACACGACGGTTATGTGGATAATGACATCATGTATGCGGCCCACATATCAGCCGGTAAGGTTTCTATTGTAAATATGGCCAATAAAACTGGCCCTTTAATCGGCGTGGATCTTTGTACACCCATCACCACACCACTTGCTTTTCCGCACAATACTTGGCTTATGGGCTCTTACATGTTTACCACTGATGAAAAGCCAAACTCGACCCTAACTTCTTATGACATTAGTAATTATAGCAATATTACGCTATTAGACAAGATTCAAAGCAATCCGGGCTCTAACTCTATTGTCCATAATACCTACATCAGAGATGGCTATGCCATCACCTCTTGGTATAAAGATGGATTCACAATAGTAGATGTATCTCGCCCCGATAATATGGTACAAGTAGGCGATCATGATACTTATCCGGGATCTGGAAATGGTTTTGAAGGCGCTTGGGGCGTATATCCATACCTACCTTCTGGCAATATTTTAGTGTCCAATATGTTTGCCCAAGGCACCAATAATGGTGAAATGTGGATCATAGACCCCACTTATGTCAGGGGTTGCTACGTAGAAGGTATTGTCACGGCTGCCAATACAGGATATCCATTGCCAAATGCTACCGTACAACTCCTTAGCACCACTACGATGGAGCAAAGCAATTCATCCGGCGTTTATAAGATGGGACGAGAATCCAGCGGTACTTATACCTTGAGGGTATCAAAATCGGGCTATGTAACCCAAGATATATCGGTAACCTTATCCAATGGAACGCTTACAACCACCAATGTAGCACTATTGTCGTTGCTGCCTGTTGAATTGACCAGTTTTGACGCGGAAGTCAGCGGAAACACCGCTATTTTAGATTGGGAAACCGCTCAGGAGCGGAACAGCAAATGCTTTGAAATCCAACACTTGGATCCTCAAAAAAATTGGGTATCAGTAGGTACGGTTCCCGCTGCCGGAAATTCTGACTCCGCACTCAAATATCATTTTGAAGTATCCGACTTAGAGTTTGGCGTGCATTACTTCCGCCTTCGTCAACTTGATTTGGATGGCAAAGAAGATTTTTCTGATATTGAAACCATCGAAATAACTAAAAGGAAATACACGGCCACTTTACAGCCCAATGTCACAGACAACCGCACTATATTGCATTTAGATGTAGAAAAACCTGCCCATGCCACGGTTGAAATATTGGCCATCACTGGTCAGCCCTTGGGCTTGCGGTCCGAGGTGGAAGTGGAGCGTCATGCTGAAATAGAACTCTCCATCGGTCATTTGCCAATGGGATCGTATTTGGTCAAAATTGATTTTGGTGGGTACCAGGAAATACTTCGATTGATGCGAGTAGAACGATAGAAACAAAAAATCACAAAAAAGCCATTGTTTTGTATAACCAATAACGCCTAAAAAAACTTGCCCACCAAATGAACGGAGTTCTTCTGGAGGGCAAGTTTTTAGTTTATAATTTCTGTGGTAGGAATGAAAAAACAATAACTTGTAATAATCTGCCTTCCAAAAACAAGTTGTTGGCGGGGACGCCAACAACGGTAATTCCTTAATAATCAGGCATTTGCCTTTGTTGGCGTCCCCGCCAACAAACTTCGCCGAATCCTATAAGTTATTATTGACCCGTGCCTTAGTCATCAGATGACGTTATTTACAATAATTTGCAACTACTTATCCCTCAATTCTTTACGAAGTATTTTACCAACATTTGATTTAGGAAGATCCGTTCTAAACTCTATCACTCTAGGCATTTTATAGCCCGTCAAGTTAGTCCTACAGTGGTCTAATACTTCCAATTCAGTCAATGAATGATCTTTCTTTACGATAAACACCTTTACAGTTTCACCAGATTTTTCATCTGGAATACCAATGGCTGCACTTTCCAATATCTTAGGGTGCATAGACAGTACATCTTCGATCTCATTGGGATATACATTGAATCCTGATACCAAAATCATGTCTTTTTTGTGATCTACTATCTGGAAAAAGCCATCGGGATGCATAAAACCTAAATCGCCAGTAAAAAGCCAACCCTCTTTTAGTACTTCAGCCGTGTCCTCTGGTCGCTGCCAATATCCCTTCATTACTTGAGGGCCTTTGGCTTGTATTTCACCAATGTTCTCTGGGCCAGGAGGCAATATATTGCCGGCTTCATCCGCAATGCGTACATCAGTTGTAGGGGCTGGTACACCGATAGTGCCAATACGCATGGCACTGGTCACAGGGTTGCAAGTGATCACTGGGCTAGATTCAGTCATTCCATAACCTTCTGTCAGTTGTACTCCTGTGACTTGCTGCCAACGCTCGGCCACCGACCGCTGGACGGCCATACCGCCACCGCAGGTTATTTTAAGTTTACTGAAGTCAATAGATGCGAAATTGGGATGGTTGAGCAACGAATTGAATAAAGTATTGACCCCTGTGACCATTGTTGGGCTGTGCTTCTTCCACTCTTTGATCAATGCTGGCAAGTCGCGGGCATTGACGATCAGTACACTGGTGCCTCCCTTGCACATGATAGAAAGGCAATTGACAGTGAAGGCAAATATATGGTATAATGGCAGCGGGCAAAGCACGATTTCGCCATCCTCTTTGAGCAACGGCGACATGATTGCCTTGATCTGGAGCATATTGGCTACCATATTTCGATTGGTCAGCATCGCACCCTTGGCTACTCCTGTGGTGCCGCCAGTGTATTGTAGTACAATGGTATCGTTGCCGCTACTTTCAAAGGGCTTAATCGTAAAGTTTCGGCCTAGTTTTAAGGCGTCTTTAAAGCAAACCGTATTGGGTAAAGTATATTTGGGTACTAATTTCTTAATCTTGCGTACTACAAAGTTGACGATTACACCTTTTAGCCCCAACATTTCACCAATGCTGGTCAAAATAATCGTCTTGATTTGTGTGTCCGGTAAAATTTGCTGCAAATTGGCAGCATAATTTTCGGCAATAATGATGGCTTTCGCGCCCGAATCGGTGAACTGGTGCTGCATCTCCCTCGGGGTGTATAGCGGGTTGGTATTCACTAAAATCAGTCCAGCCCTAAGTGCGCCAAAAAGTGCTATCGGATATTGGATCATGTTGGGCATCATGATGGCAATACGGTCGCCGGGTTCCAAACCCCTAGATTGCAAATATGCCCCAAAGTCGCGGGTCAGTATATCCAATTCGCCAAAGGTCAGCGACTTATTCATAAATATGAAGGCAGTTCGATCCCTATATTTTTCGAAACACTCTTCTACCATATCCAAGAGACGAGGATACTGATCTGCATCAATGTTGGCCGGCATTCCAGCAGGGTAAAGACTAAGCCAAGGCTTCTCCATAATTGAGTTTTATTGTTATTCTACGAATTGTTCTTTTTCAGCGGCTAAGTTTTTAAAAAATTTTGAACTTTTTTACTAAAATCAACAAAAATAATTTTCAAGTGCGGTAATTCCTCTTAATATAATAGATTGAAGAA
Source organism: Saprospiraceae bacterium (assembly GCA_031373665.1). Taxonomy (GTDB): domain Bacteria; phylum Bacteroidota; class Bacteroidia; order Chitinophagales; family Saprospiraceae; genus M3007. The sequence goes on along the minus strand of JANMMZ010000041.1, from coordinate 297 downwards.
GCCTTATTTTGGGCTCGTGCCCTACTTTTAACAAGGCTTTCCTATAAAATTCGTTTCATTAAGTGCAGGAATGAAAATGTTTAAACTACCGGATAACCGAAAAAAAATTGCCCCTCATCGCCGCCTCCGGCGGCGATGAGGGGGATTTGGTTTGGGGGCGGCTGCACCGCCCCCAAACCCCATGCGTATCAGGTTTAGGAATTAACAATTTGTAATAACTTGATAACCAGTGATCTTTAAAAGAACAAAGTAATAAAAAAGGTGTTCCGTCTTTGTATCGTCTAAAATAAAAAGATA